>JBIIOK010000153.1:0-5307 GCA_044336985.1 Pirellulales bacterium | reverse complement strand
AGCCGACGACGGAGCCGCCTGCGACCGCCGCTGCGGCGAACACGCCCCCGACACGGCTGCCGCCGGCGCGGCCGGGCAGCCCGCGCGAGATCTCCTTCGACGACATCAAGTTCGACATGGAGAAGGGGGCGCCCTTCACGAGCGACCTGCTGCCTGAGCGAGTCACGGCGCTCGAGCAGGAGCGAATCCGCATCCGCGGCTACATCCTGCCGAGCTTTCAGCAGACGGGCCTCACGCAATTCGTCCTCGTCCGCGACAACATGGAATGCTGCTTCGGCCCCGGCGCGGCCCTCTACGACTGCGTCGTCGTGCGGATGCAGCCGGGCAAGACGGCGAATTTCTCGATCCGCCCGGTGGCCGTTTCGGGCGTCTTCCGCCTCCAGGAATTGAAGGGGCCGGACGGTAAGCACCTGGCGATCTACGCGCTCGACGGCGAGGCCGTGCAATGACCAGAACCCGGTAGGCGGGTGCAGTCACCCCGGGCCGTTGGTACCATCTGCGTGTCGAGGTTTGATGACCCACGTCACGGAAGCCCGCAGCGCAAGCAAGGTCCATCCGCGATCCACCTGCTATTTAAGTCCCAAGAACACCGATGAATCTGGACTTCTCCTGGCTCTACGAGATTCCCACCCGGAACCTCGCGCTGCTCGTCACCGGCGCGTTCGTCGGCTTCTACTGGCTCGGCACGATCTTCCTGCGGCCGATCCTGCGGCAGTTCGTGAAGAACACCGCCGGCTCCAACGACATCGTCGGCTACGTGCTCTCCTGCTTCTGCGTCTTCTACGGCCTCTTGCTCGGCCTGATCGCCGTGACCGCCTACCAGAATGTCTCCGATGCCGGCTCGAACGTCACCCGCGAAGCCGCGGCGCTCTCCGCGCTCTACGAAGACGTCTCCCGGTATCCCGAGCCCTACGCCCAAAACCTCCGCTGGCTGCTACGCGATTACACGCGTTACGTGATCAAGTATGCCTGGCCACTGCAACGCCAGGGGATCATCCCCGAGGAGGGAACGATCCGCGCGGAGGCCTTCCACGACCGACTGCTCGACTTCCAGCCGAAGACCCCCTCCGAGGAGATCATCCACGCCGAGGCGCTGCGGCAGCTCAACCACTTCCTCGAATGCCGGCGGATGCGGCTTTACTCCGTGAAGTCGGGCCTGCCGGGCTCGATGTGGTACGTGATGATCCTGGGCGCGGTCCTCAACCTTGCGATCTGCTGGCTCTTCGACATGCGGTTCATCACGCAACTGGTGCTCGGTGGCATTCTCGCAGCCTACCTCGGCACGATGATGTATCTCATCATCGACATGAACCAGCCGTTTCGCGGCGACGTGAGCGTGTCGGCCGAAGCCTTTGAAGTGCTTTACAAACGGATGAACGAGGACTGACGACGTGACAAGCCCTTCCCTCTCCCGACGCGCTGCGCTGCGGCGAAGCGCCGCGGCAACGCTCGCCGCCGCCCGCGCCCTCGCGCCCGCCACCTTCGTCGGCTGTTCGCTCGGCATTCCCCCGAAGTCGCCCACGGTGAAAGTGGGCCTGCTTCATTCGCAGACCGGCCCGCTCGCGATCAGCTCGACGTCGCTCCGCGACATCGAGCTCTTTGCCTTCGAGCGGATCAACGCCGCCGGCGGCATCCTCGGCCACCAGGTCGAAGCCAAGGCGCCCGACCCCCGGTCGCGGCCCGAGCTTTTCGAGAAGCGGGCGCGGCAACTGCTCGACGCCGGCGTGGCGGCCGTGTTCGGCTGCTGGACGAGCACCAGCCGCAAGGCCGTGCTGCCGCTCTTCGAGGAACGCGACAAGCTGCTCTTCTATCCGGTCCAGTACGAGGGCAACGAGTCGTCGAAAAACATCGTCTACGGCGGCATGGTGCCCAACCAGCAGATCCTGCCGGCCATCGACTGGCTGGCGAGCGCGGCCGGTGGCGGCAGGAAGAAGATCTATCTGATCGGCTCCGACTACGTGTTTCCGCGGACGGCCAATTTTGTCGCGAAGAAATACCTGAAGTCGAAGAACCAGAAGCCCGCTGGCGAGGCCTACTTTCCGCTGGGCCATGCCGATTTCGCGGCGGTCGTGAAGCAGATCCTCGCCTCCGGCGCCGACTGCGTGCTCAACACGATCAACGGCGACTCGAACATCGGCTTTTTCGAGGCGATCGCGGCGGCCAAGGTCGACCCCAAGAAGCTGCCGGTCGTGTCGACGAGCATCGGCGAGGACGACCTGCGGGCCCTGCTGCCCGAGCACGTGAAGGGGCATTACGCGGTGTCGTGCTATTTCCAGAGCCTGCCGACGGAGGCCAACCGACGCTGGGTGAAGGATTTCCAGGACGCCTTCGGCTTCGACCGCGTGACGAGCGACCCGATGGAGCCCGCCTACTGCCTCGTTCACCTTTGGAAACAGGCGGTGGAGAAGGCCGGTTCTTTCGACACGACTGCCGTGCGGCAGGCGTTCCGGGATGGCCTCGAATTCGACGGGCCCAGCGGGAAAGTCCGCCTCGACCCGAAGACGCAGCACACCACGAAGTATTTTCGGATCGGCAGGATCCGCGAGGACCGGCAGCTTGAGATCGTGCACCAGTCGGAGGCGCCGATCGATCCCGATCCCTATCCGCAGATCGCGTTCCCCGGCTGGAGCTGCGACTGGACGAAGGATGGCATCGCGAGCGGAACGGAGGTCGATATCTATGGCGACGTTTGAGGTCGAGCAGACCGAGGGCATGCGGTGGGTGCGGGTCGATCTCGACGACGACGACGTCCGCGCGGAGCGGGGCGCGCTCAACCACATGCAGGGCACGATCGCGATGGACGTACCGCTCCCCACGCTGAAGTCGTGGTGGGTGTCGCTCTTTTCCGATGAATCGGTCCTGCGGCCGCGGTATAGCGGCACCGGCAGCGTGTTTCTCGACTCGACACTCGGCGGCTATCACGTGATGCGGGTCAGGCCCGGCGAGCGCTGGATCCTCGACACGAAGTGCTTCTGGGCGAGCGACGGCGAGGTGAAACTCTCGGTGCACCGCGAGCGGACGTGGACCGCGTATTGGGCCGACCAAGGCCTCTTCTGGTACAAGACCGCACTCAAAGGGGACGGGCAGGTGGTGCTCGCCGTCGACGGGCCGGTGCAGGAGGTCGAGTTGGTCGACGACAAGCTCGTGGCCGACGGCCCCTTCGTCATCGCCCACACGAACGGCATCACGCTTTCGATCCGCCGGCCGGCGAAGTCGTGGTTCAGCTACTGGCTGTCGGGGCAGAAGTGCGCCTACGTCTACCAGGGCACCGGCAAGCTACTCCTCTGCACCACCCCCTACTGGCGGCAGCGGATGCAGAAGGAGCGGGCGACCGGCCCGGCGGCGTACGTCTAGAGTGAAGTGCTGGCTCGCCTTCATGAGTAGGGTAGGCTTCAGCCTGCCACAGGCGTCCGCTTTCACGGAAGCCCGACGCGCGAGCGAGGACAATTGGTTCACGACGCCCCCATGCCTCGCTCGCGCGTCGGGCTTTCGTGCGCGATTGTTCAAGCTTCCTCCACCCCCATGCACCCGCGCTCTTTTCTCGCCCTGCTTGCCACGATCGTGATCGGCGTCGCAGCCCCACCGCTGCAGGCCTGTCCTTTCTGCGGCGTCGTCGGTCAGTCACTCGCAGAGCGCCGCGATGAGGCCGCTGCCGTCGCGATCGGCGAGCCGTCTGGGCCCGCCGCGCCGGACGCAGCGGGGCTTTCGAGCCAGCCGTTTCTCGTGCGTCAATTCATCCGTGGCGGCCGTGATGTCAGCGCTGAACCGATCCCGGCCCGCGTGGCCGGCCCCCTCGAGGGCACCGCCCTGCTCTTCGCCATGCCCGATGGCGAAGCACTTCTCCGCTGGTCGGCCGTGGCGGCCAACGAGGCGTTGCTCGCCCATGCGGTCGCGGCCCCTCCCGCATCGCAGCCGGCCACCGAGCGGCTGCGCTGGTTTGCCACGCGGCTCGAGCATCCGGAGCCGGCGATCGCCGAGGATGCCTTCACCGAATTCGGCCTGGCCCCCTACGCCGCCGTGCGCGAAGCGGCCGATGCCTTCGATGCCGCGCGACTCCGCGCCTGGGTCGCCGAGCCGGGGATCGACCAGCGCCGCCGCGGTTTCTACGGCCTGGCACTGGGCATCGCTGCCACCCGCGAGACCGACGAGAAGGCACGCCGCGCATCGCTCGAGCACCTCGAAGCCGCGATCGCCGCGCCGGCCAGCGACTTCCGCGCCGGCTTCGACGGACTGCTGGCGGGATTGCTCGTCGCCGAGGGGGAGCGGGGACTCGACTTCCTCGACAAGCGCGGGCTCTTCGCCGCCGACGCCCGGCCGGCGGACCAGAAACACCTGCTCGCGGCCCTGCGGTTTGCCTGGGAGGAACTCGGAGGCGTGATCCCGCGGGCGCGAACGGCCGACGCGACTGCGCGGCTGTTGTCGAGCCCCGTCGTCGCGGCCGATGCGACGATCGATCTGGCCCGGTATCGGGCCTGGGGCCATGCCGACGCCGTGGCCGCGCTCTGGGAATCGCTCGGGGCGGACGATCCGCTCGTCCGCCGCGCCGTCGCCGGCTATCTGTCGGCCAGCCCGCTGCCGGAGGCGAAGCGGCAGCTCGGGCGAATCCGAGATCGCGATCCCGAGCGACTCGAGGCCGCCCTCGAGGCAGCCGCATTGCCGAAGTAGACCGCTTCGTCCCGAAGCGGATCTGTTGGGATCCGCTTGCGGAGCAAGCGGTCTACAGGAGCAAGCGGTCTACTCACACGGAAGCCCGAAGCGCGAGCGAGGAGGGTTGGCGTCGCTTCAGAGTCGGATGGAGTCGCAGCGCGGATGATCCTTGCTCGCGCTGCGGGCTTTCGTGCGTTGCTTTTCGTGTGTTGATTGTTCAACGTAGTTGCGTCGCCGCAGCGGCGTCGGGCGTGGTGACCTCCCGGCCGGGCGGCAGCACCGCCTTCGACCAGTTGGCCACAGCCCTGACCGCCTCGTCGCGTCCCGTTGTCGTCAGCGGCGGCAACGCGATCGGCGCGACTCCCGGGGCCGGTGGGGGCGTGGGGATCAGTTCCGGGGCGACCTTGTCCTGCGGCGTGCCGGGGAACACCCGCGGCACCTGCTGCTCGTCCTCGCGGGTCGCGGGGTCGCGCGGCGGCAGCTGCACGGCACGGGCATCGGCCCCGATGGTCTCGAAGTTTTGCGTGATCGCACCGCGGCTGAAGACGCCCGGCCGCGAGTGGCCGTAGTCGAGGTAGAGGCTGGCGTCGCGCTGGCGGGCGCGACGGTGGGCGTCGAAATAGGCCTTGCCAGGCCACGGCCCCTCAGCGAGGAACACGC
>JBIIOK010000005.1:0-48966 GCA_044336985.1 Pirellulales bacterium | reverse complement strand
ACTCCCCCTCGCCGCTGCCTCCCGCGGAACCGATGCCGACGGGCTTCGACTGGAACCAGTGGCTCAACCAGGCGGCCGATCGCCCGTTCAACCCGGCGTGGATGACGTGGATGGGATGGCGGGATTTCGCCGGCGGTGAAATGACCAATTGGGGCGCCCACGGCGTCGACCAGATCCAGTGGGCCTTGGGGGCCGACGACACGGGGCCCGTCGAGATCAAGCCGCTCACCGAGGGGCCGAACGGCCAGGTGGCGATGCACTACGCGAGCGGCGTAGCCGTGAATTTCATCCTTCCCGGGGGGCCGAAGGGGGGCGGCGTGTTCATCGGCGAAAAAGGCAAGCTCGAGATCAACCGCAACAAAATCACGAGCAACCCGCCGGAGATCGCGGCGCAGATCCTCGCAAAGCTCGACGTCGAAGAGGAGGAGCGGAAGTGGAGCGACCAGACGGCGCTCTGGCAGGCCCGCGAGCACCTGCAGAACTGGCTCGACTGCATCCGGTCGCGGGAGAAGCCGGTCGCCGACGTCGAGATCGGCCACCGCTCCATCACGGTCTGCCACCTTGCCAACATCGCCCGGCAGGTGGGCCGGTCGCTGCGGTGGGATCCGGCAAAGGAAAAGTTCGTCGACGAAGCCGCGGCCGACGCCCTGCTCGTCCGCGAACGCCGCAAGGGGTTCGAGTTGCCGACATAAATCAATCGACTGCCAGCTCTGCACGCCTGCGGCGCACGGTCTGATTGAGACGATTACGGACTGAATACGCAAGACGGCAGCCGCGCGACGATCAGCAGCGGCCCGCCGCGGCGGCGGTCGCGAGCACGACACACGTGGCCAGCCGTAATGCTCTCATGGCTTGGCTGGTGCCGCCTGCTTCGGATCCTGCACCCGCACGAGCAGCATCTGCTCGACCTTGCCGCCATCGCGGTGCATGAGGATCGTCGTCTGCTGCTGGGTGAGGTTGGAGAGGCCGGCCTCGCAGACGGGCGTCTTCTTGTCGGCGATCGTCCAGGCCACCCGCTGCGTTTTCTTGTCGACCTTGCCGGTGACGTTTTGCGTGGAGTCGGACACCGCGTCGTAGTAGCTGCCGCGGAGCAGACCCGCCTTGTCGATCGCCAGGCTGAGGAACGTGCCAGGGCTCGTATCTTCCTTGCGGGCCATGGCAAACACGCCGAGCGGCCGCCACTGGTCATCGGCGGCGACGGTCGCGCTCGTCCCCTGCCCCGCGATCGTCGCCGCCTGCTGGGCATAGTCTTCGGCCGAGCCGACGCGGCACAGCATCGAGCGCATCCTTGCCGGCTGAGCGGCATCCACCTCGACCCGGCGTGAGGCGCGGATTGCCGGCAGATTCTCCTCGGTCATCCGCAGCGCGAGTTCGGGCCGACCGGCACGGGCCCTGCTCAGAGCTCGCCCTTGAGGGCCAGTTCGTGGAAATAGTGGCCCACCTTCTTCTGGTTCTTGAGCAGCCAGTCGATCGAGGGCTCGTTCGCCATCGCCTTGCGGATGGCGTTTGCCGTCGCCTCGTGGTGGGTCTTGAAGAGCACCTCGTGGTCGATCTTCGTCTTCGCATCGCCGGCCGAGGGATCGAGCCACACCGCCACGATGATCCCGATATCGTTGACCTTGTTCTTCGGGATGTGCCCCGCGCGAACGCTGTCGAGCACGGCGTTGGCCACGGCCGCCTGTACGGTGCCCATGAGGATGTTGGTGTAGCGGGCGTTGGGGGCCGTGTATTTGCTCACCATCAGCGTGGCGGGCCGCACCTGCACGTCGCTATTGAGGATCGCCCAGACGCGGGTGTGCCCCTTCACCTGGTCGCCGATCAGGTTTGCAATCGCGTAGCCCACCGGCCCGTCGAGTTCGCCGATCACTACCTCCGGCTCCGCCGCGCTCCAGGCTTCGTCGGCCTCCGCCAGCGCCTCGCCCGTTCGCATGATGATCTTCTTGCCTGCCATCTGCATGATCCTTTCTTGGGGGAATGTGGCCGGGATTCTACTTCATCGGCAACCAGGCGACGATCGGCAGCGGGCGACGACGACGCCCTTCGCGCTCAGTTGTCGCTCCCGGTTGGCACGGAGACGCCGGCGTCGACCTCGTCGCGATCCGGTCCATCGGGGTCGCGCACGTCGGGATCGCGATCGGCGTCGACGTTTTGCCGGGGCTTGGCTGCCGGCTTCGCCTGGGCGGCGTCGGCGCCCCCCTGCGGATTCTGCACCCGCACCAGCAGCATCTGCTCCACCTTGCCGCCATCGCGGTGGACGAGGATCGTCGTCTGCTGCTGCGTGAGGTTGGAAAGGCCCGCCTCGTAGACGGGCGTCTTCTTGTCGCCGATCGTCCAAGCCGCCCGTTGCGTCTTCTTGTCGACCTTGCCGGTGACGTTTTGCGTGGAGTCGGACACCGCGTCGTAGTAGCTGCCGCGGAGCAGACCCGCCTTGTCGATCGCCAGGCTGAGGAACGTGCCAGGGCTCGTATCTTCCTTGCGGGCCATGGCAAACACGCCGAGCGGCCGCCACTTGTCGTCGTCGGCCACGGTCGCGCTGCCCCCCTGCCCGGCGATCGTCGCCGCCTGCTGGGCGTATTCCTCGGCGGAGCCGACGCGGGCACCCTGCACATACACGCCGTCGTCTTGATAGACGACGTTCGTGCCGTAGTTGTAGGCCACCGGGGCCGCACCGTAGCCGCCCCAGCCCACGAGATCGCTCCACGCGAGGCCGGCCATCATGCCCCAGCCAAAGCCACCCCACCATCCGCCCGGCCACCAGGCATTGAAGTGGTCGTTGTACCAGCCGCGGCCGCCATACCAGCCGCCGTGATAGAAGTTGTTGCGGATGGCGTCGCCTCGATTGGCGAGGTTGTCGATCGAGTAGGGACGCACGGCGCCGCGGCCGAGCCCTTCCCTCGCGATGCCCTGGTTGGCGATCCGCTGGAAATCAGCTTTCGACAAATCGCCCCGCGCGATGTTGTGGTCACCCGCGAAGTGGCCGGCCGCACCGTCGAGGCCGCCGAACTCGCGCGTCCCATCGAGCGAGCGGCCGCCGTCCAGGCTGCGGGCGCCGCCGTCGAAGCCGCCGCCCATGTGCGGGCCGCCGTAGCCGCCCATGTGGCCGCCGCCTCCCATGCCGCCCATGTGGCCGCCACCGCCGCCGTGGGCGTGGGCGAGCGATGCGGCGCTCGCGAGGAGATAGACACAGGCGAGGCCCGCGTATCGGATGCTTGCTGTCGGTTGCATGAGAACTCCTGCGGTTGAGAGGCAGGCTGAAGCCTGCCCTACTTTTTGCGTGACAGGCTGAAGCCTGTCCTACTTTTTGCGGAAGTGCATTGGCTGGCCGTCGGGGAGCGGGCGGCCGTCGAGCGACCGCTCGATCGACTGCATCGTGAACCGTCCTTCGCCGCCGGGCACGATGGTCTGCACCCACTGCGCGCGACTGCCGGTGACGCCGTCGCCCGGAACGCCCACGAGGCTGCGGTTGAGCGACGTGCCGTCCGATTCGATCACGCCCTCGGCGTGGGCACCGGTCGAATCGTAGACCGCCGTGCGGATGACGCCGTCGCCGCGGTCGGCGTGGATGATCTCGATTGCCTCGACCGGCTTGCCGGCCTTTGGCGCGAGTTTCACACGGCCGATGATCGCCCGGCCGTCGATCGCCTTCTCATAGACGGCGTCGATCGTCGTGCCGGCTTTGGCGTCTGTCGCCTGCCAGGCGCCGACGAGCCAGTTGATGTCGTCGAGCGCCGCGGCATGGTTACTCGCCACGCTCGAATCGACGATCCTCCACGTGCCCTGCTCCAGCGCCCGCAGGCTCTCGAATCGCGATTCGACCGGCTTCTCGCCCGGCTTGCGGGTGAACGCGATCACGCCGCGCACGCGGGCCAGCGCCGGGGTCACGATCTCGACGTCGGTCACCTTGATCTGTATCGCGGCCTGCGCGTGACGGTCGAGCCAACCGCGAATCGAGGCCACGATCGCGTCGCGGCCGATCACGCAGGAACCTCCCTCGATGAGCTCGGCCCGCTCCACCCACTGGTCGGCGAGCGCGGTGAAATCGCGTTTGTTATAGGCATCGGCATAGCCTGCCGCCGCCTTCACCACGGCCTCCCGAACTGCCGCGTCTCCCTCGGCAGCCACCGCCTCGACGCACGCCAGGCCGAAGACCGCCGCGATGATCATGCCACCAACGAACCGACTCATGAGAACCTCGTGGAAGAACTTGTCGTGCCCGAAACTGCTGACCGGGCTGAGCCGTCAGCATACGGTTCGGCTGCGGTTCGTGCAGCAATCGGGTCGTGCGGACGGTGCGGACGAGGCCCAGACCGACGGGGGGGTGGCTCTTGGTGCAGCCGACGCGAGACCGGTTCCGTGCGTACGGGATATGCCAATCCGTCGTTTCGGCGTTTGGCAGGCACACATTCCGTCGCCGAACGCCCGATGATTTCGAATAGCGGCTACTTCCCCAACGGAGAAAGGAAAGATGCGCGTTACAAAAATCCTGCTGCTCGCCCTGACCATCTTCAGCATGCCGTTGGAGGCAAGCCTGCCCGTCGCCGAGGCGGCTCAGACCGGCTTCGACCCGCGGATCGTCGCGATGGGCGATGCCCGAGAGGAAATCAAAAGCAAGCCGATCGAGCAGCGGCCATACCGACCGCTCCACGTCTACGGCAATACGGTCCGCCGCCGGCATTCACGGGCGTATTCGGGCCCGCGGCCGTCGGGGCAGCGGTAGTAGAAAGTAGGACAGGCTTTAGCCTGTCAGGAACGGCGACAGGCTGAAGCCTGTCCTACTTTGCGGCGCGGGGGTTCCAGGACTGGCTCCACACGGCAGAGGCCGTGCACCCGGTATTCGCGGCCGCTCGCAAGCTCGAAGCACTGATAGCGGCTCCGCAGCCGCCGGTGCAGCCGGAAGACCAGGCCGTTGTCCACGCGGAAGACCGCGCCCGTCTCCAGTTCCTCGACCCGCGGCCGGTCGTCTGCCCCGCGGTCGTAGCGGGCGAGCGCCAGCATGAGGCCTCGGTCGCTGCAGGATGCGGCGGCCGGGTTTTGCATATACGCGGTGAGCGCCGTCGTGATGTCATCCGGGAGCATGCCGCCGGCGACGGCCGGCTCGAGGATCCGCGCGAATTCCCGCTTCCATTCCCGGCCGTGCGGCGGATAGCGACGCACGCGAAACCGGAGCTTTTCCCAGGTGGTGACGTGCGCGATCTCGTGGAGCAGCGTGGTGAGGAAGGCGTAGGGATTGAGGTTTTCGTTGACGGTGATGCGGTGATAGGGGATGCCGCGGCCAGGCGGACGGTGGTCGCCGAGCTTGCTGCGGCGCGGCCGGCTCACACGCACCGTCACCCGATGCCCGGCGATGAGCGGTACCACGTGCGGGAGCAGTCCCGCCGGCAGCCGTGCAGCCCAGTCGTCCCTGACCGGCTCATCCACCATGACCGAATCCCTATGACCGCCTGCGAGAGAGCATGAATTCATTCCCCTCCGGATCGACGCACATGGCCAGGTGCGGCGGCTCGCCGTTCTCCGGCTCCGGCTCGCGGAGCAACCCGCCGCCCGCGGCGGCCACCTCCCGCGCCCCGGCGATCACGTCGGGAACCTGAAAGCTCAGGCCCGTCCAGGTGCGGCGGCCCTCGCCCCCGGAGTGGATGCCGATCACGGCGCCGAGAATCTCCACCTCGGCAATCACGCTGTTTTGCCTGATGACGCGGCCGCCGAAGAGGTCTCGATAGAACCGGACGGCCCGATCCATATCGACCGCCCAGATGATGTACTTCACACGCTCGACATTCATGGATCCCACTATAGGCGATCGGCTGCGATCCCGCCCGCCTCGCTTGCCGATCAGTCGATCATTTCCCACAATCTTTACGCGGTCACGCATCCCCGGATCAGGCGGTCTGGGGATGATCGAGCCCCTTGGATGCGGTGGGCACTCGGATGCTGACGTTCGACGATTTTCAAGCCTGGGCCGACGCGGTCCAAGGGGGCGATCTACGACTGGCCTGCGACAGGGTCGAGGAACGCCGCTGGCAACTCGCGGCGGGTGCCGTCGGCAACATCTTTCTCCAAGTCGCGCACGAGGGCGGGGGCAATCTCTGCTACGGCGGCAACGCCTCCGACGCCACGCTCCTCTTCCTGCCGGTCTCGTGCTTCGGCCAACAGTTGGCCAACGGCGAACCGCTCGGCGAGAACTCGCTCCTCGTGATCCCACCGGGAAGCGACTTTCGCATCGCCGTGCGCCGCCGCGCGCATGGCTGGTGCTCCGTCGCCCTGCCCGGTAACGCCATGGGCAGCCGCACGAGCATGGTGCTTCACCCCGGCGCCGCCGCCACCGGCCGACTGCGGCGGCTCGTGCAGCAGGTCGCGGCAAGCCCGCTGCTGGAAGGCGGGCCAGCGCCGGCCCGGGAAGTCGCGGCCATGCAACTCGCCGCCGCCGCCGCCGACTGTCTCGTCCCTTCACCGCAGCGCCCGTCCACCGGCCGACCCCGGCTCGATCGCGGCGAGATCATTCGCCGCACCATGGCCCACTTGGAAGCAACGGCACTGGGCCGCCCCTCCGTCGCGATGCTCGCGGATCACGCGCAGGTGACGGAGCGGACGCTCTGCCGTGCCTTCCGCGACAACTTCGAGATTTCCCCACTCGACTACATCAACCTGCGGCTGCTGCATCGCGTGCGCCGCTCGCTCCTGGCCGCCGCCAACGCCCAGACCACGGTCTCCGACGTACTCATGGAGCACGGCGTCTGGGAGCACGGCCGCTTCGCCGGCCGATACCGGCGGCAGTTCGGCGAAGCGCTCTCGGAGACGCTTCGCCGAACTGCTCGGGAGCGGGAGGCAGGCTGAAGCCTACCCTACTTGCTCGGGGCGGTGACGGCCTCCATCACGCGGTCGAGGTTGAAGCTGCCCGGCTTCTGACGCGGGGGAAATTCGCGGAAGCTCTGCAGCCATTGCCCCACGTAGGCCCCCGCGGGCGCGATCATGAACATGTGCTCCAAGTACCACCGCTGGTAGTCCATGCCGATGTCCTGCGCGAGTTCGAAGGGATCCATCCGCAGGTTGACGAGCGTGGGCGCCCGCAACACCTCGAACGGCTGCTGCCAGACGTGCATGCCGTGGGCGTTCTGCTTCAAGAACGTGGCCTTCCAGTTGCCGTAGCGCAGGGCCGCCACGCTGCCGTCGTCGGTCCAGTAGATGAATTCCTTCCGGGGCCATTCCGTCTGGCCGCGGAGCGCGGGCCCGAGGTCATAGCCGTCGATGTGCACCTTGTAACTCCGGTCGCCGATCCGGCGGCCCTTCTTCAGCTCTTCCTTCGCCGTCGCGTCGCCGGCGGCGGCCACGAGCGTCGGCAGCATGTCTTCGTGGGCGCCGACCTCGTTGATCACGGCGCCCGGCTTGATCGTGCCCGGCCACTTGATCGCGCAGGGCACGCGGTAGCCGCCCTCCCACTGCGTGTTTTTCTCGCCGCGAAACATCGTCGTGCCGCCGTCGGGCCAGGTGAAGGCCTCGGCGCCGTTGTCGGTCGAATACATCACGATCGTGTTCTCGTCGAGCCCGAGCTCCTTGAGCTTCGCGAGCACCTCGCCCACCTGCCGGTCGTGCTCCACCATGCCGTCGGCATAGATGCCGAGGCCGGTCTTGCCCGCCACGCCCTCCTTCAGGTGCGTGAAGATGTGCATCTTCGTGGAGTTCCACCAGATGAAGAAGGGCTTGTTCGCCGCCTTCGCCCGCTGCATGAAGTCGAACGTCTTGGCGTTTACCTCCTCGTCGATCGTCTCCATCCGCTTCTTCGTCAGCGGGCCGGTGTCGGTGATCTTGCCGTTGGCGAAGGAGTGGATCACGCCGCGGGGGCCAAACTTCTTCTTGAATTCCGGGCTCTTCGGATAGTCGGGATGCTCCGGCTCCTCTTCGGCGTTCAAGTGATAGAGGTTGCCGTAAAACTCGTCGAAGCCGTGGTTCGTCGGCAGCATGTCGTCGCGGTCGCCGAGATGGTTTTTGCCGAACTGGCCGGTCATGTAGCCCTTCGCCCGCAGGAGCGTGGCGATCGTCGGGTCTTCCTTTTTCATGCCTTCGGGCGCGCCGGGGAGGCCCACCTTCGTGAGCCCGGTGCGGATCGGCGATTGGCCGGTGATGAAGGCGGCGCGGCCGGCCGTGCAGCTCTGCTGGCCATACCAGTCGGTGAAGAGGGCGCCCTCGCGGGCGATCGAATCGATGTTGGGGGTCTTGTAGCCCATCATGCCGAGGTTGTAGGCCCCGACGTTGAATTGGCCGATGTCATCCCCCCAGATCACGAGGATGTTGGGCTGCCGCGGGGCTTGTGCCCCGGCCGGGCGGGCCATCAGGCCGAATGCGGCGATCATGCAGATCGCAAGGAACACGCCCCCAAGGGGCCGGATGCGGCTAATCTTCATCTTCTTCTCCACTGGTGATGACAAAACCCGAATTGGACACATAGAGAACGGCAAGCCGCACGAGTTCGACGCCGGTTGCCCGCAGTTTTTTCGCGATGCTCTTGCGGTGCGTCTCGACGGTCTGCACGCGGATGCCCAGCCGCTCGCTGATCGCCGCGTTCATCATACCGCTGCCGATGAGCCGAAAGACATCGAGCTCCCGGCCGCTGAGGATCCGCTCGGCCCGCAGCGCGACCGGCGCACGATCGAACTCCTCGAGCAACCGGGTGATCTGCACGGACAGCACCGGCAGGCCGGCCGACAGATCGACGATCGCATGCACCTGCGACGGAAGGTTTGCAGTGCGTCGCAGTTTAGCAAAGCCCGTCCCGCTCGCGACGAGGATCGCCCGCGCGTATGGATTTGCCGCGGCCAGCGACTGCACGACCGCCATGCCGACGCCGTCGGGCAGTTCAGGATTGAGGATCAGGAGGTCCGGGGCGTGCCGCGAGCAGGCAGCCGCACCCTCTCCGGCAGTGGCCACCCGTGCGGCCACCTGCATTTCGTAGTACGACGCCAGCGTTGCTGCCAGCAGGTCGGCCAGCACGCCGTTGGCCTCCACGATGACGGCACGCGGTCGCTTCCGCCAGCCTTCCGGCCTGGCACTCCGCCCGCCGCGCGACGACCCCACGGCCTCCCTTGAATGCACCGATCCTACCGCCATGAGTCGAGTGGCGCTCCCTGCGAAACCATGCTTCACCATGCCCAGCGGAAACCATCAACGCTGACCAAGCTGCCATTTACCCACATTCAGGGGCCGGCGGGCTATGCACTTTGAGACAAAATGCCGTGAGCCTCGATGAGCCGCTCCACGACGGCGCCCTCAGGCCACGACGTTCTGCGGCTTGCCGGCGAGAAAGGCCCGGATGTTTGTCGCGGTCACGTCGAGCAGCCGCCGTCGGGCATTGCGGGTGGCCCACGCAATATGGGGCGTGATGATGCAATTCTTGGCTGACAAGAGCGGGTTCGACGCGGGGGGCGGCTCGACCGTGAGCACATCGAGCCCCGCGCCGGCGATCGTGCCGGCGTCGAGCGCCGCGGCCAGATCGGCCTCGTTGACGAGCCCGCCGCGGGCCGTGTTGATCAGAAATGCCGTCGGCTTCATCCGGGCGAGCCGCTCGGCATTCACCATCTCCTTGGTCTCGGGCGTGAGCGGGCAGTGCAGGCTCACGACGTCGCTCTCGCGGAAGAGCGTGTCGAGGTCGGTGTATCTGCCCCCCTCCTCGATCGGCCCCGAGCCGCTCCTGCGGTGGGCGAGGATCTGCATGCCAAATGCCCGGCCGATGCGGGCCACCGCCGCGGCGATCCGGCCATACCCGGCGAGCCCGAGCGTGAGCCCGGAAATCTCCACGAGATCGCCGTCCCAATAGCAGAAGTCGGCGGAGCGGCTCCAGCGTCCTTCATGCACGGTGCGATCGTGATGGCCGGTGTGATTCGTGAGTTCAAGCAAGAGCGCGAAGACGGCCTGGGCCACGTTGGGCGTGCTGTATTCGGGAACATTGCAGACGGGAATGCCGCGGGCCTTCGCCGCCGCCACGTCGACGATGTTCACCCCCGTGGCCAAGACGCCGATGTATTGCAGCTTCGGTAGTTGCGCGATCACCTCGCCGGAGACCACCGTCTTGTTCGTGAGTAGAATCTCGGCATCGCGGGCCCGCGCGACAATGTCGGCATCGGCGGTGCGGTCGTGCACCGTGCAGGGGGCGATCGCTTCGAGACCAGACCAGCTCAGATCACCGGGATTCGTCGTATACCCGTCGAGAATAACGATATTCATGCTCCGTGTTATATCAGCCGAGCCACTCGGGCCGGAAGAGCATGACGAGCCCCAGGAGCATGATGACGCTGCCGCTGACGAGCTTGAGCCACCGGCCGCCGCTCTCCTGGAGCTTGAAGCGGTTCAGGCTCGCCACCACGCCGGCCACCATCAGCGTGTCATCGAACATGTAGGCGAGGATGTAGAGCAGCAGGTAGCCGTAGCGGCCGAGGCTGCCATAGCCCTGCTGCGAAAGGATGCTCGTGTAGAGCGCCGGCAGGCCCGCGGTGCAGAGCAACTCGACCACGTTGACGAGCACGGCCAGCACGAAGGCCCCGGCGATCGCGGCCGGCAGGCTTTCGGCATTCACGATTCGGCGGATCCGTTCGTAGATGCCGGGCTTGGCGGCGTCGGGAATCGAGAGCGACGGCCCCTGCCTGAAGGCGAAGAAATCCTTGACGTGGATCGTGCCGATCGTGATGGCGAGCAGACCGAGGGCGATCTGCACCGGCCGCAGGAAGCCGATCCACTCGAAGACATTGAGCCACGCGGCCATGAACGCGAAATAGGCCGCGCCGCTCACGAAGACGAATGTGCCGGCGATGGCGAGGATCTTCCAGCGGTCTTGCAGGTTCACGAGAATCGAGAGCAGCAGCAGCAACACCCACATCGCGCAGGGATTGAAGCCGTCCACAAGGCCGACGGCGATCGTGAAGAGCGGCATGCCCATCTTCGAGGGATCGAGCGTGCCGTCGAGCCAGCGGAGCATCGGCACGTCGATCGTGCTCGGCTCCACGAGCACGCTGCCTTCGCCCGCGTCGCCTTCGATCTCCTCTCCCACCGGCCCGGGGCAATCGGCCGTCCAGCGGGCGAGCAGGTCCTCGACCCGCTTGCCCGTCGTCTCCGCCCGGTCGAATCCCACCACCACGGAGTTGCAGACGTGGATCACCGGCACACTCGCGCCCCCCACGCCGTGTCGCTTCACGATCTCGGCGAGCACCGCGCGGCCCCCCGCGTCCTGCACGAGATCGACGTAGGCGACGTCGAAGCCCGGGTGCCGCGCCGCCGTGCCCGGCATCCACTCCTTCGCCGCGGCGCACCGCGGACAACCGGGCCGGGTGAAGATCGTCAGCGCGCAGAGATGGCGAAGCCGCTGCACGAGCGTGTCGCCATCCTTCAATCCCTTCACGATCGCGTTGCAGGCGTGCACGACCGGTGTCGCGGCGGCATCGAACTTCAGTCGCTCGGCCAGCGCCGCGAGCTTCGCGGCCCCCGGACCACTGTCGTCGACGACATGCTCGTGGATGACGATCCCGGGGCGTTTCGCGGCAAAGTCCGCCAGGGCGTCGGCCGCCCTGCGCTCCTCCGTGTCGCCGCCGCGCAGGTAGAGGTCGACGATGATGCACCGCTCGCGATGTTCGGCGGCAGCCATCGGCCGCCCGCTCGAGACGATTCCGATGAGGAGTGCGACGAGCGCCGCACGCGAAACCACCGCCCTGAAATAGCCGCACGCCATGGAAATAAACCTGAAGGCCAACGCCTCTCCCTCCACCCGAGGCCGTACAGTGTAATCCGGGCACGGGGGCGGGGCACCAGATGAAGGGGCCTCCCCGCCGGATCGCGGCACCAAAGCGGGGCGGCTCCACCGGACACCCGCGGTCGATCACGGAATCGGACTGCCCCCGGGGCTTCCCATCGCGATACATTTATTGAGAGCGGTCCAACACGGAAGCCCGACGCGCGAGCGAGGGGAGTTGGGGATGCTTCGGCCCAATGAGAGAGGCGAAGCGGCTGGACCTTGCTTGCGCTGCGGGCTTTCGTAGGAGAGGAATCACATGACGTCGTCCGACGAACAGGGGCTCTGGCTCGAGCGGCCAGACCTCCAGCACCTCATCGACGTGCTGAAGGCACGCGGCCATCGCGTCGTAGGCCCGCAGGCGGCCGACGGGGCGATCGTCTACCGCGATCTCGATTCCGTTAGCGTCCTGCCCACCGGCTGGATCGACGAGCAGGATGGCGGCGTCTATCGGCTCACGTATGACGCGGCGGCCGGCACGTTCGACCACGTCGTCGGCCCTCACTCGCTGAAAAACTTTTTGTTTCCCGCGCGGGAGACGTTTGAAACCTGGAATCGCGGCGCGGATGGCTGGCAGGTTTCGACGCCCGCTTACGAGCCCGAGCCGCTGGCCGTGATCGGCGTCCGCGGCTGCGACCTCGCGGCTCTGGCGATCCAGGATCGGATCTTCATGGGGGGTGAGTCGATCGACGTGCGGTACAAGGCGCGGCGCGAACGGCTCTTCCTCGTGGCCGTCAACTGCCGGCGGGCCGCCGCCACCTGCTTCTGCCACTCGATGGGCTGCGGCCCCGCCGCCGGGCCGGGCCACGACCTCGCGCTCACCGAAGTCGGCGACCGGTTTGCGCTCGAGGCTCTGACAGCCGCGGGCGCTGCGGTGCTTTGCGACCTCGCCGCGCGAACGAGCCTCAAGCCGCTCTCCGCCGACGAGATCGCCGCGGTGCGGCGCGTGCCTGCCGATCTCGAGCAGGCCATGCACGCGCGGCAGCCCGAGCCCGGCAGGCCACGGCCCCGCAGCCTCGACACGGAAAACATCCGCGACCTGCTCTTCGACAACCTCGAGCATCCGCGCTGGAAGGAGGTGGCCGACCGCTGCCTCTCCTGCGCGAATTGCACGCTCGTCTGCCCCACCTGCTTCTGCTCGAGCGTGACGGAGGTGACCGACCTCACCGGCGACGCCGTCACGCGCGAGCGGCAGTGGGCCTCCTGCTTCACACTCGAGCACTCGCAGATGCACGGCACCAACGCCAGGCCGACGACGGCCTCCCGCTACCGGCAGTGGCTCACGCACAAACTCGCCGGCTGGATCGATCAGTTCGGCACCTCCGGCTGTACCGGCTGCGGCCGTTGCATCACCTGGTGCCCGGTGGCCATCGACCTCACCGAGGAGGTGGCGGCCATCCGCCAATCACCAGAGCCATGATCTCGCCTCCACTGCCCGACAGCCGCGATGCCTGGCAGCACCATGCCGCGCGGATCGCGGCGATCCGCGATGAGGTGGCAGGCGTCCGCACGTATGACCTCGTGTTTCGCGATCCCACGGCGGCGGCGAGCTACACGTTCGCGCCGGGGCAATTCAACATGCTCTACCTGCCGGGAATCGGCGAGGCGGCGATCTCGATCAGTTCCGATCCCCACGATCGCGGCTCGCTCAGCCACACCGTGAAGGCCGTGGGTAACGTGACCGATGCGCTCGCCCGGCTCGGCGCGGGCGACGAGGTGATTCTCCGCGGCCCCTTTGGCACGCCCTGGCCGCTCGCCGATCTCCGCGGCCACGACATCGTGATCGCCACGGGGGGCGTGGGGCTGGCGTCGGTCCGCGCGGCGCTTCTGCAGATCGCCAGCGACCGCGGCTCCTACGGCCGCGTGACGCTCCTCTTCGGCGCGAAGACGCCCGCCGCCCTGCTCTACGAACGCGAATACGATGCATGGCGCGACCGCGGCATCGACGTGCGGGTCATCGTTGATCAGGCAGACGCCAGCTGGCGCGGCCGCACTGGTCTCGTCCCCTTGCTCTTCGACGAACTCGCTCTCGATCCTGCCCGCACGGGCCTCTTCGCCTGCGGTCCCGCGGCGATGATGCTCGCCGTCGTGCAGCGGGCGGAAGCCGAGGGGCTTGCGCAATCGCAGATGTTTCTCTCGATGGAGCGCAACATGATCTGCGCCGCGCGGCTCTGCGGCCTCTGCCAGTTTGGCCCCGAATTCGTCTGCCGCGATGGCCCGGTGTTTCCCTACGACCGCATCGCTCGGTTCCTCGCGATTCTCAACCTGTAACATTCACCACGAAAGCCCGCAGCGCAAGCAAGGTCCATCAGCCCTCCACCCCAACCAACGCCGTCTAACCCGCCCACGAGAAATCTCGCCAACTCACCTCGCTCGCGCTTCGGGCTTTCGTAAGGCGGTAACCTCATGCCTCCCCGCATCGCCATCTTTAAATTCGCCTCGTGCGACGGCTGCCAGATGCAGGTGATCGAGGCCCTCGGCCGGGCACGGCCGCACCTGGGCGATCTCGCCGCGCACCTGGAGATCGAGCACTTCCTCGAGGCCCGGTCGCGGATCGGCGCCGGCCCCTACGACGTGGGCTTCGTCGAGGGATCGGTCTCGACGCCGCACGACGTCGAGCGGATCAAGGAGATTCGGCGGCAGTGCCGGTTCCTGGTCACGATCGGCGCCTGCGCCACGGCCGGCGGCATCCAGGCCCTCCGCAACTGGGCCGACATCGACGATTTTGTCGCCGCCATCTACGCCGCGCCTTCATATATAGAGTCGCTCGCCACGAGCACGCCGATCGCCGACCACGTGCCGGTCGATTTCGAGCTGCGCGGCTGCCCGATCGATCCCGGGCAGTTGGCGCAGGTGATCTCGGCCTTCGTCGTCGGCCGCCGGCCGCGGCTGCCGGGCTACTCCGTCTGTGTGGAATGCAAGCAGCGCGGCACGGTCTGCGTGGCGGTCGCCAAGGGCATCGCCTGCCTCGGACCGGTCACGCAGGCCGGTTGCGGAGCGATCTGCCCGGCGCACGACCGCGAGTGCTTCGGCTGCTACGGCCCCGACCAGTCGCCGAACCTCGTCAGCCTCACGGGCTTCTACGAACGGCACGGCGCGTCGCGGGAATCGCTCGGCCGGCTCGTGCAGTCGTTCAACGCCTGGTCGCCGGAATTTCGGGCGGAGCACGATCGACTCTCAGCCTCCGATGGAGCGCCCCCGACATGAGCGGCGTCCGCAAACTCTCGGTGAAATCGCTCACGCGGGTGGAGGGAGAAGGTGCCTTGCGCGTGCGGGTGGCAGACGGCCGCGTCGAGATCGCCGAATTCAACATCTACGAGCCGCCACGGTTTTTCGAGAAGCTCGTCGTGGGCCGGGAGATCCGCGAGGTGCCCGACATCGTGGCGCGGATCTGCGGCATCTGCCCCGTCGCCTACCAGATGAGCGCCTGCCACGCGCTCGAGAAGGCACTCGGCATCGAGACGACGCCCGCGATCGAAGCGCTCCGCCGGCTCCTCTACTGCTGCGAGTGGATCCAGAGCCACGCGCTGCATGTCCACCTGCTCGACGCCCCGGATTTCTTCGGCTGCGAGAGCGGCTTCTCGATGCCGCCCGAGCAGGCGCCGTTCCTGGAGCGGGGCCTACGGATGAAGGCGATCGGCAGCCGGCTGATCGAGGTGCTCGGCGGCCGGGCGGTGCATCCGATCAACGTCACGGTCGGCGGGTTCTACAAGTCGCCGCCCGCGGCGGAAGTTCAGGCACTCGTGCCCGACCTCGAATGGGGCATCGCGGCGGCCGAGGCACTCGTCACCGAGGTCAGCCACTTTGCGTTTCCCGACTTTCGTCAGCCGCATGAATATGTTGCGGTGCGGGCCGACGACGAGTATCCAATGAACGACGGCCGCGTCGTGGCGATGACCATGGCGGGCACCCGCACGCTCGACATCCCGGTAGCCGACTACGAGCGGCACTTCCGCGAGCGGCAGGTGCCGCACAGCACCGCGCTGCACAGCCTCCTCGAGCCCGACGGCCGGGCCTATCTCTGCGGGCCGCTCGCGCGGATGGCGACGAGCCGCGATTTGCTGTCGCCGCGGGCGAGGCGGGCGGCAGATGCCTGCGGCATCGACTGGCCGAGCGGCAATCCCTTTCAGGCAATCGTCGCCCGCTCGATCGAACTTGTCGCCGCGTTTGAGGAGGCGGCCAGGATCGCCCGCGACTATGCAGCGCCGCTCGCGGTGCCCCGCGTCGAATATGCGGCCCGAACAGGAGAAGCCTGCCATGCGACGGAGGCCCCGCGTGGCCTCCTCTACCACCGCTATGCGGTCGGCGACGATGGCCTCATCGCCGCAGCCGCGATCGTTCCGCCGACGTCGCAAAACCAGGCGCGGATCGAGGCGGATCTCGCGGCCTACCTGCCGACCGTGCTCGACCGCGACGACGCCGAGGCCACGCGGCGCTGCGAGCACCTGATCCGCACGTACGATCCCTGCATCAGCTGCGCGACACACTTCCTCACCCTCGACATCCACAAGCCCCTCGCGGAAGCGGGGGGATGACGCCGGCAATCGTCATCCGGGCATTTGCTCACCCGCGCCGCTGCTAATCGCCACGCGTCATCCCACCGGCTTCCGCCGGGGGCTTGTGGTGGGTGCCGCTGCTTACAAGCCCGTTCGGCAAGCGAGGGTCTCGAACGAGAGTCCTACCCCCTCGTTCACTCTTTCTCTTCATCCGACTCGAGCAGACCTTCGATCTTGTCGAGCCCGTCGTACCCCTCTTCCTCTTCCTTATTCTTCGGCTTCACGGCGGCCGGCTTCTCGTCCGGCTTGCCGGAAGACGGTGCGGCGGGCGCCGGCTTTGGGGTCACCGGCGTGGCGGGCGTCTTCGCGCCCCACTTCGCACCGACGAGCGAGCCGAAAAGTTCGGTCCGCGCCAGGCTGGGGCGGGCCACACTCTGGGCAGCGCCGACAGGCGTGCGTTTGGGGTCGGGCTTGCCGGCGTCCTCCTTTTTTGCCTCGGTCGCTGCCTCGGGCAAAATCTGAATCCCGTCAAGGCTCACGGGCTTGTCGATCGCCTCCACGAGAAACAGGAGGCTTGCGAGCGTGGGATAAACGGCCGCGTCGTTATTCCCGTCTCCCATCCAATGCCCGAGGGATCGATTGAGCAGGGTCTCGTAGGACACCGGGTCGGGATAAGCCAACTTGCCGGCTTTCTCCAGTTCGCCGTGGCACGCCATCGCGACCCAGTTAATGTTCAGCGACTCGACCGCCGTTGACTGCAGATGGTTTCCGGCACTCGACCACTGGCCGTTTTGATCCTGCAAGGCGACGAGCCGATAGGCGATCTGCCGGAAGAGATCGTTTTTGTAACGCTCCTTGGGCCCTTCGCCGGCGAAGAGCCCGCGGAATCCGGGCACGATCCGATACATGCAGCCCGACGGGCCCCACGGCAGCGACTCAACGGCCGATTTGAAGGCCGGCGCGGGCACCTCGGGAGATTTCGTGAGATCGGCGTGCGACACATTCAGCCCCTGATACATCCCCTTCCAGCCGTCCGCGGCGGGATTCGCCGATTCCTTGAACCACCGTGCGGCGATCTTCGCCGCACGGTCGCGGGCGCGTTGCCGCGGCTCCGCCAGTTGTTTGTCGAGCGCAGCATCCGCGGCCACGAGCGACTCGACCGCATCCAGGGCCGCCACGCACGTGCAGGCCGTCTCGACGTCAAACAGTTGCGGCTTCGGTCTGTTTTCCTCGCCATGCAGGGAGATCACCGGAAAGCCGGTGTCCTTGAGGCTTTTGTTTTCTGCCACGAACGCCAGCGAACTCGCGCCGCCGTCATCGTCGATCGCAGCAGCCAATCGTTTGGCGGCCATTTTGAGCGCGGCGTCGGCCTTGACCGGGGCATGCACCTTCTTGCCCTTGATCGCACCGCGTTCCGTTTCCCTGGGCAAAACGCCGGCCTCCTTGCCGACGGCGATCGCGAAGGCCGCGGCTTCGGTCGATTCCACGTCGCTCATCACCCATCGGTAGGCGTTGAACGGCAACCCGGGCAGGACGAGCGTTTCGCCCACGCCATACACGGTCTTTATTTGCAGCATCCGTGTGCCAGCGCGAAACACGTCCCGCTGGGTTCTCTCGTAAATGTTGGCAAACTCCTTCATCTGCTGGCCAACAGCGATGATTTTTTCCTGCTCCGCCGGCGCCGCGGTCTCCAGCTTCTTCGGAATGACGGTATTCAACTCGTGCAGAATCATCTGCCCGACGGTCATGAGTTTTCCGAAGTACGTGAAGTTGACGCAGACCGGGCCCCACAGGCCGTCGAGGTCCCCCTTCTCACGAATCTGCCCATCGAGCAGTTTTGAATACAGCCGGCGGGTCAGTTTTTCATGCGGAGAATCGGGCCCCAGCGCGGCAAACCCGGCCGCCATCCAAGCCAGGTCGAACGTGAGGTCGGGAAGTCCGACATCTGCCTTGGCATGGTCGGCAAGGGCCGCAGCATGTTTGACGGTGGCGGGATGGTCTCCGAGTCCGGCCTTCGCGAGCACGTAGAGCGCCATCCCGTTGAGGCCGGGCAGATACGCCCGCCACATGGCGGGGCCATCCTTGGCGTAGATCGGCACCTTCATCGTCTCGCTGCCATTGGGGTCGGGCGCGAGATACTCGAACGTCTCCGTGCCGATCTTTTTGCCGGTGGAGACCATCCTCTTTTCCTTCGCGAAGCGTCCGGTCTCCTTGCCGCTGACGATGACCGGCACGATCATTTCCTGCGCAACGTGCTCATACACCGGCCGCTCTGCCGTCACACGCTTGGCCTTGACCTCGTTGTAGCCATCGATTCGCACTGTCTGGTGCGGCGGCAGAGCCAGGCCGAACGGATTGTCCTCCGCCGTCATCCGCGCGATGAGCGCAGCGGCGCCATTGGCCACGGCCTGCCGCACCGCGGGCGCGAGCACCTCGGGCGAGATCAACTCGGCAGCCGGGGCGGCCAGCAGCTCGGCCTCCTCCTTCTTTGTCTGGCCGAGGGCCCTCGTGGAGAGAGCCCCGAGGGTCGCGATCCAAGACACCGCGAGGAGGCAGCGTGACAACTTGCGTGAGGCGATCATTTCCAAGGCCCTCTCCAGTTGCGGTGCGGATCGGCTGCAATCTGCTGACGCCCTCAAGATATGGTGTCCGTCGGCATTCGCACAATTGTCGTAACCGGCAGCGGGGCCAAAAAACCGCCACCCCGCCCTCCCTGCCTACAAGCCCGTTGCGCAAGCGAGGGTATCCGCGGTCCGCTACCGCAAAGCCAACCGCATTCCCTCGGCTTGCGCCACGGGCTTCAGGGGCGGGCTCTTCTTGACACCCTATGCGATGGTGGTATCACAAGACTGCGTTAAAACCCTTACGGGAAACCCCATCATGACCCGACATGCCGTGACCGTGATCCCCGGAGATGGAATCGGCCCCGAGTGCGTCGCCGCCGCCGTCGAGATCGTCAACGCCACCGGCGTCGGGATCGACTGGATCGAGCGACATGCCGGCGAGCGGGTGTTCAAGCAGGGCATCGCCTCGGGCGTGCCGCAGGACACGATCGACTCGATCAACAGCACGCGGGTGGTACTCAAGGGCCCTCTCGGCACCCCCGTGGGCTTCGGTGAGAAGTCGGCCAATGTCACGCTGCGGAAGCTCTTCGAAACGTTCGCCAACATCCGGCCCGTCCGCGAACTGCCCGGCGTGGTGACGCCCTACACCGGCCAGGGCATCGACCTCGTGGTGGTGCGAGAGAACGTCGAGGATCTCTACGCCGGCATCGAGCACATGCAGACGCCCGACGTCGCGCAGTGCCTGAAGCTCATCAGCGCCAAGGGCTCCGAGAAGATTATCCGCACGGCATTCGAGTTCGCCCGGTCGGAGGGAAGGCAGTCGCTGGCCTGCGCCACGAAGGCCAACATCATGAAGCTCACCGAAGGCGAGGTGAAGCGCACGTTCGAGCGGATCGCTCCGGAATACCCCGACATCAAGTCGTGGCACGTGATCATCGACAACTGCGCCCACCAGCTCGTGAAGAAGCCGGGCCAGTTCGACGTGATCGTCACCACGAACATGAACGGTGACATCATCAGCGATCTGACGTCCGCCCTCGTCGGCGGCCTCGGCTTCGCCCCGTCGGCCAATCTCGGCAACGGGATCGCGATCTTCGAGGCGGTGCATGGCTCGGCCCCGAAGTACGCCGGCAAGGACGTGATCAACCCCACCGCCGTGATCCTGAGCAGCGCGATGATGCTCAAGTATCTCGGTGAATTCGAGGCGGCGGCGGCCATCGAGCACGCCGTGCTCACGACGCTCCTCGACGGCAAGCTCACGGGCGACGTGGTGGGCTACGACAAGGGCGTGAAAACGTCGGAGTACACGAAGGCCGTGATCAAGAATCTCGGCCGCAAGGCCGAGGGCTGGAAGGTGCGGACGGCGAAGCCGATCAAGATGCCGGAACTGAGCCGCAACCAGGTGTTCCGCCCGGCCAAGACGAAGGAAGTGGTCGGCGCCGATATTTTCGTGGAGAGCGCGGTGGTGCCGGCAGAGCTTGGTCCGTCGCTCGAGGCGATCGCCGCCCAGACGCCGCTCAAGCTCAAGATGATCTCCAACCGGGGCACGAAGGTGTATCCCGACGGCAACCCAAACATCGACTGCGTGAGCCAGCACCGCTGCCGGTTCATGACCCGCAGCGGCCAGCCGATCCAGTTCGACGACGCGCTCGCCCTGTCGCGAAAGATCAACGAGACGCACGAGGTCTGCCACATCGAGCGGCTGCTGCGGATCGACGGCGCCGACGGCTTCACGAAGGCGCAGGGCGAAGACTGAGAAGTAGACCGCTTGCTTAGTAGACCGCTTGCTCCGCAAGCGGATCTGGATCCGCTTCGGGACGAAGCGATCTACTTTGACAGGCTGAAGCCTGTCCTACTTGAGATAGCGGACGCAGGCTTCGAGCGTGGTGAGCTTTGCGGCGTCGCGGTCGGGGATGTGGACGGCGAGCGCCTTGCAGAGCCGGATCACGAAGTTCTGAAAATCCATCGAATCGAGGTCGAGCTCGCGGCGGAAGTTGGCCTCGGGCGCAAGCGCGGCGATATCGGCCTCCGGCGCGATGCCGCCCAAGATCTCGAGCACCGTCTCGCGGATCGTCCGCTCGTCGCTCATAGCTTCTCCGGCTCCTGCAGCAGACGGTCGATCGCGTCGAGATAAAGCCCGCCGCGGTGGCCGTCGCTGACGCGGTGGTCCGCCGCGAGCGTGGCCATCACCAGCTGCCGGGCGAAGAGGCCGCCATCCACCGCCCACGGCCGCTCCACGATCTTTCCGAAGCCCACGATCGCCACTTGCGGCGGATAGATCACGCCCCACACGGCGTCCACGCCGCGATCCCCCAGGCTCGTGACCGTGATCGTGGAATCGGAAAGCTCCGTGCTCTTCATTCGGCCGGCCCGGGCCCGCGCGGTCAGGTCGCGGAGGCCGTCCATGAGGTCGTCGAGGCTCCGCGACGCCGTGTCATGAAGTGCGAGGATCACGAGCCCTCCCTGCCGCAGCGAGATCGCCACGCCCACGTGAACGTCGGGCTTCACGACCACGCGGTCGCCTTCCCACACGGCATTGAGCTCCGGCACCTCGCGGATCGCCAGCGCCGCCGCCTTCAGCAGCATCACGCCGGCGAGGAGCCGCTTCTCCGGCGGCCGGCTCTCGTTCACGGCCGCGAGCCAGGCAGTCGCACGCTGAAGGTCGATCGTGGTCGCGAGATAGTAGTGGGGAATCTCCCGCTTCGATCGCGACATCGCCGCGGCGATCGTCCGCCGCATCCGCTCGAGCCTGTCGCCCGCGGACGGTGCGACCTGTGGAGGAAGTGGCGGCGCGGCAGGAACCGCGACCGACGGCGCAGCCAGCCGGCCGGCCGCCGCGTGCTCGATGTCGGCCCGCGTGATCGCCCCCTCGTGGCCCGTGCCCGTCACGAGTTGCGGATCGACGCCCAGTTCGCGAGCCAGCCGCCGCGCCGACGGCGAGATCCGCAGACGTCCGAACATGTCGATCGCGGGGGCATACATGGGTAGCGCCGGCGGCACGGCAGCGGGACGCACCTCGCCCGTTTCGGGTGGCGTCGGCGGCACGGGTGGCACTGCGACTGCGGCCGGGCTGACGGCCGGTTCGCCGGCCGCGCGGATCGTGGCGAGCGCCGTGCCCACCGGCACGCGAGTCCCGGGCGGCACGAGGATCGCGTCGAGAATCCCGTCATGAAAGACCTCGACGTCGATCACGCCCTTTTCCGTGTCGACCTCGGCGAGCGTGTCGCCGCGCCGGAGCGCGTCGCCGGGTTGTTTTCGCCAGGCGACAAGCGTGCCGGCCTCCATGTCGGCGCCGAGCGTGGGCATGAGGAAGGTTTGCATGGTGGTGAGTTCGTTGGAGAGGGTCGTGGCAGACGGACGGAAGCCCGACGCGCGAGCGAGGGGAGTTGGGGCGTTTCTCGCGGGGCGGGTGGGAGCGTCGTTGGTTGGAGTGGAGGGCGTATGGACCTTGCTGGCGCTGCGGGCTTCCGTGCGCTGCGGGCTTTTGTTGGCCCGCTTCGGGACGAAGCGGTCTACATAGGGAGGCTCTTTACGGCGGCGATGATGCGTTCGATGCTCGGGAGGGCAGCGTCTTCGAGATGCTTGGCATAGGGAATAGGCACCTCCACGCTCGAGACGCGGGCGACCGTCGCATCGAGGTCGTAAAACGCCCGCTCCATCAGGATCGCGGTGATCTCAGCGGCGAGTCCGCAGGTTTTCCAGCCCTCGTCGACCACGACCGCGCGGTGCGTCTTCGCCACCGAGCGAGCGATCGCATCGGCATCGAGCGGCCGCAGGCACCGCAGGTCGATCACCTCCGCCTCGATTTTCTCGGCCGCGAGCTGGTCGGCTGCGGCGAGCGACTTTGCGAGCGAGCCGCCGGAGGTCACGAGCGTCACGTCGCGGCCCTCGCGGCGCACTGCCGCACGCCAGGCATCGAACACCGCCGGTGATTCCTCGACCTCTCCCTCCGTCGCATAGAGCATCGCGTGCTCCACGATGATCACAGGATCGGGATCGGCGAGCGCCGCGGTGAGCATGTGGCGGGCGTCGTGCGGAGTCGCCGGGGCGAGCACCTTGAGGCCCGGCACGTGGGCATACCAGACTTCGAGGCTGTGCGAATGCTGGGCCGCCACCTGCCGGCCGGCGCCCGTCGCCATCCGGATCACGAGCGGCACGCCCACCTGGCCGCCGCTCATGTGCCTGAGCGTCGCGGCATTGTTCACGATCTGATCGAGCGCGAGCAGGCTGAAGTTGATCGTCATCACCTCGACGATCGGCCTGAGTCCGCCGATCGCCGCGCCGATGCAGGCACCCACGAAGGCCGATTCGGAGAGCGGCGCGTCGCGCACCCGCTCCGGCCCGAATTCCTCGAGCAGCCCCTTGCTGCAGGCATACGCGCCGCCATACCGGCCCACGTCTTCCCCCACGAGGAGCACGCGATCGTCGCCCTTGAGGGCGGCGCGGATGGCCTGGCGGACGGACTCGCGGTAGGTGAGCTTCGCCATGGTCACGCTTCCCGGCGGGGCTGGTCTGGTTCATGGCCGGCCGCAGCCGCGAGCACGTCGCGTTCGAGATCCTCGACCGGCTCCCACGCGGCGGCTTCGGCCTCGGCCACGGCCGCATCGACCACGGCGGCCACGTCGCGTTCGAGCGCATCCCATTCGGCGTCGTCGAGCAGCCCCCATTCCCGCAGCTGCCGCGGAAAGATCTCGAGCGGCCCGCGCTTTCGCCAGCGCTCCACCTCTTCCTTCGACCGGTAAAGCTCCGCGTCATACATCGAGTGGGCCCGAAACCGATAGGTGCGGGCCTCGAGCAGATAGGGCTCATTCGTGCTGCGGACGATCTCCACCGCCAGCCGCACCGCCCCCTCGACGGCCAAGACATCCATGCCGTCGACGACCGCCGCATCGATCCCGTAGGCGGCCCCCTTGCGATGGATCCTCGGCATCGACTGATGGCGCTCGAGCGCCGTGCCCATCGCATAGAAGTTGTTTTCGCAGAGGAAGAGCACCGGGAGCTTCCAGAGGCCCGCGAGGTTAAGCGACTCGTGAAACTCCCCCTCGGCCACGGCGCCGTCGCCGAAGAAGCAGCAGGTGACATGCGGCCGGCCTCGCATGCGGTCGGCGAGCGCCAGCCCCACGGCGAGCGGCATGCCGCCGGCCACGATCGCGTTGCCGCCGAAGAGACCGCGCCCGACGTCGAAGAGGTGCATCGATCCGCCGCGGCCCCGGCAGCAGCCCGTCACCTTGCCAAACATCTCGGCCATCACCGCGCCCGGCGAGACGCCGCGGGCGATGGCATGGGCATGCTCGCGGTAGGCGGCCACGATCCGGTCGTCGGCATCGAGCGCGGCGATCGCCCCCACGGCCACCGCCTCCTCACCGATCCCTAGATGCAGAAACCCGCGAATCTTCCCCTGCATGTAGAGTTCGGCCGACTTCTCCTCGAACCGCCGGATGAGGAGCATCTGCCGCAGGAGCGTATGGGCATGGCTCTTGGCCAAGGCTCCGGTCATGGCTTCGCCCCCGCGGCATCCGGCTCGAGCGTCGAAAGATCCCCCTCGGGCAGGCCGAGCTCGCGGGCCTTGAGCAATCGCCGCATGATCTTGCCGCTGCGGGTGCGCGGCAGGCTCGCGACGAAGGCGATCTCCTTCGGCGCGATCGCGGCCCCGAGCCGCTTCCGCGCGAAGCCGAGCAGGTCCTTCTCCAGGGCGGTGCCGGCCGTGAAGCCCGGCTTGAGCGACACGAACGCCTTCACGATCTCGTGCACGCTTTCGTCGGGCTTGCCGATCACGCCCGCCTCGGCCACGGCCTCGTGTTCGAGCAGCACACTCTCGACCTCGAACGGGCCGACCAGATGCCCGGAGGTCTTGATGACGTCGTCCTTGCGGCCCACGAACCAGAAATACCCGTCCGCATCCCGCCGCGCGAGGTCGCCGGTGAGATACCAGCCGTCGGTGAAGCAGGCAGCGTATCGCGCGGGCTCGTTCCAATAGCCGCGAAACATCGACGGCCAGCCGGGGCGGATCGCAATCTCCCCCTGCTGGTCCGGATCGCAGACCTCGCAGATGCGGCCGTCGGGGCGGCGCTCCACGATCGCCGCGTCGATCCCGGGGAGCGGCTTGCCCATCGAGCCGGGGCGGATCGGCAGCGACGCGACGTTGGCGATCATGATGCCGCCCGTCTCGGTCTGCCACCAGTTGTCGTGAAACATGTGGCCGAACGCCTCGCGGCCCCAGACGACGGCCTCGGGGTTGAGCGGCTCACCGACGCTCGCGAGAAACCGGAGCCGGCTCGTGTCGAACTGTCGCGCCAGATCGGCTCCCAGCCGCATCATCATCCGGATCGCGGTGGGCGCCGTGTACCAGACGGTCACCCCCTCCTCCGCGAGGATTCCGTACCAGCGCTCCACATCGAAATCCCCTTCGTCGAGGATGCTCGTCACGCCGTTGGTGAGCGGGGCGATGATGCCGTAGGAGGTGCCGGTGACCCAGCCGGGGTCGGCCGTGCACCAGAAGACGTCGTCGGGATGCAGGTCGAGGGCGAGGACGCCGGTCACGTGGTGCGCGACAACAGCCTCGTGCGCATGGATCGCCCCCTTCGGCGTGCCCGTCGTGCCGCTCGTGAAGTGGAGGAGCGCGGGCTCGTCGGCTGCCGTCGCGGGGATCGTGTATTGATCCTCCGCGCGGGCCATGACCTCGTGAAAGTCGTGCACGCCTGCGGGCAGCGGCCCCGCCTCGTCGGGAATCAGGATCACGTGCTCGACCGAGGCGAGCGAGTCGCGGATCGCGGCGACCTTGCGGCGATAGAGGCTCTGCGTGGTGACGAGCACCCGCGGCCGGCCGATCTCTGCGCGGGCCCGGATCGGCTCGGGGCCGAAGGCGGCGAAGAGGGGCGTGAACACAGAGCGGGCCTTCAGCGTGCCGAGGGCCGTCACCACGAACTCCGGAGTGCGGCCGGCCAGCGCGAAGACGCGGTCACCGGGGTGGATGCCGAGGTGCGCAAGCACGTTCGCGAAGCGACTGGTCTGCCGGGAAAGCTCGTCGAACGTGATGTCTCGCCGCGCACCCGATAGCGAGACCGCGCGGAGGGCCACGTGCGTGGCAAGTTCCGATCCCGCATGCCGATCGACCGCCTCGTGGGCGATGTTCAAGCCGCGGCCAAACGGGAGGCCGGCGAGCATCGCGCGGGCCCGCGCCCAGGAAAACTCCCGCCTCGCCCGGTCGTAGTCGGGCATGTTGGGAGTGACGGCGATGACGGCTGGGGATCGTGCCATGGAAAGCCTGCCTCCGGGGCTTTCCATGCCGGTGGAACCAATCGACCCATTATCCGGCGCGAGGCAAGGCCTTCAGCGGCAAGGGAATAAAAGGTGTCAGGACTCTTTTTGCGGCCACAAAAAGGTCCTGACACCTTTTCGGAGCTAGCAAATGCGCGGGAGTTGCTCGCCGATCGGCGTCGGGAGCACGCGGGTGCCGCCGATGCGGGTCTTCATGACGACCAGCCGCGGATGCTCCGCGACGATGCGGCCCAGCATCACCGCCTGTTTCCCGTGCTGGTGCGCCCGCATCGCGGCGAGCACGCGCTCGGCCGCGGCGGCTGGCACGACGGCGAGCAGCTTGCCCTCGTTGGCCACGAGCAATGGATCGAGGCCGAGGATCTCGCAGGCAGCCACCACGTGAGGGTTCACCGGCACGGCATGTTCGGCGATCTCGATGCCGCAGGCTGCAGCCACCGCCATTTCATTGAGGCTCGTGGCCACGCCGCCGCGAGTCGGGTCGCGGAGCATTCTGATATCGGGGCACACGGCGAGCATCGCCGCCACGAGGCCGTCGAGCGGCGCCGAGTCGCTTTCGATCGGCGCGTCGAATTCGAGCCCTTCGCGAACGCTCATGATCGCCATGCCGTGGTCGCCGATCGTGCCGCTACACATCACGACATCGCCCGCCCGCGGCCGCTCGCGGCCCACCTGCACCTGCGGCGGTACGACGCCGAGGCCCGACGTGTTGATATAGACACCGTCGCCATGGCCGCGTTCCACCACCTTCGTGTCGCCGGTGACGATCCGCACGCCGGCCGCTCGGGCCGCTGCCGCCATCCGCTCGACCACCGCCGCCAGTTCGGCGATCCGCAGCCCCTCTTCGAGGATGAATCCGCAGGTGAGCACCTTCGGGATCGCGCCGCTCATGGCCAGGTCGTTCACCGTGCCGTTGACGGCCAGTTCGCCGATCGAGCCGCCCGGAAAGAAGAGCGGCCGCACGACGTAGGAATCGGTCGACAGCGCCAGCCGTCCGCCACCGGCGAGATCGCCGGCCATGTCGAGCACGGTCGAGTCTCCCAGGCGATCGAGCAGGGGATTCGAGAACGCGGGGAGGAAGATGCCCTCGATCAGGTCGCGCGAGAGCGCGCCGCCTCCGCCGTGCCCGAGGATCACGTGCGGATAATCGCGAAGCGGCGCCGGGCAGGAGAAGTCCATAGACGCAACGTCACATCCCGAGCGTGTGCCTTAGGGCCGCATCGACCTCGTGCATCGGCAGCGTGCCAATGACTCGGTCGATCGCTGCAAGAGCCACCGTAGCGAGGTTGTCGGTCATCACGACCGAGTCTGCGAGCAATCCGGATCCTCTTCCTGTCGCGGTATCGATCCGCACGACGACCCGGCTAGGGTGGCCGGCACGAAACAATCGACCGCTGACCATGGCGACAATGACCTGCGACAGCCCAGAATCGAGATGATCGGCCTGCACAACGATCGCCGGCCTTGCTTTGGCAGTCTGCAGATCGGAATGGGGGAAGAGCACGAGGACGACGTCGCCGCGGCTACAGCTTTGCTTTGGCTGCATCGTAGTCGTCATAAGATGCCATCTCCGGGCTGCCCCAGTCGTCGGCAAACGCCTCAAGTCGCGATCGAAGTTCCTCGGCAGCAGGCACGTCGATGCCGCGGGATCGAAGATCGATGGTTCCTCGATCAAGCTCCGCCAGGCGCTCCGCGATCTGACGACGCTCGGCGGGCGTCAACTTCGCAAGTTCGTCGAGTATTTCCGCGGTGCTCATGCTTTAACTCTAGCCCCGCTTCGAGGCGGCGGGCAAGTCTGGGCTGGTGAACTCACACCTTCCGTAATTGTAGTAGGCCGCACAGGCGCCCTCACTCGACACCATCGTGGCCCCCAGTGGGGTGCGCGGCGTGCACTCCTTCCCGAAGGCCGGGCATTGGTCGGGCTTGAGCGTACCCTGGAGCACCTCGCCGCTTTTGCACAGCGGCGACTCGATCGCCGTGATGCCCCCCACGCCAAACCGCTGCTCGGCGTCGAACGCGCGGTAGGCATCGGAGAGCCGCCAGCCGCTCGCCGGAATCACTCCGATCCCGCGCCAGGCGCGGTCGGTTGGCGCGAACACCTCGGCAATCACGCGCTGCGCGGCCTCGTTGCCCCGTTCGCTGACGACACGCGGGTACGCATTTTCGACCTCCGCCCTCCCCTCCTCCAGTTGCACGACGGCGCGGCGGATCCCTTCGAGCAGATCGAGCGGCTCGAAGCCCGTCACCACGATCGGCACGCCGAAGCGGGCCGCCAGCGGCGGATACTGCCAGGTGCCCATCACGCTGCAGACGTGGCCCGCCGCGAGAAACGCGCTCACCCGGTTCCCGGGGCTCTGCATGATCGCTTCGATCGCGGGCGGCACGAGCACGTGCGACACGAGCATCGAGAAGTTTTCGAGCCCCTGCTCTTTCGCGAGCTTTACCGCCATCGCATTGGCCGGCGCCGTCGTCTCGAAGCCGATCGCCAGGAACACGACCTCGCGATCGGGATGCTGCCTCGCGAGCTTCACCGCGTCGAGCGGCGAATAGACCACCCGCACGTCGCCGCCGCCCCCCTTCACCTGAAAGAGGTTCTCCCGCGATCCCGGCACGCGGAGCATGTCGCCAAACGAACAGAAGATCACCTCCGGCCGCGCCGCGATCGCGAGCGCCTTGTCTATCGTTACGAGCGGCGTCACGCAGACCGGGCAGCCGGGTCCGTGGATCATCTCCACGCGGCGGTCGGGCCCGTCGGGCAGGAGTTGGTCGATCCCGTTGCGGATGATGGAGTGGGTCTGGCCGCCGCACACCTCCATGATCGCCCACGGCCGGGTCACGATTCGACCGATCTCGGCCGCCAGCCGTCGCGCCGTCTCCGCGTCGCGGTATTCGGCGAGGTGTTTCACGGCAACTCCATGAGCCGGGGGTCGGTGGAAGGCGAGCCGAGTTGACGTATCCTCGTCTCCGAAGGCGAGGCTTTCACAGCCCCCGGGGAATCGGCGTCGGTGTCACGCAGTTCGGCGAGACCCTCGTCGAGAATGCCGAGTTCCGCAAACGTGCGGAGCGTCTCCTGCGCCGACGCCTCGTCGATCTTCGAGATCGCGAAGCCCACGTGCACGATCGTGTAGTCGCCCACCGCGATGTCGGGCAGGTAGGCGAGGCAGACATCTTTGACGACGCCGCCAAAATTCACCCGTCCCATGCGGGTGCCGTGGTCGTCGCGAATCGACTCGACTTGTCCGGGCACGGCGAGGCACATTTACCCACCTCTCGATGCCGATTGTTCCCCCGCGATCCTGAGCGTGGCGCACAGCCGCGTTGCCAGCGCGTCGACCGCCCGCTCGACCGCCGGCGAGAGACCGTCACCAGGCTCGAACGATTCGCCTTCGATGAGATAGGCCGTCACCTTCCCCGGATAGCGGTCCTCGAGCAACCAGCGACCGAAGGCGATCGCATGATCCCAGCGGAAGGCGTGGAGATTAATGCCGTCGCCCGATGGGATGTATTCCACTTCGGCGCCGGGCACCACGATCAATGCGCCCGGCTCGCTTCCCGACCGGCAGGCATCGACGAAGATCACCTCCGGAACGCCGCACATCTGGAAGGCGACATCGATGCCCGCCGTGCCGGCGTCGGCGCACTCGACCCCGGCGGGCAGACCTCGCTCCCGCATGCGTTGCACGAGCACGGGCCCGGCTGCGTCGTCACCGCGCAGCAGGTTGCCACAGCCGATGACGAGCGTGCGCACTGGCAGCACCTCCCCCGCGCTCACAGCCCCACCTTCACGAGCACGCCACACGCCATGATCGCCAGGCCTGCCACGACGTGGCTGACGCAATTCGACGAGCGCATCTGCAGCCCCGAAAGCCCCAGCCGCATGACCATGACCACGATCGACATCGTGCCGACCGTGGCCACGGCAAAGACAGCCACGACGATCGCTACGGCGCCGGCATCCAGCCTGGCCGCCGGAATCATCAGCATGGGGATCAGTGGCTCGCATGGACCCAATACGAAGACGAGAAACGCCAGCCAGGGTGTCCACGCCGGGGCCGATGCGACGGCCTGCCGGCCCGCCATCCCCCGCGCGGCCCATACCACAATCGCCAGGCCGAAGCCGATCAGCACCCACGCGGCCATGTCGCCGCGCAGGGTCTCGAACGCCTCCAGCTTCATGACCGCTATGCCAAGCAGCAGCCCAACGATGCCGAACACCACCGAACTGGCCACGTGCCCCAGTCCGCAAGCGATCGTCACGCCGAGCGTCTTCCGGGCCGTCCACCCGCCCGCTTTCGACATCGCCACAAATGGCAGATAGTGGTCGGGCCCGAGCAGCGTATGAATCACGCCGATGGAGACCGCGCTCAGGCAAAGCATGGGCATGTCCGGAGACATTGCGAAATCCTGCTCAGGGTCGCTCTCGCATCCCATTGCGCCAGACAAGCGAAAGTCTATCGCCGAAACGCCGTGCCTGGAAACCGCCGTCTCCGTAGAATCCATTCGCCGTAGAATCCACCCACCAGCCATGCACGAATTGTCGATCGCCACGAACATCGTCGAAATCGCCTCGCGCTACGCGACCGAGGCGGGGGCCAACCGCGTGGCGGCGGTCACGCTGCGGATCGGTCGGCTTTCCTGCGTGCACGAGGACGCGCTGCGGTACTGTTTCGATCTGGTCCGCGAAGGCACGCTGCTCGCCGGGGCGGAACTGCGGATCGTGGCCGTGCCGGTGCGCATCTGGTGCCCGCGCTGCGCCGCGGAATTCGAACTGCCCGGCATCCAGCGATTTGCCTGCCCTATCTGCAGCACGCCGTCAGCGGACATTTGTGCTGGACGCGAACTCGACCTCGAATCGATCGACATCGTGGAGACCGCCGACGCATGACCCAGCCGCGCATCCTCGAGGTCCGCACGAAGATCCTCAAGAAGAACGACGAGACGGCCCGCGAGATGCGGCGGCGATTCGAGTCGCTCGGCGTGCTCGTGGTGAACATGGTGTCGAGCCCCGGCACCGGCAAGACGGCGTTTCTCAAGGAGACGCTCTCCCGGCTCGTGGCCCGCGGCATCCCGGTCGCGGCGGTCGTCGGCGACCTCGAGACCGACAACGACGCCCGCCGGCTCGCCGAGAGCGGCGCGCCCGTCCGCCAGATCATGACGCACGGCCTTTGCCACCTGGAGGCCGACATGGTGCAGGCCCACATCGCCGACTGGGACCTCGCCGCGCTGCGCTACCTCTTCATCGAGAACGTGGGCAACCTCGTCTGCCCGACCAGCTGGGATCTCGGCGAATCGGTCCGCCTCGCGCTCCTTTCGGTGACGGAGGGGGAAGACAAGCCGCTCAAGTATCCGGGCCTCTTCAACACGGCCGACATCGCGGTGATCACGAAGATCGATCTGGCGGAGGCCTGCGATTTCAACCGCGATCTCGCCCGGGCGAACATCGAAGCAGTGCGGCCCGGCATGCGGATCATCGAGACCTCGGTGAAGACCGGCGCAGGCATCGACGAGTGGCTCGATTACCTCGCCGCACGGCGCACGTAGGGCAGGCTTCAGCCTGCCACATTCCCCCGTAGGGTAGGCTTCAGCCTGCCATTCCCCCGTAGGGTAGGCTTCAGCCTGCCATTCCTCACGACAGGCTGAAGCCTGTCCTACTCAGCACGGCTTGGCCGAGGGCGAGGCCGCCGTCGTTCGCCGGCAGCCGCTCGTGGCAGAGCACTTCGAAGCCCGTGTGGTGCAATTCTTCGATCGCCTGCCGCACGAGCAGCGCGTTCTGGAAAACGCCCCCCGTCAGCCCCACGACGTTTCCCGCCCCCTCCGCCCGCAGCCGCGTGCATGCCTCCGCGATCATCTTCGCGACGCCCCGATGAAACCTCGCCGCGATCACCGCGGCCGGAACCCCCGCGCTCGCATCGGCTGCGATCTCCCTCACGACTCCCTGCCAGCCGATCCGCGCCGGCGCGCCGGCCCGAATCGTGAATACGTAAAACCCATCTTCGCCGACAGCCCCCCCGGCGAGCGCCTCGAGATTCATCGCCGCCTCGGCCTCATACGTGATCGATTGCCTCACGCCCGCAAGCGCCGCCGCGGCGTCGAAAAGCCTGCCCATGCTGCTCGTTGCCACGCAGTTGAGTTTTTTGTCGAGCTGCTGCCTGAGCAGCCGCAGTTCCGCCTCGCCCGCCGCCTGCACCGCGGCGAGCCTCTCGCTCCAGTCGCAGCCCGCCGCATGCAGCATCGCCAGCGCCGTCCGCCAAGGGTGGCGGATGCTCGCATCGCCGCCGGGCAACGGAAAAGGATCCAGGTGCGCGGCGCGGCGAAAGACGCCCCGCTGCACGGCAAAGATCTCGCCTCCCCAGATCGTGCCGTCGCGGCCGAAGCCCGTGCCGTCGAAGCAAACGCCGATGAGCGGCTTTTCCATCCTGCCGTGCTCGACCATGAGCGAGGCCACGTGGGCCTCGTGATGCTGGACCTGCACGAGCGGGATATTTCTTTCGGCGGCGAATCGCTTGGCCCATTGCGTCGAGAGATAGCCCGGATGCATGTCGGCCGCCACGCTTTCCGGCGTCGTGCGAAAGAGCCGCATGAGGTGCTCGGCCGTGCGGGCAAGCGCGTCGAGCGTCTCCATGTTGCCCATGTCGCCGATGTGCTGGCTCATGATCGCCTGGTCATCGCGGGCGAGGCAGAGCGTCGCCTTCAGTTCGCCGCCCACCGCCAGCACGCTCCGGCCACGGTGCTCGAGCCGCACGGGCAGCGGTGCAAAGCCCCGCGACCGCCGGATCGGCAGTCCCATGCCGGCCACGCAGCGGACGACCGAATCATCGCAGGGCACGTGGATCGGCCGGTCGTGCATCAGAAAGGCGTCGACGAGCGGCGCGAGCCTGACCGCGGCATCGCGGTTCTCGCGCACGATCGGCTCTTCGGAGAGGTTTCCCGACGTCATCACGAGCGGCGGCATCGCCGCGCAGAGCAGATGGTGGAGCGGCGAGTAGGGCAGCATGAGGCCAAGAAAATCGTTGCCCGGAGCGACCGCCTCCGCGATGCCGCCGCCATCGGCCCGCTTGCGCACAAGCACGATCGGCCGCTCCCGGCCTTCGAGCAGCCGTCGCTCCTGCTCGTCGATCTCGGCGCAGGCCCGCGCTTTCTCCACGCCGGCCACCATCACGGCCAGCGGTTTTCCGACGCGGTGCTTCCGCCCGCGGAGACGGTTGACGGCGGCCTCGCTCGTCGCGTCGCAGACGAGATGAAAACCGCCGAGTCCCTTGATGGCGAGCACGGCCCCGGCGCAGAGCGCCCGCCGCGCTGCTTCGATTGCCTGCTCGCCCACGAAGCCCGCGAAGGACCGTTCCGTCGCGATCGCCCCGTCAGCCGAAGCCGTGTACCACACGGCCGGCCCGCACTTACCGCAGGCATTCGGCTGCGCATGAAACCGCCGATCGGCGGGGTCTGCATACTCGGCGGCGCAGGCCGCGCACAATCCAAACTCCCGCATCGTCGTCTGCGGGCGGTCGTAGGGAAGGTCGGTGATGATCGTGAACCGCGGGCCGCAATCGGTGCAGTTGATGAAGGGATACCGGTAGCGTCTGTTGCCCGCGTCCTGCAGTTCGGCGAGGCAGGCGTCGCAGGTGGCGATGTCGGGGGACACGGCGACCGTCGGCGCGGCGCGGCTTTCGCTCCCAAGAATGACGAACGCCGCAGCCGCGGCCGGCTCGACGGGCACGTCCTGCACATTCACGCGATGCACGACCGCGAGGGCCGGCGCTTCCTCCGCGAGGCCGTCGAGAAACGCCTGCACGCTGTCGGCGGGCCCCTGCACCTCGGCCGTCACGCCTGCGGAATCGTTTTCCACCCAGCCCGAGAGGCCCAGCCGCGTGGCCCGTCGCCAGACGAACGGCCGGAAGCCGACGCCCTGCACCACGCCCGCGATCGAAAGCCGCTTTCTGATCTCGCGTCGGGGCTGGGAAGGATTCGGGGCCATCATGCGCTGCCGGGGCTGAAGCGATGGATCTGCATCGGCAGGAGCGTTGCAGGCCTCATGGCCGATTGTACGTGCAAGCGGCCGGGGGACTCGTCGCCCCCCGGCCGCCTTGTTGATCCGTACTGAGACCCGGCCGAGCCGCTTAGGCGTGCGCCGGCTTCTTCAGGAAGCTGACGATCAGCGGCAGCAGCGCGCCGACGATCGCCGACAGGCCGCCTGTGCCCGCCAGGCTGTCAGTGCCGCCAACCAGCGTGCCGATCGCCGGGACGAGCATGGGGAGAATCTTGCCGCCGAAGCCACCGCCCACGAGGCCGAGCACCGTGTTGAGCATCGGGCCGAGATTCCGGTTCTTGAGGAGCGCGCCCACGATGTTGCCACCGGCGCCGCCGGCAATGAGGCTCACGATCCAGCTGATGATCTGGCTTGTGGTCTGGGGATCCATTCGAGTTCCACCCTTCGCTTAAAAGTCAGGAGTTCTAGTCAGATATTCAAGGGCCGCGTCCACCGCCGGACCCGCCCGCCAGAGAGTGAGTTGCCGGCCAGCGGCTCCGTGTCACATGGCTGGCACGAAATTTTTTGGTTTTTTCCCGGCCGCGGGCCGGTTCTGATGGTCGTGCCGGTTGTGCCAGACACCGATCTCAAACACGGTGTCCGTCGTGGGAAACACGGTTTCTGGGCTGCAAAAATGGCCTCGGACGGCCGTGGACTCGGGAAGTATCATCCCCCGCCCCTTCCACGCCGCAGGGACCGCCATGGACCGCCGCCAGTTTCTCCGCCACACCTGCCAGACGCTGCCCGCCGTCATCGGTTTTGCGAGCGGCTGCCGCACAACGCAGTTCGCCCGCGTGATCCAGCCGGGCGAAGACACGATGATCGGCAGCCACCAGGCCGGGCAGGAGACATTCTGCCCGCTCGTCAACGAGGCCGTGTCGAAGTTGCTCGCCCGCCATACCGGCGAGGGCGTGCAGCAGGCTTCGCTCGAAGAGCCTGCCGATGGCGCCGAACCGCTACCGGCGCCCGTGAAGCGGATCTGCTTCGTCGGCGTCGAAAACAAGAGTGCCGAAGACATCGGCGACTTCAAGGAGCAGATCTACGAGATCATCGATCAACGGATCCTCGAATCGCAGGTCTTCCAGACGCTCAATCGCCGCTTCGTCGATGCCGGCCTGCGCGACGCCCGCCTGCGGCCCGACCAATTGATGGTGCCGGAGCAGATGCGTGCATTCACCGAGAAGATGGAGCAGCAGGGGCAGCCGATCGACTACCTGCTCTACGCGACGATCACCTCCGGTACGACGCAGGAAAACCGCGACTACCAGCGTGACTACCTGCTCACGCTCGAGCTCGTCGACGTGCGCACCGGCGGCTACGACAAGCAGTCGGCGGAGCTGAGCAAGGGCTACCACCACAGCCGCCTGAGCCGGTGGAAGGCCACCAATCCCCTGCAGCCCAAGTGACGTTGCCCCACGGTGCGTCATGCCGCGCGTCGCCCAGTTTCTGCTGCTTGCCTCGGCCATCCTCGCGACGGGCTGCGTCGCCCATGCCTCGCGGCTGCACGCCGTGCGCACGGCTTTTCATGGTGGCAATCTGGCCGAGGCCGACACGCTGATCGGCAGCCACATCGACGACTACCCGCGCGAGAGCGACGTCCTCCGGCTCGACCGGGCGATGGTGGCGCTTGCCGACAATCGCCCCGCCGACGCGGAAAAGCTGCTCCGGACGGTGCGCGACAACTTCGACCACCTCGAGCAGGAGAGCCCGGCTGAGAGCGTCTGGGTGATGGCCAGCGACGATGACCAGAAGGCCTATGCCGGCGAGGACTACGAGAAGGTGCTCGTGCGGGCGATGCTCGCGCTTTCGAACCTCGTGCAGGATGGCGACGATGCTGAGGCCTACAGTCTGCAGGTGAGCGACAAGCAGCGGCAGATCGTCGCCGCCGCCACCGACGAGAAGGGCCGCAACCCGAAGGCGGCCTACCAGCAGGTGGCGCTCGCCCCCTATCTCCGCGGCATCCTCCGCGAGGAGACGCATCGCCATTACGACGATGCGGCGCGGAGCTTCAGCCAGGTGCTCCAGTGGAAGCCCGACTTCCGTCCTGGGTCCAGCCACGTCGCGCGGGCCACGCACGGCCGCCACTCGGAGCGCGGCCACGGCGTGGTGCATGTCTTCGCACTGGTCGGCCACGGCCCGTTCAAGACGGAGGTGGTCGAGATGCCGTCCACGGCGTCGGTGATGGTTGCCGGCGAGATCATGAGCGCGGGCCTCAGCCAGACGCTGCCGCCGACGATCGCGCCGATCAAGGTGCCGCGAGTGATCGCGTTGCCCGGCAGTGTCGGCGGCCTGCAGGTGGGCGTGGGCGACTGGGCGGCCGGTCGCACGGAGACGATTACGAACGTCTCGCAGATGGCGATCAACCAGCACGAGGCCGTGCTGCCGCAGACGGTCGGCCGGGCCGTTGCCAGGAGGTCGCTCAAGAAGGCGGCGATCTTCGGCGCGAAACAGGGACTCGGCCTGCAAAACAGCGGGCTCCCGTCGCTCGCGTTCGACGTTGCGGGCGTGGCCTGGGAGGCGACGGAAAATGCCGACACGCGCTGCTGGGGTCTTCTCCCCGACACGATCCAGGTGCTGAGGCTCGAGTTGCCCGCCGGCGAGCACACGCTCAGCTTGCGGCCGATCGACCGCAGCGGCCGACCGCTGGGGGGCGCCGTGCCACAGACGGTGACCGTGCTCGACGGCCGCAACACGTATGTGCTCGCCCAGGCCACCGACTCGGGCATCGTCGGCAAGCCGCTCACCAATAGCCCGTGAGCGGCAACGACAATCCGCGATCCACCCCACACACCTCGCTCGCGCGTCGGGCTTCCGTAACATCCCGACGGAAGCCCGCAGCGCAAGCAAGGTCGGTTCGCGCTCCACTCCGAAAAACGTCCCAACTCACCTCGCTCGCGCGTCGGGCTTCCGTGGGCGGGGCGGACTTACAACCTCGCGTGAAACGCCCGCATGTTGTCGATGCTCTCCTGCGCGAGCCGTTCCACGCCTGGCGAATAGTCAAACACCTCCACGCTCACCCAGCCCGAGTAGCCCACCTCCTCGAGCGCCCGGAAGATCGGCACGAAGTCGACATCGCCGAAGCCCGGCCCCTGGAGGTTCACGTCGTTGGCGTGAAAGTGCTCGAGGTGCCTGGCACTCGCCCGGATGATCTCCGCGATCGGCGTCGGCTCGCTCGCCATCGCCTTGACGTCGAGGTGCAGCCGCACGTGGGGCGACCCGATCCGTTCGATCAGCCGGCAGGTCTCGGCGGCCGTGGTGAGCACGTTCGTCTCGACCGGCGAGAGCGGTTCGAGGGCCACAACCGTATCTGTCTGTTCGAGCACCGGCACGAGCTGGGAAAACACGCCATAGAGGTGGTCGGTGGCCTGCTCGTGGGTCACCCCCGGCATCAGGCTCCGCTGCTGCGGCGACCCGAAGACGAGCACGCGGCCGCCGAGATCGGCGGACAGCCGGGCGATCTCGCCGAGATAGTCCACCGTCCGCTGCCTGACCGCCGCATCGGGATGCGTGACGTGAAATCCCGTCGTCTTGGCGAGCAGCCAGTGGAGCCCCACGCACTCGAGGCCCGCCGCCTCGATGGTCCGCCGCAATTCGGCCCGCTGCCCGGGCGAGACGTCGGTGACAAGCGGCGCGAGCGTGAACGGGGCGACCTCGATGCCGGAATAGCCGCAGGTCGCCGCATGGTCGCAGGCCCTCGCGAACGGCCAGTCGCCATAGGTTTCATTGCAGATCGCGTAGCGCATCGAAGGAGATCCTTCCTTTCTTGTTTTGGCCGTGAATATACTCAGCCGTCATGAACACACCTGTTTTTTTCCTGCTGATCGGCGCCGCGGTCGTGGCCGTCGCTCCAGCTCTCGCTGATGAGGCGCCGCGGGGATTCTCGATCCAGAAAATGGCCACAGGCGTGAACGTTGAATTCGACGGCGAGCCATTCGCCGGCTACGTGATCGACCGGGCCAACAAGCCCTACGTCTGGCCGATCGTCGGCCCGACCGGCAAGCAGATGACCCGCGGCTATCCGCTGGTCGATCTGCCAACGGAGCCGGAGAAGCAGCGCGATCATCCGCACCATCGTGGCCTCACTTTCGGCCACGAAGACTATGCCGGCGACACCTGGCACGACCGCAGCACCTACGAAGGCCTGCTCGCAGACCCGAAGAACGAGGCCCGCGGAAGGCAGGCAATCGCCAACCTGGGGTCGATCAGGCACCGCACATTCACGCGGCTCGACGCCAGCCCGGAGCAGGCCGTCGTGGAGTCGATCTGCGACCACCTCGGCCCGACCGGCCAGGTGAATCTCACGGAGCGCCGACGTCTCACGTTTCGGGCGACCGCGACGACGCGGACGATTGACGTCGACCAGGACCTCGTCGGCGGCGACAAGCCGGTGCGGATCGGCGACCGGAAAGATGCAGGCCTCTTCATCCGCGTGCCGGTGAGCGTCGCGGTCGATTCCAAGGAGGGCGGCCGGATCGTCAACAGCGAGGGCGCCGTCGATGCAGACGCCTGGTCGAAGCCGGCCCGCTGGTGCGATTACCACGGCCCCGTCGATGGCGAGAAACTCGGGATCGCATTCCTCAATCATCCGACGAGTTTCCGGCATCCCACCCGCTGGCATGTCCGCACCTACGGCCTCTTCACGGCCAATCCATTCGCCAGCCAGTCCTACGATCCAAAGCTTCCCGACGTCGCGATCACGCTCGCGCCCGGCGAGACGCTGCAGCTCCGCCACCGGCTCATCTTCCACTCGGGCGACGAGCGCGAGGCCAGCATCGAAGCGGCCTGGCAGGCCTACGCGAACGAGACGCCCGCATTGTAGACCGCTTCGTCTCGAAGCGGATCCCGCCCTCTCACGGAAGCCCGAAGCGCGAGCGAGGAGTGTTGTGGCGTTTCTCGCGGGGCGGGTGGGAGCGTCGCTGGTGGAGTTGGAGGGCGGATTTTCCTCGCTTGCGCTTCGGGCTTCCGTGGCACCGGCGACCCGCGTCGTTTTTCAACGCCGAAGAACTGTCCCTGAAAACCGGACCCCGCGGCGTTTTCGCCGTCGGCACCGCGCCCGCTCGATTCGCCCGCGCTGCGGCCGGGCCGTATGATTCGCCAACGCATGGAATGGCGAGGTCCGCGCGACGAACCCCGTCGCCCACCCCGGGAGCCTTCCATGCCCTCTTCCTCGCTTCATAAAATAGCTTTCATCGGCAACCACGTGCCGCGCCGCTGCGGCATTGCCACGTTCACCCGCGACCTGCAGACGGCCGTTGCCGATCGCCTGCCTCGCGCCGAGTGCATGGCCGTCGCCATGAACGACCGCGGCGGCCCCTATGCCTATCCACCGGCGGTGCGTTTCGAGTGCAACGATACCGAGCCCGAGGCCTTCCGCCGCGCCGCCGAGTTTCTGAATTTCGCCAACGTCGACGTCGTCTCGCTACAGCATGAATACGGCATCTTCGGCGGCCCCGCCGGGAGCCACGTGCTCGAGCTCTTGCGGCACCTTCGGGCTCCGATCCACACGACGCTCCACACCGTGCTGTCGCGGCCTGCGCCCGAGCAGCGAGCGGTAATGCAGGACGTCATCCAGCTTTCGTCTCGGCTGGCGGTGATGAGTGACCGCGGCCGTGCGATCCTGCGCGAGGTGTATGGCGTGGCCGACGATCGGGTGGACGTGATCCCTCATGGGATTCCCGATGTGGCATTCGCCGACACGAGCGTGCACAAGAACCACTTCGGCCTGGATGGTGCCCACGTGCTCCTCACGTTCGGCCTGCTCTCGCCGAGCAAGGGGATCGAGCAGGTGATTCGAGCGCTGCCGCAGGTGGTCGCGCGGCATCCGGCCACGCGCTACGTCGTTCTCGGCGCCACCCACCCCAACCTCGTGCGCGAACAGGGGGAGGCCTACCGCGAGGGGCTCGTGCGGCTCGCTGCCGAGCTTGGAGTGGAGCAGCATGTCGTCTTCCACGGCCGCTTCGTCGACATGCCCGAGTTGACGGCGTTTCTCGGTGCCGCCGACATCTATGTCACGCCCTATCTCAACGAAGACCAGATCACCTCCGGCACGCTCGCCTACGCGTTTGGCTGCGGCAAGGCCGTGCTCTCCACGCCCTATTGGCACGCCCGCGAGCTCCTCGCCGACGGCCGCGGCATCCTCGTACCCTTCCGCGATGCCGACGCGATCGCGCGGGAGATCTGCGGATTGCTCGACGACCCCGCGCGGCATCACGCGATGCAGAAGCGGGCCTACGACCTCGGCCGCGAGATGATCTGGAGCCGCGTGGCGGAGCGGTATGCGGAGGCCTTTGCGAAGACACGCCAGGCGACGCTCGTGAAATCGCGGCGACCGACCGCCAGCCAAACCCGGCCGGCAAGCCAGCCGCCGCGCCCCTTGCCTCCGCTGCGGCTTGACCACCTCGGGCGGCTCACCGATTCCACCGGCGTCCTCCAGCATGCCACGCACGACGTGCCGAACCGCGAGGAAGGATACTGCACCGACGACAATGCCCGAGCCCTCGCGCTGATGGTGCTGCTCGAAGACCTCGCCCTGGATTCGCCGGAGACCAGCCGGGCGGCCGCCAGCTATGCCGCGTATCTCGCTCACGCGTTCGTGCCAGCGACCGGTCGGTTTCGCAACTTCCTCTCGTTCGACGGTCGCTGGCTCGACGACGCGGGCACCGACGATTGCCTCGGCCGCGCCGTCTGGGCGCTGGGCACCTGCATCGGCCGCTCGCGGCGGCCGGCGCTCGCGCGGTGGGCCGTGGACTTTTTTCAGCCCGCCCTTCGCGCCGTGTGCAATACGACGAGCCCGCGGGCCTGGGCTCTGGCGCTCCTCGGCATCCAGGATTATCTCCGCCGGCTGCACGGCGATCGGCTCGTCGCGGGCCTGCGCGAGGAGTTCATCGACCGCCTGCTCGACCTTCACCGCGCGACCGCCGCTCCCGACTGGCCGTGGTTCGAAGACATCGTCGCCTACGACAACGCCCGTCCCTGCCAGGCGCTCATTTCGAGCGGCCGCTGGACGGGCCGCAGTGACGCGGTCGAGACGGGCCTCGCGATGCTCGAGTGGCTCTGGAACGTGCAGTGCTCGACGTCGGGGCGGTTTTCCCCGGTCGGCTGCCGCGGATTCATGCAGCGTGGCGTCGAGCCGGCGGCCTTCGATCAGCAGCCGCTCGAGGCGCACGGCATGGTCGCGGCCTGCATCGAGGCCTTTCATGCCGACGGCAATCCGCGCTGGATCGAGCGGGCCTGGCTCGCCTTCGACTGGTACCGCGGCCACAACGTCCTGGGCGTGGCGCTCTGCGACCCGCGCACCGGCGGCTGCCGCGATGGCCTGCTCGAGGACCGCGCCAACGAAAATCAGGGCGCGGAATCGACGCTCGCCTACCTCGGCGCACTGGCCGACATGCGGCTCTTCGAGCTCCAGCAGGCTTCCGCTCAGCCCGCCCTACCAAACAGCCGCAGGCCGGCCCAGACGGCCGCGAGCCCCGTGAGATTGGTGCCGAGAATGTAGGCCGCGGCCGTGAGGAAGCGGCCGTGGGCAAGCATCTCCGCCGAATGGAAGGCAAACGTGGAATAGGTCGTAAACCCGCCGAGCAGGCCGACGAGCAGGATCGTCTCCTGCGCGACGGTGAAAGTGTCGCGCGAGCGGCAGAGGGCGACGATCGCCCCGAAGGCAAAGGATCCGATTGCGTTCACCACGAGCGTCGCCCAGGGAGTCGGATGGCCGACCAGCCGGCTCGCGAGGATGTTGCAGCCCGCCCGCAGCAGCGTGCCGACCGCACCGGCAAGTCCCAACTGGAGCGTGTAAAAGAGCATGGCGGCGATGGTTGTCCGGGGCGGTGGCGAGGTGCGGCGACGGGGCCACACTGGCCACCGCGCCGATCGCCGCGAATGATACTCTGCGGCGTTCAGGAACCCCCAGACGGAGATCCCGATCATGAGCAAAAACCGCCGGAACAACAGGCAAGACCCAGCAAGTGTTTCGTCCGACGTGGAAGCGACCTACGTCTGCGAATCGTGCGGCGAAGAGATCGTGGTGCCGCTCGACGTTTCCGCTGGGTCGCACCAGGACTACGTCGAGGACTGCCCCGTCTGCTGCAACCCGATGGTGCTCCACGTCGACATCGATCCCGACGGCGAGGCCCATGTCGAGGGGCGGCACGAATAGCAGAACCTCGACCTGCCCCGCACCATGAAATCCTGCTATTGAATAGCGGATTTTCATGGTGCGTACTGACGGCATGATCGACCGTATCATCGACCGCAGCCTGGTGGCCCGCGCGATCAAACGCAGCCGCGTGGTGGCCCTCCTGGGACCACGACAATGTGGTGTCGGCGCCGCGCGGCAGGAACGGCACTGGCTGCGGGGCGGCTTTCCCCGGTCATTCATCGCCCGCAGCGAGACCGACTCGCTCGCCTGGCGCCGACAATTCGTGCAAACGTTCCTCGAGCGCGACATTCCACAACTCGGCGTGCAAGTGCCGGCATCGGCCCTGCGACGCTTCTGGCACATGCTCGCCCATCACCATGGGCAGATTTGGAACGCCGCCGAGTTTGCGCGGTCGCTCGGCTTCGGGGAGGCGACGGCGCGCCGCTACCTCGATCTCTTGAGCGGTGTCTTCATGGTAAGGCAGTTGCCGCCATGGTTTGAGAATCTCGGAAAGCGGCAAGTGAAGTCGCCCAAGATCTATGTACGCGACAGCGGACTCCTCCACACGCTGCTCGGCATCAAGTCGAGACGTGATCTCGAGATGCACCCCAAGCTCGGGGCATCATGGGAGGGGTACGCGATCGAAGAGGTCCTCAAATCGCTACAGCCCGACGAGGCGTATTTCTGGGCGACGCACCAAGGAGCCGAATTGGACTTGCTCCTCTTCAAGAACGGCCGCCGAATCGGTGTGGAGTGCAAGCGATCCGACAGTCCGACGCTGACACCCTCCATGCGGATCGCCATCGCCGATCTCAGGCTCGATCACCTTCACGTTGTCTATCCCGGAGCCCGTCCCTACAAACTGGCGGCTGAAGTGGACGTCCTGCCGCTGGGCGATTTCGTCAATGTCCGCTGAGGAATAGCCGCCTCCGCCTACCAGCCCTCCATCGCCATCCGGTCGGCAACGCATGCCATGGCGACCGATGCCACGCTGTCGGCCTCGGTGAGCCGCCTCGCGTGGGAGGGATCGCGGATCCACGCGAGCTGGTCGGCGGCGAGATCGCGAACGACCTGGGCATAGATGCCCAGCTTGTCGAGGCCGGTGGTGAACCTGATCTCCACGAGGCCCGATGTGACGAACGGCTTGAACCGTCCGCGGGCCTTCCGGGTCTGGCCTTCATACGATTCCACACGATGGACGGCGGCGTTGGGCAGAAGGCTGGCGAGGGCCTCGGTGGCGGCCTCGTCGAGCAATGCCCGCACGAGCCCGTGCGTGGGCACCCAGTCGAAGAGCCGCAGTTCGCCGCGCTCGAACACGAGCCGCATCTCCTGGCGGTCCATCCGCGAGGCCTGGTGAAACCCGTGCTCGAAGTGGAAGAGCAGGCCGGTGTGCCGCGTGCAGACGCCCTTGCCGGCAGCTCCCGCGCGAGGACGCGAATACCGGCAGGTGCACATCACCTCCTCCTCGACTGCGCCGTCCGCCGCCGAGGGCTCGCGCAGGCTGCGGGCCGCCGACACCACGTGCCCCTCGCCCAGCCAGTAGGCCACCAGGTCGAAGAAATGCACGCCATGCTCGACGAAGATCCCGCCGCTCGTCTCGCGGTTCCAAAACCAGTGCGAGGGTGCGAGCCCCTCGTCGGCCGCCTCGTTGACAAAGAGCCCGTGGAGCAGGTCGCCGAGCAGGCCGCCTTCGATCACCCGCTTCACGCAGTCGGCGAGCGGGTTGTAGCGCTCCACGAGGTTTGCGACGCAGACGCGGCCCTGCCGCGTGGAGAGCGAGTCGAGTTCCCGCGCATCGGCCACCGTCGTGGCGAGCGGCTTTTCCACGAGCACGTGCTTGCCGGTTTCGAGGGCCTGCTTCGCCTGCCGGAAGTGCAGAGCCGGCGGCGTGGCGATGTAGACGAGGTCGAGATCGGCCGCGGTGAGGACCGCGTCGGGTGTGTGGGCCTCGGCGCCGAGCTCGTGCGCCGCCCGGGCGGCCGCGGTGGCGTCGATGTCGGCGACCGCGGCGATCGCCACGCCGGGCAGCTGCCGGTATTGCGCGAGCGAAAACCGGGCGAAGGCGCCGCAGCCGACGAGCCCCACCCGCAGGGTCTCGGTGGCCGGCGCCGTGAGGTGCGTCTCCCGCGGGGCCGCCACTGTCGTCGTTCCCGCCCCGGCGTGGCCATTCGTGTCGCGATCAACCATGGCATATCTCCTCGGAAGATTCGTGATGCCATGAATCTTCCGCGTCGAGCGCGATCAGAGGCCAGCTTTGCTACCGGCCCTGCGGCGGCCGCTGGGACAGTTCGCCCAAACCCGCTTATCACGCGCCTCCTCAAGTAGGCCGCTTCCTGAAGTAGACCGCTTCCTCCGGAAGCGGTCTGCCCACGACAGCCACGATTGGCTTTTTACGCGCACGCGTGGGATCATTCAGCAGGGCGCAGCCCCCTTCGAGCCTCGTGTCCCGGGAGACCTAATTTATGGATGTCATCTGGTTTATCTTGATCGGGCTGGTGGCGGGCTGGCTGGCCGGCCTCGTGATGAAGGGCGGCGGCTACGGCGTGATCGGCGACATCATCGTCGGCATCCTGGGCGCGCTCGTCGGCGGCTTTCTCTTTAACGCCTTGGGCGTGTCGGCCGGCCCGGGCCTTGCCGGCAATCTCATCACGGCGACGGTCGGGGCGATCGCCCTGATCTTCCTTTTGCGCCTGCTGCGGCGGGTGTAGCGCCTGACCTCCGTCCGCTCTAGCCGGCAGCCGGTGCTGCCTCGTCCGGCTTCTTCGGCACCGGGTTGAGGTCGATCCACACCTCGTCGCCGACGGCGATCCGTACGAACGGCTGCGGATTGAATTCGACGTTCAGGCTGCCGCTCACGCGATCCCACTGCACGTGCGTGATCGTGCCGATCACTATCGTCACCGTGCCCTCGGTTCTATAGACCGAATCGCCAAGGGCGACCTGCGGCCGCATCGTCAGTCCACCGTCCTTGCCCACGTGGGCCGGGGTGTCGCCGAGATACTTGGCGTCGTGGCTTTCGATCACCTCGAACGTAAACTTCGTGCCGTGCGGTGGCCGCGGCAGGTCGGCATGCGGGTCGGCCGCGACGGCCGGCAGAGCCTCGATCAAACACAGCGTAGCCGCGGCCGACCAGGCGACCGCCCGCAGGCATGCCACTGATGACCAGTCGGTGACCTGCGGAAGACGGCGAAGGGACAGGCGCATCGTCGGCATCTTCATGAAATCCTCCAGAGGGAGCGTCGGGGCCGTGGGGTGCATGGCAGAAAGGTTACCCGACGGATTCGGAGCGGGCTTGACGAATGCATACGTTACGGCGAAAAATGATGCATGCGAACCACATTGAACATCGACGAAAAATCGCTGTCCGCCGCTGCTCGCCTCACCGGCGTCAGCAAGAAAACCGAACTCGTGCGCATGGGCCTCGAGGCACTGATCGCCCGCGAGGCGGCCAAAAAACTTGCCGCCCTCGGCGGCTCGGATCACAGGGCCCGAATGCCGCCTCGTCGCAGGCCGGGCTGAGCGGTGGCCTCGATGGTCCTCGTCGATACATCAATCTGGATCGACCACCTTCGCCGCGGCGACCGCCAACTGGCCATGCTCTTGGAGGCGTGCGAGGTGGTGTGCCATCCGTTCGTGATCGGCGAACTCGCCTGCGGCTCCCTCGCACGTCGGCACGCAATCCTCGAACTTCTTCATGCCTTGCCGCAGACTGATCAGGCCGAGCATGACGAGATTCTTGCTTTTATCGACGACCGTCGCCTCCACGGTGGTGGCATCGGGCTCATCGACGCCCACATTCTCTGGGCGGCTGCGAACCAGGGCCACGTCGTGTGGACTCGCGACGCACGGCTGCGGCGGATCGCCGTTCGGCTGGGAGTCGCTTCCGGCCACCGATAGAACGGCACCTTCGCGGCAATCTCATCACGGCGACGGTCGGGGCGATCGCCCTGATCTTCCTCTTGCGCCTGCTGCGGCGAGTGTAGCGGACGCCAGTCATTTGAGCGGCGGCAGGCCACTTGCGTTCCGCAGGTTGTTGAACGCCACCCACGCTGGCGGCGACTTCTGAAAGAGTCGCACCAGCTGCGTTGTCGATACACCAAGCGATTCGGCCACGACGGACGCGTCGGCCCCGGCCGCCTGCAAGTGGTCGAGGGCCTCGGCCACAAGCGCCGGATAGTCGTCGTGATCGACGCTGATCACGAGCCTCCGCCCCCGACTCCTCGACTGCCAGAGCGCGGAGGGAGCGGATGGTTTTGATTTCGACCGGTGCTCGAGCGCCAGCCGCAGCCGCAGCCGCTTCAGGGCCACGCCGCGATTTTCATGCTGCGACCGGCGTTCCGAAGCCTCCGCCGCAATCCCCGTCGGCACGTGCACGAGCACGATTGCAGTCTCGGTCTTGTTGCGGTGCTGGCCGCCCGGACCGCTCCTTTTCGTTCGGGTTTCCCGGCAGTCGTCGAGCAGGGCTTCGTCGGGAAGGGCCGCGGGGTGCATGGCAGACAGGTTACCCGACTGTTTCGCCAGCCGCCGCACCCAATGCCTTGGCGAGCGGACAGTCGGGCGAGGACGGCAGCCCCTGTCGGTACCGGTGGAGCAACTCCTTTGATCGCTGCGCCAGCATCCGGCGCACCTCCCTGCGCTTTCCCTTCACTCGTGCGATTTTCATGGAGTCGTAGGCGGTCGTCTGGTGGCGCATCCACGCGATCACGGCGGCCTCCGCGCGCCGTTCGATCGGGATCCGCTTCGTCCGCGCGACGGTGCCGCTGCCGACCGGCGTGGCGTGAGTGGTCACGGCTGACGCCAAGGACCGCGCGAGCCCGGCGTGACGCTCGTGCAGCGCGAGAAAGCTCACCACGGCCGCATGGAAATCCTCGACGTATTGCGATTGCTCCTTGCCGCGACGCTTGGCCGACGCCTCCTGTCGCCGGGCAAACTGCTCCGTCGAGCGTTCGGCCGCCAATTCATCTCGAATCCGCTCGATCGTGGCGGTCGCCGCCCAGACGCCGCGGGAGAAGAGCTTGCGGCCGACTTTCTCCTGGACGACCCAGTGATCGCCCGCGGCTTTCACGCGACGCGTCAGCGCTGCATCACCAGGAGGCAGCAGGCTCCAACCCGCCGGCACGCCGACGACACCGCTCGCGGTCCGCACCGTTCCCGCCGCGGGTCCGGGGCTCACTGTCATTCCTGCCAAACGTCCCTCCACCTACAACCATCAATTCCCTCGGCCCCCTCGGGCCTGCTCGCATGCAAAACTCGACGATGGCTCACCCAGCAATCTCATCCGGTTCGGCGAGAATCTCGACGAGCAGATCGCCGAGGCAAAGCAACCCTGCGAGGCGGTCAAGTTCGGCACGCTCTGCGGGGGGCATGCGCCGCACCATCTGCCGGAGATCACGACGGCTCTTGTGACTCCCCTTCGAAGCCCATGCCAGCTTCGATGCTGCCGCGTCGGGCCTCGACACCACTGGGACCAGCATGCCCTCGAAGACCTCGAGCATGGCCGAGCGGCTCAACTCGCCGGGGATCATTTCGCGGGGGTAAACGTCGACCTTCAACGCTTCGGCCATGTCAAAGAGCTGAAACATCGACCTCTCCTCGACGGCCCGCCGAACGGCTTCGGCGTCGAGCATGAAACCAGCCTGCGTGGCAGCGGCCGTGAACGCCTCGAGAGAACGCGCGAGCGCCGGATTGTCCACCACGATGTCGATATCCTGCGTCATCCGGGGCTCGCCATACGCGACGCTCGTGATCCCGCCCGTGAGGTGAAACCGCACGTCGTGACGGGTCAGGATGTCGAGCAGCCGCGACAGCGTGTCCCGGAATATCTCAGCCGGATACATGATCGAGCATCCGCTGTATCAGCCTTCGCGAGGTGGCGTCGGAGCCGTAGAGCCGCATCGCCGTCTCCCACTTCAGCCTTTCCGCGGGCAGTGGCCCGGCGTGGGAGAGGATCTCCCTTTCGATCAGGCCTCGCGCCCAGGCAAACATGGCGGCGGCCCGGGCCACTCGCGCATGCGCGGGCAAGGCATCCTGTGCCTCGCGGAACCGGGCCTCGGCTTGGGCTTGAGCTGACTGCATGACGGCATCCTATGCAAACCCGCTCGGAGGCGGAAACTCCATCCTTTAAAGCCGCTCGAGTTTCTCTCGGATGCGGTCGGCGAGCTTCCGCCGGTCGGCGAGCTGGGTCTCGGTGGCCGGCTGCCGCGAGGCCCCCATCCTGAAGCCGCAGACTTCCGCCGCCACCCTGAAGCCCTCGGGAAAGTCGGGGCAATGGATGAGCGGGTCGAAAATCTCGACGAGCGACCGCTGCAGCGCAAAAGCCTCTTCGATCCGGCCGGCCCGCACGGCGTCGTAGATGCCGCGGGTGAGCTCCGGCACGATCCCACTCGTGGCATGGGTGCCGCCGTCGCAGCCGACGAGCAGCATCGGCACGAGCGCCGCCTCCCAGCCGGTGAGAAACGAAAAATCGGAACGGAGCGGGCGGACCGCCGCGATCAGCCGGCTCATGTGCGAGACGTCGCCACTCGAATCCTTGATCCCGATGATCCGCGGAAACTCGGCGGCGAGCCGCTGCACGGTCGGCACGTCGATCGGCGAGGCGAGCATCGGGATGTTGTAGAGCGTGACGTCGATCGGGCTGTGCCGGCCGATCTCGCGAAAGTAGGCATACACGCTCTCCGGCGAGAGCTTGTAATAGAAGGGCGACACGA
>JBIIOK010000152.1:0-5357 GCA_044336985.1 Pirellulales bacterium | reverse complement strand
CTCAAGCGGGCGACGAGGCCTGTTCGCGCCACCAGCAAACCGTTGTGGCGAGGCCCGTATCGAAGGGCTGCTTCGGCTCCCAGCCGAGGAGCGTGCGGGCCCGCGAGATGTCGAGGGCACGGCGCGGCTGGCCGTCGGGCTTCGAGGTGTCCCAGGTGATGGCTCCGGAATAGCCGCAGGCCGAGGCGATCCGGCCCACGAGGTCGCGGATCGGGAACTCGATGCCGCCGCCGAGATTGATCGGCAACGGATCCTCCATCTTCTCGGCGGCCAGCACGATGCCCTCGGCCGCGTCGTCGACGTAGAGAAACTCGCGGGTGGCGGAGCCGGTGCCCCAGCAGACCACCTCCGGCGCCCCGGCGAGCCGCGCCTCCTCGCACTTGCGGATGAGCGCGGGGATCACGTGGCTCGATCGCGGGTCGAAGTTGTCGCCCGGGCCGTAGAGGTTCACCGGCACCACGACCGCGCTCTTGAGGCCATACTGACGTCGGTAGCCGTCGAGCATCACGAAGATCGCCTTCTTCGCGACGCCGTAGGGGGCGTTGGTCTCCTCGGGATAGCCGTTCCAGAGGTCGTCCTCACGGAACGGAATCGGGCAGTGCTTGGGATAGGCGCAGACGGTGCCGGTGTGGACGAATCTCTCGAGGCCGTGCCGGCGGGCATGTTCGACGAGGTGCAGCCCCATCGCCATGTTGGCGTAGAAAAATCGCCCCGGCTGCTCCATGTTGGCGCCGATGCCCCCCACCTCGGCCGCAAGGTGGATCACCACGTCGGGACGGGCGGTCTCATAGAGCCGCTTCACGTCGCCCTCGAAGGTGAGGTCGAAGTCGCGCCGGCGCGGCACGAAGAGCCGCTCGTCGCTCACGCCGCGGTCGCGCAGCACGCGGCAGACCGCGCGGCCAAGAAAGCCGGCGCCCCCCGTCACCACGATCCGCTTGCCTGCAAGGTCGATCATGGCGTTCGTCTCAGCCGTTGGGCATCATCGCGTCGTGGCCGGCCGCGAGCAGAATCTGCTCCTTGCGGGCGAGCTCCAGGTCGGCATCGACCATCAGCGACACCAGCTCGTCGAACGAGACCCGCGGCTTCCAGCCGAGCTGCCTGCGGGCCTTCTCAGAACTGCCGAGCAGCAGATCTACCTCCGCCGGCCGGAAGTAGCGAGCGTCGATCTCGACGAAATCGCGGTAGTCCATGTCGAGCCGGCCAAAGACCTTTTCGCAAAACTCGCGGACGGAGTGGGTCTCGTCGGTGGAGATCACGTAGTCGTCGGGCTCGTCCTGCTGGAGCATGAGCCACATCGCCTCGACGTAATCGCCGGCGAAGCCCCAGTCGCGCTGGGCGTCGAGATTGCCGAGGTAGAGCTTCTTCTGCAGCCCGAGCTTGATCCGCGTGGCGGCCCGCGTGATCTTGCGGGTCACGAACGTCTCGCCGCGGCGCGGGCTCTCGTGATTGAAGAGGATGCCGCAGGAGCCGTGCAGGCCGTAGCTCTCGCGGTAGTTGACCGTGATCCAGTGGGCGTAGAGCTTCGCCACGCCGTAGGGGCTCCGCGGGTAGAAGGGTGTGGTCTCCCGCTGCGGGGTCTCCACGACCTTGCCATACATCTCCGAACTCGAGGCCTGGTAGAAGCGAATCTGGTAGCCCACCGCGTCTTGTAAATCGCGGATCGCCTCGAGGAGCCGTAGCGTGCCGACGGCGGTGACGTCGGCGGTGTAGGTGGGCTGGTCAAAGCTCACCCGCACGTGGCTCTGCGCGGCGAGGTTGTAGACCTCCGTCGGCCGGATCTCACGGATGAGGCGGTTGAGGCCGTTGCCGTCGGCCATGTCGCCATGGTGCAGAGTGAGCGGTCGGTCGACATCGTGGATGTCGCGGTAGAGGTGCTCGATCCGCTGCGTGCCGAACGTGCTCGACCGACGGACGAGGCCGTGCACTTCGTAGCCCTTGTCGAGCAGCAACTCGGCCAGATAGGAGCCGTCTTGGCCGGTGATCCCGGTGATCAGGGCCCGCTTGGATGACACTGCCACGAATACTCTCCCGAAAGAAGGGGGGACCTCGGTACGATACCGCGCCGCACCGGCCGGGTCAGCGCCGTTTGTCGCCCTCTCCGGCAGCCGTTTTTTCCGGCTGCGGCGCGGCCTGAATGCCGAACATCGCCTCGTCGAACGCCGGCAGGAGCGCGGAGAGAAAGTCGGCACATACGACCGAGGCCTGCCCACCGGGCAGGCGCGTCTCGTCGATGATGGCGTAGAGCTTGTAGACCGCCGACTTCCCGGCGAGTTCGATCCGGGCGATCTGCGGCGCGATCCAGCGGCCGTCGACGCCGTAGGTCCAGAAGACCCGCAGCGTCTGGCCGGTCTTGCGGAAGGTTCCCGTGAAGGTCTCGGCGGTGCGGCCGTCGGCGAGCGGGATGCTCTGGCGGTGCTCCTGCTCGGCGATCTCGAAACCGGCTCCTGGGTAGCAGCGGTCAGGAGTGTGGCCGGAGGCGTCGTGCGGCGTGGCACAGACGATGAACGCCGACACCCTCGCGCCCGTTTCCTTATTGGTAAAGAGACGGGAGATGTGCCCCACGGCCCCGGCGCGTTCGAGCTGCTTGGGATCCGACGCCAATTCCTGCACGAACTTCCAGCCACCAAACTCGGCAGGAAACTTTGTCTCGAGCTTCTCCGCAGCCTGCTTCAGATCCGCGGCCACGTTGCGGCCGGTCCAGCGATCCGTCCAGAGGCCCTGCAACGCCGTCGCGCCGGCCACCAGCACCACGCCGGCGAGCACCGGCAGCAGACCAGACCAAAAACCGGACTTCATGATCGCTCCCCCTTCAAGACGTTGCCGCCATCACGCGGTGCATGCCGATCGCCGCCGCGGCCCGACCGATCGCCACGGCTACCGCGGCAGCGGCGACGCATAGAGCCGTCGCGGCCCGGAATCGACGACACCGTTCATCACCGCGCCCAGCACCCGCACGCCCACGGCCCGCAGCCGCTCGATCGCCGAATTCACCAGCGGCACCCGGCTCGTGTCGCGCATGGTCGCCACGATGGCGATGTCGCTCTGCTGCCCGAGGAGGAGCGCATCGGCGAAGGCCAGCACCGGACCGGCATCGATCACGATGTGTTCGAACGATTCGCGGTAGCCCTTGATCACCTTGGCGAGCTCCGGACGGGAAAGCGCCGTCACGGCCGCATAGTCGCATTCGCCGCCGGTGACGGCGAAGAGGCCGTCGATGCTCGTCGGCTGCACCGCCTCGTCGCCCACGATCTCACCGCGCAGCAATTCCGAGAGGCCGACGCCCTGCTCCAATTCAAGCGCCAGGTGCACGTTCGGATGCCGGAGGTCGCCGTCGAGCAGGAGCGTGCGCTTGTCGGACCGGGCCAGGCTCGCAGCCAGCTGCGAGGCGAACGTCGTCTTCCCCTCGTGCTCGACGGCGCTCGTCACGAGGATCACCTTGGGCGCCTCGCGGCCCGACTGCATCACGAGAGCGCGGATGCCGTCGACGCACTCGGCCAAGAGCCCGTCGTGGGAACCGCGGCGCGAACGCCCCACCTTCGGCAACGAGCCGAGCATCCGCACGCCGAGCCGGCGCGGCACTTCGTCGGTCGTGCTGAGCCGATCCCGCAGGTATTCGAGTGCCACAATCGCGCCGCCACCGAGCACGAGGCCGGCCAGGCCCGCGAGCGACGAGAGCATCAGCCGAAACAGGCGGTCGTTGCCCTCGGGCACGCCCGCTTCCTCGATGAGCGTCACGCGGCTGGGCATCGAGAGGTCGAGCGACGAGGTCTCGAGCTGGATGCCGATCTGGTCGGTCACCCGCTGCAATTGCTCGATCTCGTTTCGCCGGGCCTCGAGATCAGCATTGGCCTTGCCAAGCTCCGTCGCTTCCTTGGCGACTTTGTCGAATTCCTTCGAGATCTCCGCGACCGTCACGGCGAGCATTTCCCGGCGCATCTTGAGTACGACCGGGCTCTCCGCGACCTGCCCTGACCGGCGGCCGACTCCCTCGAGCGAGAGCTGCGCGATGATCTGCGGCCGGAGTTCGTTCCGCCGCTCGGTGATCCGCCGAGCCACCTGGTCGCGTTGGGCCCGCAGCCGCTTCACGGCCGGTTCATTGCCGCCGCGGGCGCTGCGCTGCTCTTGAAAGAGGATCGATTCCTCGATGGCGGCGAGTCGCCCTCCGAGTTCGATGATCTGGGGATCGCGAATGATCGCCGACTCGACCACTTCGTCCGGCAGGGCGTCTTCGCTGGCGATCTCGCCCCGCGCCTTGGCGTCGATGATCGAAAGCTCGGCGTCGATTGCAGTGAGATCGCGCTGGGCCTGCGAGAGCTGTGACCGCAGCGTGCCGAGATGGTCGAGCAGGAGGCTGCGCTGGGTCGCCACCTCAGCGCTATCGCGGGTGCCGAGCGTGCGGGCGAGCGTGTTGAACGTCTCCCGCATCTCCCGCATCTCGGCCATGTTTTCCTTGTACTTCTTTTCGAGCGCGTCGCGACGGCCGAGGTTTTCAGCCCGCTCCTTGTTGACGATGTCCTCGAGATAGGCCGACGTGACGGAATTGACGATCTTCGCGATGTCGGCGGCATGCTCACCCCGCAGCCGCACCTGCACCACCTCCGACTCCATCGGCGCGGTGACCTGGACCGACCGCGTGAGCCAGCCCACCGGATCTTCCTCCTCCTCCCGAAGCGTGGTGAGGTCGGCGATGCCCGGCCGTCGCAGCGCCGAGGTGAGCACGAAGGGGGACTTGATGAGGGCGACCTGCGTCTTGCGATAGGACTCGTATTCGCCACCATCGCGGCCCGCGCCTCCGAGCATGCCCGCCTTGGCGCTCACACGCAGCCAGGCCACCGCCTCGTAGCCGCGCGGCATGAAGAACCAGACGGAGACGGCCGCCACCGAAGCCAGCAGCGTGCCGAGCGCCACTGCCGGCAGCCACCGCCGGCGAAACGAGTGCCAGACGCGGCGAAAGTCGACACCACCTGCCAGCGGGTCTTCGCCACCGTAGGCCGGGGCAAAGGACGGCGGCAGTTGCGGTGCGAGCACCTGATCGCGCAGGACGAGCGCACCCAACGACGGGGTCGTCGTCGCGGAAGAGGCGTTCACGCCAGCGCTTGCGTCCATTGCCGTGCTCGGTTCGCTCATTGATTCAGCCACCGCATCCCGCGAATCGACCTGTCGATCGCAGAAGTTTCCAGGCGGGCCACAGCAAATCTACGGGCATGGGAAACCCACTACCAACGCAGCCTGCCTGTTGCTCAATTCTAGCCCATTTTTTCGTATCAATCCGACCGTTTTACCGGGCCCCGCGGAGGGACCGATTGGCGCGGCTGACGCGGCTGCGCGGCCGGGGGGACAGCCCGTCCCGCTCCGGC
>JBIIOK010000050.1:0-17502 GCA_044336985.1 Pirellulales bacterium | reverse complement strand
CCGCCGTAATCCTGCGTGCTGCTGCCGGATACATCGGCTGCGAGTTGCGAGGCACCTGTGACCTCAAATGTCGACACACCGTTGATCGCTGCCTGCACGTCGGCGTCGCCGGAGATCTTCAGGGCATTGGCGGCTCCGGCCACGCCAGCTCCGAGCGTGATCTTGGAGCCCGTGAGTTCGACGCCGGCGGCAAGCGTCACGAGCCCGCGGTAATCCTGCGTGCCGCTGCTTGAGAAGTTCGCGGCGAGCGTGGAGGTTCCTGTCACTTCGAATGTGGAGACGCCGCTGATGGCGGCTCGCACATCGGCGTCGCCGGTGATCTTCAGGGCTTGTGTGGCAGCGGTCACGCCAGCGTCGAGCGTGATCTTGGAGCCGGTGAGTTCGACGCCGGCTGCCAGCGTTACCAGTCCGCCGTAATCCTGCGTGCTACTGCTCGAGACGTTTGCGGCGAGCGTCGAGGCGCCTGTCGCCTCGAACGTTGAGACGCCGCTGATCGCGGCTTTAACGTCAGCGTCGCCGGAGATTGTCAGGGCGTTGCTGGCGCCGGCGACACCAGCTCCGAGCGTGATCTTGGAGCCCGTGAGTTCGACGCCGGCGGCCAGCGTCACGAGCCCGCCGTAGTCCTGGGTGCCGCTACTCGAGACGTTGGCGGCGAGTTTCGAGGTGCCGGTCACCTCGAACGTTGAGACGCTGCTGATCGCTGCCTGCACGTCGGCGTCGCCAGTGATCTTCAGGGCGTTGCTGGCACCGGCCACGCCGGCGCCAAGCGTGATCGTGGAGCCGGTGAGTTCGACGCCAGCGGCAAGTGTCACCAGTCCGCCGTAGTCCTGGGTGCCGCTGCTCGAGACGTTTTCAGCGAGTTGCGAGGTTCCTGTGACGTCGAATGTCGAGACGCCGCTGATGGCGGCTTGCACGTCGGCGTTGCCGGTGATCTTTAGTGAATTGGCGGCACCCGCCACGCCAGCGTCGAGTGTGATCTTCGAGCCCGTGAGTTCGACGCCGGCGGCAAGCGTTACGAGTCCGCCGTAATCCTGCGTGCTGCTGCTTGAGACATTGGCCGCGAGCGTGATTGCGGCTGACTGGATGTCTACCGCCAAGGCCCCGGAAGTGATCTCCGCGTTGATGGTCGTCGACGCGACACCCGCCGAGATGGACAGCGAATCATCGATCCCAGAACCAGCACCGAGAGTGAATGCCTGTCCACCAGATCCCGTGCCGGTCACCACGATGGCGTTGACGTTGGCAATCGCGAACGTGCCGCCGCCCGCGAAGTCCGTGCCGCTGACCGTGTAGGCCAAGCCGTCGCTGACCAGAAAAGCCGAGTCGTTGGCTGAGTCCAAGGAGATACCGAGCGTGCCGCTGGCGTCCAGCGTCGCGGTCACGGCCAGCATCGACCGCTGCTCGAGCGACTCGACTTCCAGGGAGGAAGGCCGCGCGGGCCTGGAACGGCGGCGGCCGGCACCGCTTCCAAGAGCAGCATTTTCCGCCATTCTGCGCGAAAGAAAGCCGCGAAAGAGGGCCGACATCTGAAAAGGACGTCGCCCGTTCATCGTAGCTTTCTGCTCACACAATACGGGAGAGCGGCCGGGGAGAACTGAACCATTTCCGTGGAAGCTGTTTTACGGAAAAACAGCCCGTTTTGTTCACTTCAAAAAGGATACTTTGCCTCACCGCCAAGGTCGCTGAATCGGTTTGTCAGATCGGCATTTTGCGGGGAAAAGCCGTTCAGGTGGGCCGATTCCTCTGTGATTGTTCCGCAAAAATGCGGCCCAATCATGTTTTTTCCAGGCTGGCGGGCCCGTACGGCACCGCCGGATGCGAGACCCAAAGGCTGGGAAACACCTGCTTTCCCCATCCCCTATCCGGGTGGAAAGCGGCAGGGATTCCCATCTCCCAGGGAGGCTTAGAACTGCACTCTCGTGAGGCGGGTTTGGCGGCCAAATCGCCAGTTGTACATGGCCCGAACTTCGCCATCGAACCAGCGGTCAACGCCGCCGCCGATCGGCGAGACGTAGGCGAAGGTCATCGTGGAGCGAGTGCCGCATTCCAGGTTGAAGCCCGTCATGCCGTTGATCATCGACAGGCTGCCAAGATCCTCGCCGATCTGATATCCAGGCTGGCACAGCACATCGTAGGGGCTGAGAGACTGGTTGATATGGAGCTCCATGATTGGAGCGATGCCGGTCAGCGTCGCGGACGGATTGTCATTTTTGTACCACCAATAGCCCGCCGAAAGCCCGATGTACATGAACGTGGGATAGGTCAGGCGTCCGGCGTAGTTTCCCGGCTGCTTGATGTTGTCGGTGAGCAGGACGTTGGCGTACGCAGGATTGCCGTTGGTGTCGACGTCGATCTGCAGCAGCGACTGTGTGAAAAACCTGTCGTTGGGCGCCCAGAGAAAACCGACGAACGGCATCGTATGGACCGACTGGTTTTCCACCAGCACGAGATCCTTTCCGGACGCGATCGTCGGGCCGACCCCGGTTGACTGGACGGAAACGCTGTTGGCGGTGGGGCACATCACCTGCATGCCCGCGGTGAGAGCCCACGTGTCGGAATATTCGATCACCGACTTCCCAATCACGGAGATGTTGCCCAGTTCGACATCCCGGTTGTTGGTGATGCCGGCACCGGGGCTGGCATCGTATCCCTGCACGCTGGAAAGTGTGGCCGCGAAGGGAGTGCGGATTTCGATCGACGTCCAGCCGTCGAAGAAGGTCTTTTCGAAGCCCGGCATGAAGCGGTTTACGTCGGCCCGCAGATCCTGCGCAAAGTAGGAGTTTTTGAAGTAGCTGTAGTTGAAGAAAACGCGGTCACGCGGCAGCGGGCTGAGGTTTTCGGAGATCTTCACGAAGCCGACGTTGAAGCCCGGGGTGGCGCTGGCGGTGTCCACGACGTAGTTGTAATAGGCGAACCCATCGTAGGTGCTACCGTTCGGAAGCGCGCCCGACGTGGCCGGCGTGTAGACCGTCATGCCTTCGGAGTTGCCGGTGCGATTGATGAATTGCTGCTGCATCGCGGCATCGACACTGGGGGCGTAGCCCGCAGTCGGCCCGACGATCGAACCGGCGCCTCCCGGCGGGATGCCCGTCGCCTGAAATGACGGCGATCCGGGAACGAGGCCCAGGGGGACAGCTCCCGGGACCACGCCCGGCGGGTTGGTGGGCAGGCTCTGGATGTCGCGGTAATTCTGCGGGAACTCGTAGATTGCCCCGGGAGTCGTTCCAGTCAGAAGCGCGCCCGTGTTCGACGGTGTCAGCCCCTGCCCGAAAAGCACGAGTCGGTCGATGGTGGCCTGGCCGCCGCTGCCGCCGGGAGCGCAGCCGTCGCCCACCATGTTCGGAACATTCGAGAGCGCCTCGCGGAAACCGCCCACGTCGGCATCGGCGAGGTCCCGGCCCAGATCCGGCCCTCGACCATCTTCTCCGGGGGCTGCCGCTCCATCCCGAAAATCCGGCAGAGTCGGGGAAGCCGCCTCATCGGCGGCCTTGGCACCGGGGACCGTTGTGCCGGGGGTCGTTTTTTCGGCATTTTCCCCGATGGGCGGCAATGGGCGCGGGGTGTCGTCGTTGGGCCGCTTCGTGGCCGGCGCTTCTGCTGCAGGCTGCTGGTCGCCTCGGGCAGGCACGGCACAAAGCAGCGTCAGCGCCGATGACATGAACGTCGCCAGAAAAAAGCGTGTTTCCGGGCGAAAGCGCCACGAGGGTGCGCTTGGCATGCCCAGCGCAATGTCGTTGCTTCGTGCCAATGCTGATCCCCCGCTCGTTGATTCGACCCCCTGCGAGGCGGCGCTTGACGCCCTTCCCGGCCGCGCCAGGCCTTTCCTGGGCCCGCCCTGCCTGTGGCATCGAATAACCGGCGCATCCGGCACCGTTGAGCGGGCTTGCTTGCGGGGCTTACTTGGCGGGCTGGGCCAGCGCGGCGACCGGCAGCGTGATGTAGGGGACGATCGCGTCCGGGGAAACGGTGGGGTGCTGGGCCGTGCTTTCGTCATCGTCCACGAGCGTCATTTCCGGAACTTTGCGCAGCACGTAATCGACCACCTCGTCGAGCGAGACGACGCCGTCCGGCCGCTCCGCATCATTCGCATCGCCTTCGGCGGCGCCGCCCATGTCCGCCGCTCCATCGAGCGCTTCGAGCAGCGTCTTCGTGAAGGCGCCGTGCCCCCAGGCACCGGATTCCTGGCTCGCTTCCTCGTCGGAGGCGGCGGCGAGCACGAGGATCATGTTCTCCTGAAACTCGCGCACCGCGGTGCTGCGGGCCGCCGGTCCGAGCGCGCCGGAGTGGCAGGTGTCGACGATCGCCAGTTTGCGGCAGGGGATCTGTTGCAAGACGGCGAAATCGTCCCAGGTGATGCTGCCCGCGGGAGCCGCGTGCGGATCCCGGCCGGCCGTGACGGCAACTTCGGCATCGTGGCAGAGGTAGGAATACTTTCCGTCGTCATTCATGCCGTGGCCGGCGAGGAAGACCACGAGCAAATCGTCCGGCACGATCTCGTCGCCCACCTTCTCGGCCAACTCCTCGATGGCACGCTTCCAGCCGGCGCGGGTCACCTCTTGATTGACGAGGATGGCGTCGGCGGTGAGGTCGTAGAGGCCCAGCGTCCGCCGCGAGAGCGATTCGCGAATCGACCGCGCATCCCCCACGGCGAAGGTCAGGTTCGTAAGCCCGAGTGCGGCGAAGCGATCGGAGTTGGCGTAGCGATTGACGCCGCTCGCCAGCAGATAGAGCCGGGGAGTGCGTGCCTGCTTCGGGGCCACCGGCGGCGCATTGATCGGCACCTCGCGCAGTTCGGTCGGCCCGTCCGCGGCGGCGGCAAACACCTGCACGAGATGGTGCTGTTCCTTCGGCAGCGGGAGATCCCAGGCGTAGACGGTGCGGCGCGGTCGGCCGTCGGCAGCCGGCCGCTCTTCGACCACGCGGGGTTTTCCGGGCGCCACGACACCGCTCGCATAGGCTGTGATCCGGGAGAGATTCGTTCCCTCCGGAGTATCCACCTCGGCGGTCACGACGATCGATTTTCCATCCGGCGATGCCCCCGGCTTTGGATCGAGAATCCGCACCTCCGGGGTCATGGCGATCTGCTGCGGCAGCACGATGGCCGAGCTCTCGGGCAACTCGCGGCCGGAATCACGGAGGGCCGCGTCGAGGCTCCCTGCGACGAGCAGCCGCGACATCACGTCGGGCCTTTCCAGCCGTCGACGAAACTGCTGGGCCTTGAAAAACCGGGGCAGTTCATCGAGGCCGCGGTTGACCAGCCAGCCGAAGAGCGTGTCTCCGTTGGCGCTGGCCGCGTAGTAGCCCCGCGGAGTCCAATACGCCCATTCGCGATTGGCGGCCAGATGCAGCGCGGAGATGTTCTCCCAGGCCGGCAGCCGCTGGAAGACTTTTTGATCCTTGTCGAGACGCCGTGTGGAAAACGCCACCTGGGCATTCCACGGCACGGCCGGCAGCGCCGCCACGATCGCCGCGCCATCCTTGTGCGCCGTGACAATTCCGGCAGACTCCGTCCAGGAGATCTCCGTGATGACGTCTCCGACGCGAACATCCCTGCCCGCCAGCGGCCCGGCACCTTCGACCGCATCGACCACTGCGCGGCCATCCTTCACAGACACGCTCACGCCCCAGCGATCCTCGACCGGGCGCTCCCGCTCCAGTCCGGTGAGCGACCAGAGCATCACCAGACCATCCCCGCCTCCCGACACGAGCCAGCGGGAATCTGCGGAGACGGCCAGCGCGAGCACGCCATCCTCGTGGCCGCGAAATCGCCGAACCAGCGGACAGGCTCCCTCGTCCACGAGCTTGAAAAGAAAGATCCCCCGATCCGCGCCGATCGCCACTGCCCACGGGGTCTTTTCACCGGGGCGATGAATCCAGGCGACGGCCCGGCCCCGGCCGCCGGCCCGCCCTTGCCAGTCGAGCGCCAGTTCGACGCGGCTGGAAGGCTTTCCATCTTTCGACAATTGCCAGACTTCCAATCCCTGCTTCGGGTAGGTCGGCTTCGGATCGATCGACCAGCCGCCGGCGATTCCTGCCGACGCGAGCCAATTGCTCTCGTTGCCCACGTCTGCGTTGGCCAAGGTCTCGAGATTGAATGCCGCCTCCAACGGTGCCGGTTTGCCATCGGCACCGTTTTGCTGGGTCGAGATCGCCAGCCGGCGCGGCGGCGACGCTGCCTCGGCATCGGCGGCTGCCGTGCCGAAGGCCACTCGCGTGATCGCCCGCCCCACGCCGCCGAGGGCATTCGCTGCGGACAAGGGATCGGCATCCGGCTTCGCATCGGTCGCCGCAGGATCAACGTCTGCGGTGAAGACCTCGTGGGCCCGCCCACCGGTCCACGCCAGTTTCTTGCCATCGGGGCTGAATCGCACCGCCCGCACAGGCTGCGGCATCGTCCGCGAAACGATCTTTTTCAGGGGCGCGACGTTCCAGATCTCGACCCGCGGGGCGGCGCCGCGGCCGTCAGAGGCCACGCTCACCGCAAGCCGTTTTCCATCGGGCGAGAGTGAGAGTGATTCGGCCAGCGGACGGATCTCGATCTCCACGGGCTTCGCTCCACCATCGGCAAGCCGCCAGACTCGCACCAGCCCCGAGAGGTCACCGGAAGCCAGGCAGGTGCCATCGGCCGACGCCGCCAGCGCTGTGACCACGCCCAGATGCGGCTCGGGAAGCCGCTTTCGCTGCTGCGGATCGTTCAGTTCGACGAGTTCGAGCTGCCAGATCGGTTTGGCGGCGTTGGCGGGTGACACCAACGTCGGCAGCACGGCGCGTCCGGCGCCCAGCGCCACGACGGGCCGCAGCGGAGGCATCGACCGCAGGGCGGCCGCTCCCTCCTTGCCCAGCCGCTGATCCTCGCGGGCGGCAAGCTCCACGGGCTTCCACGCAGCTGCACGGTCCCAGGCAAACGCCTGCCCGTCGAGATCCTGCGACACCAGCCATCGGCCATCGGTCGTGAAGTCGACCGCCGTCACGCTCTGCCGGTGGCCGACACGATCGCCGCCGCCGAGCGTGGCCGCGAGCGAACCGTCGGCCGCCTTGAGCACGAGGATCTCGCCCGTGCTTCCCATCGCTCCGCTGCCGGCCAGCGCCACGAAGCCCTGCTCACCGCCTGCTTCGCCTTTGACGCTCGCGGAGATGGCGATCGCCTGGATCGCCCCGCGCGTGCCGCGGGCCACCTGCCAGCGCAAGGCCCGTTCCCTCGCCCGGCGCCGCGCGATATTTCGCGTCACCCGCTCGTCGTCGGCCTCCTCAGTGCCAGGAATCGCGGCACCTTCGAGCGTCCAGACCATCGCCACCTTGTCGCGGCCGCCGCTGATGAGCCGCTGCGAATCGGGCGTGAAGGCGAGCGCGCGGACCTCGCCGGTATGCCCCGGCAGATCCAGCCGCAGGATTGGATCCGACTCGTCGCGGCCTTTCTCAGCGGCCGCTGGAGCGGCAGCTGCGGCGTGGGATGCCGCGAGGCACGCCAGTAGGAAAACGCACGATGCCAAGGCGGGCATGCGCTCACGAGACATGGCTGGCCGCTCCTTGCGAAGGGGGTTACGTTTCAAAGGAAGGCTAGCCCTTCTCTTTGTGGGTGTAGACACCGTCCCAGTTGGCGTCCGGCGGCGCGGTCCGAAAGTGGGCGATGCGATCCAGGTAGATCTTATAGATCACCCGCTCGGGATCGGCCGCGGCCAATCGCTCGAAGGCCGCCTGGGCGGCGTCCCATTGCTGATCGCGAAACATGCCGAGTGCCGCCAGATGCTGGGGCAGGCGGGCGGCTGTTTCGGAGTCGACCTCGCCGGCGAACCCCAGCGGCTCATAGAGCCGCACCGGCGTGTCCTTGCCCTTCACGCGAACGAGGTCGATCTCGCGGCTGACCAGCCCTGGAACCGCGGCCTGGGTGTATTCGGTGATCATCAGGTTGACGCCATACTGCTTGGTCAGGCTTTCGACTCGCGACCCCAGATTGACGGCATCGCCCAGGACGGTATACGCCATGCGGAAATCCGATCCCATGTTGCCGACGTTCATCACGCCCGTATTGAGACCGATGCCGACCCGGATGGGCTTCCAGCCGCGGGCGAGGAAGTCGTCCTTCAAGGCCTCCATCTTCTTCACCATTCCGAGCGCCGCCTGAACCGCCCGTTTGGCGTGGTCGGGATCGGGGAGCGGCGCACCCCAGAAGGCCATGATGGCATCGCCCATGTACTTGTCGATGGTGCCGCGGTGCTCATGGATGACGTGTGTCATCGGGCTCAGGAAGGAGTTCATCAGCACGGTGAGCGACTGCGGCGACAGGCCTTCCGAGATGGTGGTGAACCCGCGCACGTCGGAAAACAGCACCGTCATTTCCCGCGATTCGCCGCCGACGGTCACCGTCTGGCCGCTTTTGCTCATTTCGGTGACCAGTTCCGGCGGGATGTATTGGCCGAACGTCCTGGCAATCTGCTGCTTCTGGCTGCGCTCGATCATGTATTGGCGAAACTCCACCACCAGATAGCTGAGCGCCAGTGCCACGAGGCCATACGACATCGACAACACCAGGCCGTTCTTCACATACAGCCAGCTGGCAAGCAGGACAAAGCCGCCGCCAAGCGCCGCCGCGCACAGCCCGCGTGGCAGCGGCCGGGGCAGAAACAAGCCGAGCAGCACCATGCTGGTCATCAGGATCAGTGGCGGCAGTGCGTCGATGGCCATGCCGGCGGCCCGCAGCGGCGCTCCCTTGAGGATGGAGCCGATGCTGTTGGCGATGATCTCGACCCCGTAGACCATGCCCACGGGCGTGTCGAACCAGTCGTGGGAGACCTCGGACGTGTCGCCGATCACGACGATTTTGTCCTTCACCCAGAATTCGAGTTCCATCCGCTCGTTCTCGTCAAGTTGCGAGATGTCGAGAAACTCGAGCGCCGTCAGGCCCGCCGACTGGCTCAGAAAGCGGGTGCCGGTGGGCAGCGGCGGAAAGTCGATGGAGAGCCTGTGATCATGATCGAGGGGAACCCGCAGATCCCCCAGCACCAATGTCGTGCCTTCCAGTGTTGGCTCGACCCCCAGAAACTGGGCCGCGGCCTTCACCGCGAAGGGCCAGCCCCCCCGTTCCCCGATCGACTCGGGATGGATCGTGAGACGCGAAAGCATCGTCACCAGGTTGGAGTTGGATTCGATATTCGTGTAGCCACTGTCGGCGGCCTCGTCGAGGAGCGTGGTCGGGCGGTTGATCTTCACGAACTTGCCCGCACGAAACTCAGCCTGCGACACCAGCAGGGAGTTTCCGGCGTCGCTGAGCGCCCGGGCCAGGGCCGGGTCCTCGCCGTAGGAACTGGGAAAGTCCATCAGCATGTCGACGGCGATGACCCTCGCCCCCAACGACTTCAGATTGGTCACGATGGCACCGATATCGGTGCGTCGCAGCGGGAAACTCTTGTAGGCCTTAAAGAATGGTTCGTCGGTGTTGACGAGCACGACCTCCGGCGCCGGAGCCAGCGTCTTGGAATCGCCGAAAGCCAGCCGTAACTGGTGGCGGAAGGAGAGCGTCTGATCCTCGAGCAGCGCAAACCATTCGAAACGTTGGGCGAGAATGGCGGCCAGAAACAGCGCGATGGTGACGACAACGTCGTACCGTGTGGCTCGTCCGTTCATGGCGTTTTCCAAGAAAAGGCTTCCAGCCGCTTCATCAGCCGGCGGGTTCGCGGCGGACGATGACGGCCGTCAGGTCGTCGCCTTGCCGTGTGCCTGCCGAAAACTCGACCACGGACCGGTAAACCACCTGGATGAATTCGGCCGCCGGCAGATGGTGATGCTGGCGGATGAGGTCCGCGATCCGCTCGGTGCCGAACTGTTCACCGTCGGGGCGGTCCCACTCATAGAAGCCGTCGGTCAGCAGCACCAGCATGTCACCGGGGGCCAGTTGCAGGAGGGTCGTGTCATCGTACTCAGCCTCCGGCATCAGCCCCAGCGGCAGGCCATGCGTCTCCAGTTCACTGACTTCGCCCGTGGCCGCCGCATAGACGAGGATCGGGCCCTGGCCGGCGCTCAGGAACCGCACGGTGTTTTGCCTCGGATCGAGAAAACCGAAGAATGCCGTATTGAATTTTCCGTCGGGCAGGTCGATGCAGAGCAGATCGTTGATCTCCGTCATCACCCGCGGGAGATCCGTCGTCTGTCGGACGGTGGCCCGGAACAGCGCCCGTGTCTCGGCCATGATCAGCGCCGCACCGATGCCGTGTCCTGTGGCATCGGCCAGCGCGATCGCCAGGTTGCCGTCGTTGAGTGGCAGGAAGTCGAAACTGTCTCCGCCGGTCTCGTCGGCCGGCTGGTTCCAGCCGGCGATGTCGTAGCCGGCCACCGTCGGCTGCTCGCGGGGGAGCAGGCCCTGCTGGATGCTGCGGGCGATGTTCAACTCGCGTTGGATCCGCTGCTTGTCGGCGTATTCCTGCAGGAGCATCTGCCGCTGGATGGCGACTCCGGCCTGTGCGCCGAGAAAGTTGACCAGTTGCTCGTCGTCATGGTTGAACTGCCCGCTGCGCTTGTTGAGCACCTGGAGCACGCCGACCGTCTTGGAGTCATACCCTCGTAACGGAAAGGCGAGCATGGTGCGGGTGCGGAAGCCGCTCTGCCGATCAAAGTCTGGGTTGAAGCGGGGATCGGCGTAGGCATCGGCAAGCGTGATCACGTTTCCCGTTCGGGCCACCTCGCCGGCAATGCCACGGCTGGCCGGAAAGCGGATCTCCGTCATGGCGGAGTCTTCGATGCCGGTAGCCACGCGGCTGTAGAGTTCCTCCGTGCTGGTGTCGTAAAGAAAAACCGTGGCCCGTTCACAGTCGAGCACGGTGGTGGCCGCCGTGGCGATCACCTCGAGCAGCGGATCCAGTTCGACGGACGCGCCCAGCTGGCGGGCCACCTCCAATAGATGCTCGAGCGCGGCGATTTGCCGGCCGGTCTCACGCGGGAGCGGCGTTGCGGGGATGGCTGTCACGGCGGTGCCTCAACATATCGGGAGCGATTCGTCGGGAATCGCCGGCTCATCCTAAGCGGTCTCCGAGGGCTTGTCCCGACGAGTCACCGATTCCCGCATGGGAGAGGGCAGTTGGCGGCATGACTGCAAGAGCCAGCACGGATTCTGCCGCCAGCGGCGGAGCGGCTCGTGGATGCGGACGGACAGGCGCAGTTCGCCGAAACCAAGGGAGGGCATGACAAACCGGCGATCTCACCGACCGACGCTTGCCGAAGTGCCATTGGCCGACCTGTCCTTTTATGCAGCATGTCACCCATAACCAAATCCCTGATCGAGGAACTCGAGCACGCCCCGGAGAGTGTGCAGCGGGAGGTGCTCGCTTTTCTGCGGCACCTTCGGTCACGCGGCGCCGGCAGTGGCGGGAGCGAGGACGTGCATGCCCTGCTGCCGCCCGCGGAGTCAGCTTGGGCAGCGGATTGGGATACTGCTGAAGAGGATGAGGCGTGGCGGAATTTGTAGGCGGCGACGTGGTCGTCGTGCCGTTTCCGTTTACCTATCTTCAGTCGAGCAAGCGTCGGCCCGCCGTCGTGCTCGCGACGTTCGCACCGTGCGGCCGAATTTCACCTCGCACTAGCAGCGGCCGGACTTGAACCGGCGACACCCGGCTTATGAAGCCGGTGCTCTAACCAACTGAGCTACGCTGCCCTGATGCCGAAATATACCCCGCAAAGCCGCGATCGTCAGCGGGGTTCGAAAACCACCGGCTTCTAGGCGACACCCGGCTTCTCATGCCGGTCGTCGGTGTGTCATCCTTCGACCGCCGCGGCGAGCGCGTCGGCGGAGAGCGTCTGCGCCCGGGCAAAACCGGCGATCAGCCGCGCGGATGTCGGCTCGAGCGCAACGAGCGAAAAATCGCCGAGCAGGAAGAAGTCGGCCGTGTGAGGAAATTTCCCCAGATAGGCGGCCTTCAGCGGCTCATGGTCGGGGTGCTCGGGCGGAATGAACTCGGCCACGGCCGGGATCGATACCCGCGGCAAGGCCTGCGGCATCACGTCGGGGGAGTCGGCCGCCGTGATCAGCAGGCACACCTCCGGCGCGGCCAGCATGTCGCGGGTGTGCGACGAGAGTCCGCTCACGTGCGTCACCAGACGCAGCCTCCCCGCCGCCACGTGCGCGGCAAACGGGATCATCGACGCGAACGGCCGGCCGTCATGCAGCGTGGCCAGCCCCGCCACGCTGCGGTCGAACAGGAGGCCTTGAAGCACGGCGGCTGTCGCTGGGGAAAGGCTCATCACGTCTGCCTGTTTTCAGGATGCGTCAGAGAGTTCTCGGCACAAATCCTGGAAGTCGCCAAGCCGATGCTCGACGACCGTTCGCACCACGGCCGGTTCGAGCCTGCGGTATTCATGCACCGCGACGTTGCGAAAGCCCACCATGCGCCGCATCCGCTCCGCGACCGTTGGCGAGAGCAGCCGTTCACGCTCCAGCATCGAGAAGGCATCTGCGCTATCAGCCGGCACGCCGAGCCCGCGTCGGGAGACCTCGCGGCAGGCCGCGTCGATCGCCTGTTCGCACGCTCGTTGCAGGTTGAGTACCACGGCATCGAGCACGATTGGCTCCCGCAGCCGGTCCAGGTCGCCTGCGACGTAATCACGGATCGATCGCAGGCAGCGGTCGATGCTCGCGAGTTTCTGCATCACCACGTCATCGGGCACGAAACTTCTCCTGCATGGCGGCCGTCGCCGCCCGCCGATTGGCGGCAAACGACAGGTGGTCGGCGAGGGCGTGCGTGGCGAACAGCTCGGCCTCGATCGTAGGACGCAGGAGCGGCCGTCCGCCTTGCATGGCCTCGACTCGTAGAAGACCTCCCGCCCGCCGCAGATCGACGATGTCGACGCTCGAGCCTATCGCCGCCGCCAGCCGCCCGCCGGCGTCGAAGAGCGCCACAGGATCGAGCGGCGAATCGAAGAGGACGGCAACGTCGAGATCGCTGTCGGCGCGGCTCTGTCCTCTGGCGCGACTGCCATAGAGCCACGCTCCCAAGAGCCGCCGGCCCGGGAAAGCAACGGCCAGTTCCCGCTGCAGGACGTCTGGAAGGCTATCAAGAGCGACCATGATGACTTCCCATCATATCCAAACAGCAGGCAGGAAGCGGCACGGGTCAGGAGGTGCGATTCGCCGACACCATGATCACCGCCCGCTTGCCGTCGGTGAAATAGGGGTCGCCCGTGAGGTTTCGCTTGGGCGCCGAGGCCGGGCAGCCGCCCACTCCCTCCACGTAGCCCGCCGCGGCCACGCGGTGGGCCTGCAGGAGATCCTCGATCACGTAGTCGCGCGACTCGTCGACGTTTGGATCGATGCGGTGCGTCGTCAGGTTCCAGGCCCGCGTCGTGAACCGCACACCAATGTCGCGGCTCACTTGGCCCGCCCAGACCGGCTTGCCGTCGAAGGCGAGCGGCGTCAGCCACAGCCTCAGGTGGAGCCGCTCGTTGATCGAGTGCCGCGTCCGCTGCAGGGCGATGTCTTGGTCGCGGCCGAAGAGGTGCAGGGGGCTGACCGGGGAATAGCGGTAGTTGGCGCCCAGGAGGAATGCCCGCACCGTCTTCCAGCAGGTGGCCAGCGTGATCGTCTCGCTCTCGTCCCAGCGGGCGGCGAAGGCGGAAAGCAGCGTCTCGAACTCGCCGATCACGACGAGGTTCACCGGGTCGCCCTGCCGCGTGCCGCCGGCGTTGGTCGTCGCCGCCGGCAGCGCTTCCAGCCGCGAAACGAGCGTGTCGAGATTGCAGGCCTCGACGGTGGACGGGGGGCGGATCGTGTCGAAATCACGGTCGAGGTAGTCGGCCGCGATGCCGGGCACCGGCACCGTGAAGACAAACTCGACGTCGTCCGTCGTCGGCGTCGGCTGCGCGGCAGGATGCACAAGCCTGCCGAATGCCTGCCGCAGGCCCCCAGCGCGGCCCAGTCGCACATGCACCGACTTCGTGCCGAGGTCGAGCGTCGTGAAGACGAAGCCCTCCGCGGCGCCGCCGGGCTGGATCGACGCCAGCGGGAAGCCGCGGGTGCGAAAGAATTCGTCCATGCGTCCGTTGGCGAAATAGGCCGTGAAGAGTTTGAGCGGCACAAGCGCCAAGAGCGGCACGAACACCCAGCCCATCGCGCCGAAGGCGGAGAGCCGCCTGCCGATCGAGAAGTGATTCACGGCCGCGGCCTCGAGCGGCGTGAAATACTTTGGATCGATGTTCACCAACTGCAGCCGCATGCTCTCGGTGCCGTGGTTCTCGATCCGCACGAACACCGGCTGGATGCCGCGCCGCGCGAGGTCGACGCCGAAGAACCGCCGGCTCTCGTCGGCAGCGAGCACGGCCACCGTGGCCCGCGCCTGCGGGTGTTCCTGCGTGATCGCCCGCGAGCGATACGCGTCGAACCGCGGGTCGGGCTCGTAGGGCGTGATGACGAGCCGCCAGAGCCGGGCGGGGAGGGAACGCAGAAAGGAGATCATGGCGGCGAGTGGTTCAGGAAAAGCAAACGGCCCGGGGCGCGTGGCCCCGGGCCGCTGGCTGTGTCGGTGCGGGTCGCCCGGCTATTCGACCAGGCTGCACGAAGCCTCGACGACGGCGTCGATCTTCTCGTCGGTGAGGCCGCCCTTGGCGAACGCATGGTTGGCCTTCACTTTGCCCTCCTTGTAGCAGACGACCGTGAGGTCGGCGTCGGGGGCGATCTTGAAATCGGGCGGACCGTTCTTGGCATCCTCCGGCACCACGAAGGCGAGCCGGGTGATGCCGTGCTTCGTCGCGAATTCTTCGGCCGCCTTCTTCAGGCTTTCGGCGTCGGCGCCGATCATGTTGACGAAGCCCATCATCTTGTCATCGGCATGCTCCTCGACCTCCTCCTCGATCTTCTTGAGGAGCTTGGCGAGCTTCTCGTCGCCGGTGCGGGCGAAGACCATCACCACGGGCTTCGAGCCCGTCTTGCAGCGGTAGCAGCCGGAGCGGCCGACCGGGAAGCCGTCGTCGGGATTGCCGGCAACCTTCGTCACCGTGAAGGCGCCGACGGAATCACCCACCTGCGGGCCGCTCGCCATCTCGGCCGAGGCGACGACCGCCATGCCAAACACCAAGGCCACCGCCATCACACATGCTGCACGCATCGTTTGAACTCCTGGAGAACCGTTCGATCAACTTGAGACCTCAAGCCTAACGCAGGTACCATTTCGGAAGCAAACAACGGGTGAACGGTTTGGGCTCGGACCGGAGCAGCACGAATGGGACGATTCTTCGGCAAGGTGACGACCGGCGGCGGCTTTCGCGCGGTCATGTACACGTTCAAGAAATCCCGCGAAGCGGGCGGCCTCTGGAAATTCTGGAAGGCCATGCGTTCGAAGAACGCCTGCAAGACCTGCGCGCTCGGCATGGGTGGGCAGGCCGGCGGGATGGTCAACGAGGCCGGCCACTTCCCCGAGGTCTGCAAGAAGTCGTTCCAGGCGATGGTCGCCGACATGCAGGGGGCGGTGAAGCCGACATTCTTCGAGACCTACTCGATCCCGCAACTGCAGGCCTTCACTCCCTACCAGATGGAGCACTCGGGCCGGCTCGTGCAGCCGGTGGTGCTCGAGAAGGGCGCGCAGCACTACAAGCCGATCACCTGGGCCGACGCGATGGAGCGGATCGCCGCGAAGCTCCTGCGGACCGACCCGGACGAGACGTTCTGGTACTTCAGCGGCCGCTCGAGCAACGAGGCCGGCTTCCTGCTCCAGCTCTTCGCGCGGATCTATGGCACGAATCACGTCAACAACTGCAGCTACTACTGCCACCAGGCCAGCGGCGTGGGGCTGGCGAGCGTGGTGGGCACGGGCGCCGGCACCGTGAAGCTCGACGACATGGAAAACTCCGACTTCGTCATGCTCATCGGCGGCAACCCGGCAAGCAACCACCCGCGGATGATGCGCACGCTCATGATGGTCCGCCGCCGTGGCGGCAAGGTGGTGGTCATCAACCCGATCGTCGAGACGGGGCTCGTGAATTTCTCCGTGCCGAGCGATGCCTGGGCGCTCCTCTTCGGCGCCGAGATCGCGAGCACCTACGTGCAGCCTCATGTGGGCGGCGATCTCGCCCTTGTCTATGGCTTGCTCAAGCGGATCCGCGAGACGGGCGCCTGCGACGAGGCCTTCCTCGCGGCCAATACGGTCGGCTGGCCGGAACTCGCCGCCCGGCTCGATGCCCTCTCCTGGGACGAGATCGTGGAGAAGTCGGGCGTGTCGCGGGAGCAAATCGACGACATCGCCGGCCAGTATGCCCGCAGCGAGCGGGCCGTCTTCGCCTGGACGATGGGCGTCACGCACCACCTCCACGGGGCCGCCACGGTGCAGGCCATCGCGGCCTTGGCGCTCGCCCGCGGTATGGTGGGGCGGCCCGGCGCCGGCCTGCAGCCGATCCGCGGTCATTCCAACATCCAGGGGATGGGCACCGTCGGCGTCACGCCGAAGCTCAAGGACGCCGTCTTCAACCGGCTGCAAAACCACTTCGGCGTCGGCCTTCCCACGACGAAGGGCTACGACACGCTCGAATGCCTCGACGCCGCCGACGCCGGCCGGATGCGGTTTGCCATGTGCCTCGGCGGCAACCTCTGGGGAGCGAGCCCCGACGCCGCCTATGCCAAGCGGGCGATGGGGAAGATCGACACGGTCGTCTACATGAGCACGTCGCTGAACACCGGCCACGCCGGCGGCCTCGGCGCCGAGGAGACGATCATCCTCCCGGTGCTCGCGCGGGACGAGGAGCCCGAGCCCTCCACGCAGGAGAGCATGTTCAGCTACATCCGCCTCTCCGATGGCGGCACGCCGCGGCACGTCGGCCCGCGGAGCGAGGTGGAGATCATCGCCGATCTCGCCCAGCGGGTGCTCGGCGGCGCCGAGAGCGGCCGGCAGACGCCGATCGATTGGAAGGCGATGAGCCATACGAGCACGATCCGGCAGGCGATCGCGAAGATCGTGCCGGGGCTCGAGCAGATTGCCGACATCGACAAGACGAAGAAGGAATTCTCCATCCCCGGCCGGGCGATCGACAGGCCGCGGTTTCCCACCGAAGACGGCAAGGCCCACCTCTTCGTGCACGACCTGCCGCCGGCGCCGAGTAGCCTGCAATTGATGACGATCCGCAGCGAGGGGCAGTTCAACACCGTCGTCTACGAGGAGGAGGATCTCTACCGCAACCAGACGCGGCGCGACATCGTGCTCATGCATCCCGACGACGTGGCGCGGCTTGGCCTCAAGGACGGCGGCCGCTGCCGAATCACGAGCTCGGTAGGCACGATGCGAAACCAGGTCGTCTCGGCGTTCGACCAGATCCGCCCGGGCAACGTGGCGATGTATTACCCCGAGAGCAACGTGCTCGTGCCGAAGTCGGCCGACCCGCTCTCGCGCACGCCGGCCTACAAGAGCATCGCGGTGACGGTCGAGCCCGACGTGGCCTTCGTGCAGTTCGCAAGGCCGGAGCCCGAGCTCGTCGCCGCCGGCACGCCCCGCGACAAGATGAACCAGTGCGGGTAAGTAGGACAGGCTTCAGCCTGTC
>JBIIOK010000102.1:0-9171 GCA_044336985.1 Pirellulales bacterium | reverse complement strand
ACCTCGAAGCGATGATCGAAGGAAACCCGATCGACGCGCGGCCCGTCGGCGACGAGGAGGATCCTTCGTGGAGCAAGGTCGCCACCCGCGCGGCGCTGATGGCGAGGCTCGAAACGGCCGACGAGGCAACCAACGCGGCGGTCGCCTCGAAGGAAGACTTCAACAAGCAGGTCGCCAGAATGCTGCACGAGGTCGAGGTGGTGGCGATGATCGGCGAGGCGATCCAACGGCCCGACCACGAATACCACGACGACGACACCTATCGCGGCTACGCCGCGGAGATGCGGGATGCCGCCGTGAAGGCCCGCGCCGCCGCGCAGCGATCCGACTACGACGCCGCCCGCGCCGCGGTGGGCGAGCTCAAAAAATCGTGCGACACCTGCCACGGGGCCTATCGGAGCTAGTGCCGGAGTAGGACAGGCTTCAGCCTGTCAGTGCCCCGTGCGAGCGCCGCAGATTACCGACGACAGGCTGAAGCCTGTCCTACTCGGGCAGCGGATGGGCCCGCGGCAGCGCCGCGATCGCGACCGGCGGGAGCGTAAGCAGCTGCGCTGTCGGCAGGGCTGCGTCGGATGCGGGCATTGCCGCCACGGGGGCGGGCGCGGCAGGCGGCGCCGCGAGCGGGACTCTCGTCTTCGCCTGGCAGGTGGGGCAGTGCACCTTCTTGCCGGCAAACTCGTCCTTCACCTTCACCCGGTGCCCGTTTGGGCAGTACACCACGATTCCCATGCGACGTTCCGCTTGCCGAACTTGCTGTTTTCGTCGAGCCGTTTTACGCTTTTCTCCATCATGCCACGCCGAGACAAGCCCCAGCCAGAGGAAGACGCGGAAGAGCGTCGCGGCCCCGTCGAAATCGCCCTCGTCGGCGATCTCACCGACAACGAGGCCGACATGACCGACCGGCTGCTCGGAATCGAGCCGGGCGGAGAGTGCACGATCTACTTCGACTCGCCCGGGGGCAGCCCCTACTGCGCGATGTCGCTCGTCACGCTCATGCGTCTCCGCGGCATCCGCGCCACCGGCATCGTCACGGGCGAATGCTCGTCGGCGGCGCTCTGGCCGTTTGCCACCTGCACGCGACGGATCGTCACGCCCTACAGCGTCTTCCTCTTCCACCCGATGAAGTGGCAGAGCGAGGAGCACATCGGCATCACCGAGGCGGCCGAGTGGTCGCGGCACTTCGCGGAACTCGAACGCGACATGGACGTTCTCCTCGGCGACCTCTTCGGAGCGTCCGCCGAGCTCATCGGCCAGTGGATCAAGACCCACCGCTACGTGACGGGCCGCGAAATGGTGAAGGCCGGCCTCGCCGAAATGGCCTCGCTGCAGCCCCTGCCCGAATTGCTGCCGGTTGAAACGGGCTGATGACGGTCTGGTAGACTTGTCCGGGTCGGATTCCGCAGCCCCTCTCCACCGGAGCCTCGCCATGCGCTTCTCATCTCGGTTTGGTGCGATCGTCTGCCTCGTCGCTGGGGCGTTTTCCTTGGCAGGAACGCGAGAGGCCGCCGCGCAGGCCGCCGTTGCGGAGAACACCCGCGCCTTCACGATCGCCTCCGGGGCTTATTCGCTCGAGGCGCCCGAGGGCTGGAAGCGGGTCCAGCCGAAGTCGGGGATGGTGGAGACGGAGTTTGCGATCCTGCCGGAAGGTGGCGACGAGCAGCCCGGCCGCATGACCGTGATGGGCGCCGGCGGCAGCGTGCAGGCCAACATCGACCGCTGGTATGGCCAGTTCGCGCAGCCCGACGGCAGCGCCACCAAGGACAAGGCCACCACGAAGACGCTCAAACTCGCCGGCTGCACCGTGACGATGGTCGACGTCGGCGGCACCTTCAAGGACATGCCGGGCGGACCGTTCGCCGGCGGCAAGTCGGTCGATCGCCCCAGTTACCGGATGCTCGCCGCGATCGTCGAGACGCCGGGCCAAGGCAGCTACTTCCTCAAGTTTTACGGACCGGCAGCGACGGTCGCGAAGCACGCCGATGGCTTCCGCACCATGGCCGAGGGGCTCGTCGCCGCCGCGAAGTGATGGACTGAAGACCTGACCGCATGAAAATCCAGGAATTCCTCGAGCACCACGGCATCGCGGGCAATCCGTTCGCCGAGGAGGATGCGCAGAACGACACCGTCTTCAAGCGCACCTGCCTCGAGACGACGTTTCATCCCGCGTGGGACAAGATCTACGGCGATCCTTCCGACCCGAGCACGTCGATCGTGTTTGGCGAGAAGGGGGCCGGCAAGACGGCACTCAAGCTGCAGATGGTGCGGCAGTTCGACCGCCACAACGCGGCCGCGCCCGACCGCCGCACGTTCGTCGTGCTCTACGACGACTTCAACCCGTTCCTCGACCGGTTCGTGAGCCGCGTCGGGCCGAACCGTCCGGTGGACAAGGTCCTCGGCCAGTGGAAGCTCTGGGACCACATGGACGCGATCCTCTCGCTCGCCGTGACGCAGTTTGTGACGGAGGTGAACGACTCGGCCAACCGCCGCTCCGCCGCGAAGCTGACGCCGCCGCAGGCCCGCGACCTCGCGCTCCTCGCCGCCTGCTACGACCAATCGACGGGCGAGACGTTTCCATCGCGCTGGCGCCGGCTGCGGAGCCGCACCGGCTACTCGGCCTGGCTCGGCCTCTGGCCGCTCCTGCTCGGCCTCGCCGCGACGGCCGTATTCTCCGCCGCCGTCGGGCTCGGCATCTCCCGCGGCACCACGGGCTGGCTCACCGCCTGGTGGCCTTGGCTCTTGCTCGCCGCCGCCTGGGGGCCGTGGGCCGTGCGCCGGGCGAAGTCGTTCTGGACCGCGATCCGGATCGTCCGCAGCATGCGAACGGGCAACCGCACCGTCGGCCAGCTGGCCAGGGCACTGGCCCGCATGCCGGAGGTGGATCTCGCCGGCCAGCCTCTGCCGCTCCACGCCCGCAGCGACGATCGCTACGAATTGCTCGCGAAGTTTCAGGGCATCCTCGCCGCGCAGGGCTATTCGGGGATGGTCGTGATCGTCGATCGACTCGATGAGCCGCACCTCATCAACGGCTCGGCCGAGCGGATGAAGCAGGTGATCTGGCCGATGCTCGACAACAAGTTTCTCAAGTCGCCGGGCATGGGATTCAAGCTGCTCCTTCCGGTCGAGCTCTACCGGTTCATCGAGCGGGAGGACGAGCAGTTCAACCAGCGGGCCCGGCTCGACAAGCAGAACCTCGTGCCCTCGCTCGAGTGGTCGGGGGAGACGCTCTACGACATCGCCTCGACGCGGGTGAAGGCGGCGAGCGTGGGCACCCCGCCCGCCACGCTCGCGCAGCTCTTCGAGCCGGAGGTCGATCAACGGCGGCTACTCGACGGCCTCCGCGCCCTCCGCGTGCCGCGGCAGCTCTTCAAGTTTCTCTACCGTCTGCTCGTGGCCCACTGCCACGCCCACACCGGCGAGCAGCCCGTCTACCGGATTCCGCTCGAGCGATTCGAGACGGTGCTCGCCGTCTTCCGCCGCGACCAAGACGCCTTCGATCGCGGCCTCGCGCCGCGGTGACGAAAGCCCGCAGCGCGAGCAAGGTCCATCCGCCCCGCCACTTCACCCGACGCCGATTCTCCTCGCTCGCGCGTCGGGCTTCCGTAATCGCTCGATGATTCCGATGGAAACCGACCTCCACACGATCGTCGTGGGCCGCGAGGCGATGGCCTGTCGCTTCGAGGTGGTCTTCAACGCCGGCGAGGTGGACGACGCGACGGCGCTGGGCATCGACGCCCTCGACCTCGTCGATGAGATCGAGAACCGGATCACGGTCTACCGCGAGACGAGCGAACTGGCGCGGCTCAACGCCACCGCCGCCACGGGCTGGCAGCCGGTGGCGGCCGACCTCTTCGCGCTCCTCGAGCACGCCCGCGAGCTGTACGAGAAAACCGGCGGCGGCTTCGACTGCGCCTCTGGAGCCCTCACGCGGGCCTGGGGATTTTTACGGCGGCAGGGACGCACGCCCGCGCCCGAGGAACTCGCCGCGGCGCGGGATGCCTCGGGGATGCGATGGGTGGAACTCGATCCGGAGCGGCGGATGATCCGGTTCACGCGGCCGGGCGTCGAACTGAATCTCGGCGCCATCGGTAAGGGCTGGGCGCTCGATCGCGCGATCGAGCGGCTCGTCGACGCTGGCGCGGCGAGCGTGCTCGTGCACGGCGGGCAGAGCAGCGTGCGGGCCGTCGGCGTGCAGGGGCCGCGGCTGCCGGGGCGGCGCGGCTGGAAGGTGGGCGTGCGGCATCCTCTTCGACCGACCGTGCGGCTGGCGACGATCACGCTCGAGGATCGGGCGCTGGGCACCAGCGGCTCGGGCACGCAGTTCTTCATCGATCGCGGCAAACGGCTCGGCCACATTCTCGACCCGCGGACCGGCCTGCCGGCCGAGGGAGTTCTCTCCGCGACGGTGCTCGCGCCATGCGCCGCCGACGCCGACGCGCTGTCCACCGCGCTCTACGTGCTTGGGCCCCCGGCGCTCGCGCAGATCGCGCCCGCGGGCGGCCCCGTGGCCGCGCTCCTCGTCGTGCCCGGAGCATCTCCCGGCTCGCTCCGCGTGCATGCCGCCAACCTCGATGCCGACACACTGTCGATCGACCCCGCGGCCGACCCTGCGGTCGAACTCGCCCCGGCGCCGCGGCCAGCCCATGAAAGTTAGTCTCGGGCGGCTATACTTTCGGGACTTCGCATCCCGGCCGACCCCCGCTTCCGACTAACTGCCAAACATGATCGAGTGGTTCGAGCGGGGTTCCTACCTCGGCATCATCTTCTTTCTGACACTCACCGGCATCGGCCTGCCCGTGCCCGAGGAGGTGCCGATCGTGGCGGCGGGCGTGGCCAGCCGGGCCGGCGCCCTCCACTGGTATTACGCGCTGCCGGCCTGCCTGGTGGGCGCGCTCCTCGGCGATAGCCTCATGTATGCGATCGGCCGCTTTTTTGGCGCCCGCGTCCTCAAGGAGCACCCCTGGTGGTCGGGCTTCCTCACGGCGGAGCGGGAGAAGACGATCGAAGACCTCATCAAGAAGCATGGCATCAAGGCCTTCTTCGTGGCGCGGTTTCTGGTCGGCCTGCGAAGCCCCTTCTATCTCACCGCTGGCATTTTGAAGGTGAAGTATCGCTGGTTCCTGCTGGCCGACTTCATCTGCGCCTCGGTCGTGATCGGCGGCTTCTTCGGCCTTGCCTACCTGTTTGGCGACCGGATCACGGGGCTGATCCAGTCGGCCGAGCGGGGCTTCACGGCGGTGATCATCGTCGCGGCCCTGGCGGCGCTCGCGGTGATCGCCTTCTTCTCGTTTCGCAAGCGACGCATCCGGATGCTCGACCAGGATCCGGAGGCGCTCTTCGAGAATCGCGAGATCCTCCTCGGCCCCGCCGCCGACCGGATCGCCGACGCGGTGCATCTGGGCGACGTCGACCAAAACGCCGAGAAGTAACGACCGCTTCGTCGCAAAGTAGACCGCTTCGTCCCGAAGCGGATCCAGATCCGCTTGCGGAGCAAGCGGTCTACTGGCAAGCGGTCTACTTCCGGTCGTAGCGGCTGGAGCGGTCGTGACGTTCCGTGGGTATGGATTTCGGTGAGTTGTCTCCCCACGGCGACTTTGACGTCGCCTTTTTGCGACCTAGGTAAAGGGAGAGTCAATTTCCCCGGAGCCAGACGTCGCATGCCCCGCAGCCTCACGCCAGCCGATCGCCCCGCCCTCCTCGGCCGCGTGCTCGTGGTCGATGACGATCGCCGGATGGCGTCGGGCACGGCCCAGTGGCTCTGCAGCCAAGGCTGGCATGCCAGCGCCGTCGGCACCAGCGACGAGGCGATCGCCCTCGTGGGCCGCAGCCGATTCGACGCCTGCGTGATCGACGGCCTGCTTGCCGAGGGCGCGGCCGAACGGCTGCTCGCCGTCGTGCGGGCAACGTCGCCCGCCACCGGTCTTGTGATCGCCTTCCCCGCCGACGATGCCCGCGAGGTCGCCGCCGCCGACGCCACCACCAGCCTGCGCGACGATGACCTGCTTGCCGCGCTCGACCAGGCCTGCGCTGCGGGCCGCGGCCGCGCTGCTGCACGCCCCGAGCCTGCCACGGAGTCCACCGTCCTCGGCGACCACCCGACCATGCGGCGGGCGCTCGACCTCGTGAACCGCGTGGCTGCGACGCCCGCCACGGTGCTCATCACCGGCGAGAGCGGCACCGGCAAGTCGCTTCTGGCGCGACAGATCCACCAGGCGAGCGGCCGCACGGGCCGGTTCGTCGAGGTGGCCTGCGGCAGCCTCAGCGAGTCGCTCCTCGAAAGCGAGCTCTTCGGCCACGTCGCCGGCGCCTTCACGGGCGCCGCCGCCGATCGGCCCGGCAAGTTTCTTCAGGCCGACGGCGGCACGATCTTTCTCGACGAGGTGGCGACCGCCTCCCCGGCGATGCAGGTGAAGCTGCTCCGCGTGCTGCAGGAGATGCAGTTCGAGCCGGTGGGGGGCGCCGCCACGCACACGGTGGACGCCCGGGTGATCCTCGCCACCAACGAAAACCTCGAATCGCTCGTGGCCGACGGCCGCTTTCGCGCCGACCTCTACTGGCGGATCAACGTGGTCACGATCGAGATGCCGGCCTTGCGCAGCCGGCTCGACGACATCCCGCTGCTCGCCGCCCACTTCCTCGCCCGCGCCGCCGCAAAGGCCGGCCGCACGGTCGAGGGTTTTTCTCCGGCCGCGATCGACGCGCTCCTGCGGCACACCTGGCCGGGCAACGTCCGCGAACTCGAGCACGCCGTCGAGCGGGCCGTCTTCCTCGGTCGTGGGCCAATCGTCGATGCGGCCGACCTGCCGCCGGCGGTACTCGGCGCCGCGCGGCCCGCGGCCGTCGCATTTGACGCCCATGCCGCCACGCCGCTCAAGGCCGCGATGGCCCATCCCGAGCGGCAGCTCATCATCGATGCGCTCGAGCGAAATGGCTGGCGCCGCGACGCCGCCGCCCGCTCCCTCGGCATCAACCGCACGACGCTCTACAAGAAGCTCAAGCGGCTCGGCATGGATCTCACAGCCCTTGAGCCCAAGTAGACCGCTTGCTCGCTAGTAGACCGCTTGCTCCGCAAGCGGATCCGGATCCGCTTGCGGAGCAAGCGGTCTACTTTGCCGAAGCGGGCTACCAGCCGCAGCCAGCGACCAGGCCAAGAACGCCGCGAGCGCGAGGCGGTAGACGATAAACGGCCAGAGCGTGTGGCTCGTGAGGACGCGCAAGAGCCAGCGGATCGCGAGATAGCCAACGACCGCCGCCGAGAGTGTGCCGAGAACCGCCGTCGTGACGGCTTCGGGTGAGCCGAAGATCGCCTCCCGCTGCTGCCAGGCTTCGAGCAGGCCGGCCGCCGCCACGGCGGGCAGCGAGAGCAGGAACGAAAACCGCGCGGCCGTGCGGCGGTCGAGGCCGGTGGCCATGCCGGAGGAGATCGTGACGCCGCTGCGCGATGTGCCGGGCACGAGCGCGAGCACCTGCGCGAGCCCCATCATGAGGCCGTCGGCGAGCGTCACCCGCTCGAGCCCATCGCGGCCGATTGCGCCGCGCCGCGATCGCCGCCAGGCGAGCCACTCCGCGGCCGCCATGAGAAACGTCGTGAAGAGCAGTGCGCCGGTGACGACCTCCAGCCGCCGCGCCTCGCCGCGGATGAGATGCCGTGCCGCAAACCCCACGGCCACGATCGGCAGCGTGCCGAGAAGGATGAGCAGGGCGGTCCGCGACTCCGGCAGGGAGAGCGGGCGGCCCGAGAGGATGCCGCGCAGGAGGCCGCTGGCAAGCGCCGCGATGTCGTGCCGCATGGCGAGCACGACGGCCGCCAGCGTGCCGCACTGGATCACGGCCGAATAGGCGGCCCCGGGATCGTTCCAACCGAGCAGGGCGGGCACGATCCGCAGGTGGGCCGTGCTCGAGATCGGCAGGAACTCCGTCAGCCCCTGCACCACTCCCAAAACGATCGCTTCGAGGTTCGTCATGCAATCTCCCACCGGTGAAAGCAGTCGCGGAATCCCGTCCCGGACCCGGACCGCTTCAAATTACACCGCCGGTCGGTCATACTGTCGGCCCCAATTTTTCAGAGGAGTGAATCGCCGCATGTTTCGTAATCTCAGCACCGTCTGTCTGCCGCTCTCCGGACGCCCCAGCGAACTGATCGAACTGGCCCTGTCGTTCGGCTTCGACTCGATGGACATTGACATCGTCGATTTCCAGCAGCAGGCCGAGGCCTTCGGTGTGGAGCACGCCCGCCGGCTGATGGTGAGCGCCCGGCTGAAGAGCGGCCTCTTCCACCTGCCGGTCGACCTGGCAGGCGATGACGCGTCATTCGATCGCGACATGAAGCTGCTGCCGAAGCGGCTCGACCTCGCGCAGGCGACCGAGGCCCTGCGGGCTTGGACCACGATCGCGCCGGCCTCCGACGAGCACTCCTTCAAGGACTTTTTCGAATTGCACCGACGCCGGCTCGATGCGATCGGCGACGAGCTCGCCAAGCGGGGCATCATGCTCGGCCTGGCGATCACGCCGGAGGCCGAGGCCCGCGAAGGGAAGGCAAACCAATTCGTCAACACGTTCGAGTCGCTGCTCGGCCTCGTGGCCGTGTCGCACCAGAGCGTGGGCGCGATCGTCGATGCCTGGGCGCTGCATGCGACGGGCGAATCGCTCGACATGATCGCCAAGGTGCCGAGCGGGCGGATCGTCGAGGTGAGGGTCTCCGACGCGCCGCGCGACGTGAGCCATGGCGAACTGCATCATCAGCATCGGCTTCTGCCCGGCGACACCGGCGTGATCAGCACGGCGGCGGTGCTGACCGCGGCGAAGGCCGCCGGCTTCGACGGGCCGGTGACCCCTTGTGCCGACCGCGCCAGCCTCGCCGGCCGCGGCCGCGAGAAGGTCGTGAAGCTTGCCGGCGACCGGCTCGAGCAGGCTTGGCGCGAGGCCGGCCTGCCGATCGTGCCGCGGTGGTTCATGCCGGTGGCGAAGGAGCCGGGCCCGACGTTCGGCCTGGAGCCCCTCGCCGGCGCCGCCGAGTAGGACAGGCTTCGGCCTGTCTTTCCTGGCCGCTACCCTGGCTCGCGGATCCACGTCACTTTCGGTGAGCCGCCGCCATCGACGGCCGAGCCGCGGACGAATTCCGAGACATACCGCAGCGTCTTGCCGGGGCGGTCTGGATCGCGGAAGGCGTCGCCC
>JBIIOK010000143.1:0-5820 GCA_044336985.1 Pirellulales bacterium | reverse complement strand
CTACCCTGGCTCGCGGATCCACGTCACTTTCGGTGAGCCGCCGCCATCGACGGCCGAGCCGCGGACGAATTCCGAGACATACCGCAGCGTCTTGCCGGGGCGGTCTGGATCGCGGAAGGCGTCGCCCTTCTGGAGGATCGGCAGCTGGTCGGGCATCCCGCCGAAGGCCCGCGTGCCGGCGGCCTGGCAGGGGAACCACCAGCCGGTGCCCGTTCCGTCGACGAGATAAAACTCCGGGTAGCAGTGCCCTTCGACCCAGACCGTGCGGGCGGGGATCCCCTCGGCGCGGCACATGGCGATGATGAGGCACGTCAGTTCCTCGCAGTCGCCCCAGCCATCGGCGAGCGCCCGGGCGGCCCCCTTCAGTTCGCCATTGCGATACTCCACCTTCTCGCGGGCCTTGTCGTAGATCGCCTCCACCTTCTGCCAGCCCTCGAGGCCTTCGCTTGTGGCCTTGGCGAGCTTCACGATCTTCGGGTGACGGACCTCGATGTAGGGGCTTGCGCCGAGAAACTGCCGCAGCGCCCGGTCGGGCTTCTCTGGGATAGTGAGCGACGACGTGTCTTCCGGTGGCAGGATGCTCGACCGCTCGAGGGAAAACGTCACGACGGCTTTCGCCGTCTCCCCCGACGGAAGGTCGGGAATCTCCACGATCATCTGTCGCACGCCGCCGGGCAGCATCCGGTAGCGCAGGCCGCGGACGTCGGCCGAGAGGTCTTCGTTGACGACCTGCACCTTCTGCTCGGGCCAGTCGGCCGGCACCGGCATCGTGGCGTAGATTCCCTTGCAGGGTCCGCCCACTGCCTTGACTTCGACTCCGACGCGAAATTTCTGCCCCCGCGCTTCGCCGAGCCTCGGGCCGGCGGCGGTTTTGTCGCTCTCGAGGAACTGCGCGTGGGCGGCTGGGGCCACAAGCCAGAGCGCGAGGGCGGTGAGCCAGAGGCAGATGGCCCGGTACGCCAGGGACCAGACCTTTGCTCGCCGGTTCGATTGATCAAAGCACGGCACCATGGTGCTCTATTTATCGACCGGCCGCCGCGGCCTTTGCCACTCGTGGGCCGAGTCGACGGCCTGGGAAAACCGGGTGGCCGGGGCAAAACGCTCGATTGTTCGGGGGCGAAGGGCCTGCTACACTGCGAGGCTCGTTTTCCCCGTGGCCCGCGTGTCTCGCTCCCCCAACCCGCTTTCTTCCCGAAACCCCCACATTCATGGTCAACCGCAACCTCATCCGCGAACTCGAACTTGGAGACGAACTCGATCAGGAACTGGAACTCGCCATGGCCGGCACCGATGCCGGCGAACTCTCGGTCGGCACGTCGACCCTGGCGGTCAATTCGGTCCTGCACGGCAAGATTCTGCGGGTCGACAGCGAATTCGTGCTCGTCGACGTGGGGTACAAGAGCGAAGGCCACATTCCGCGCCACGAGTGGGATGAATCGGAACCGCCGCCGCAGGTGGGCGACGTGGTCAAGGTGCTCCTCGAGGAGTTCGAGGACGGCCAGCAGGAGGAGCAGCGGGGGCTGATCACGCTCTCGAAGCGGAAGGCGCGCCGGATCGAAGACTGGCTGCGCGTGATGGAGAGCGTCAAGGAGAACGACGTCGTCACCGGCTACGTCACCCGCAAGATCAAGGGCGGCCTGCTCGTCGACATCTCGGGCGTCAACGTCTTCCTGCCCGCGAGCCAGGTCGACATCCGCCGCCCCGCCGACATCGGCGATTACTGCGGCCGCGCGATCCAGTGCCTCGTGCTCAAGATCGACGAGGCCCGCCGCAACATCGTGGTCTCGCGCCGTGCTCTCATCGAGCAGGAGCGGGCCGAGCGGAAGAAGCAGCTCATGGAGACGCTCGAGGTGGGACAGGTCCGCCGCGGCATCGTCAAGAACATCGCCGACTTCGGCGCGTTCGTCGATCTGGGCGGCATTGACGGCCTGCTCCACATCACCGACATGTCGTGGGGCCGCATCGGCCACCCGAGCGAGATGGTGCAGATCGACCAGGAGATCGAGGTGCAGGTGCTGCACATCGACCGGGAGCGCGAGAAGATCGCCCTCGGCATGAAGCAGCGGACGGCAAGCCCGTGGGCGAAGGTGGCCGACAAGTATCCGGTCGGCACCGTCTGCAAGGGGACGGTCGTCAACGTGATGAGCTACGGCGCCTTCGTGAAGCTCGAGGACGGCGTCGAGGGCCTCGTGCACATCAGCGAAATGAGCTGGACCAAGCGGGTCAGCCACCCGAGCGAGCTCGTGAAGCCGGGCGACGAGGTCGAGGTCGTCGTGCTCGCCATCAACAAGGAAAAGCAGGAAATCTCGCTGGGCATGAAGCAGACCCAGCAGAATCCCTGGGAGAAGGTGGCCGCCGACTACCCGCCGGGCGCGATCGTCAAGGGCGTGGTGCGAAACCTCACCAACTACGGCGCCTTCATCGAGATCGACGACGGCATCGACGGCCTGCTCCACGTGACCGACATGTCGTGGACGCGGAAGGTGACGCACCCCAGCGAGATGGTCGACAAGGGGCAGGAGGTCGAGTGCAAGGTGCTCTCGGTCGATCAGCAGCGACGCCGCATCGCCTTGGGCCTCAAGCAGATGGCCGACGATCCGTGGACGACCGACATCCCCAAGCGTTACAAGGCCGGCGACATCGTGAAGGGCGCGATCACGAAGATCACCAACTTCGGCGTCTTTGTCGGGCTGGAGGACGGCCTCGAGGGCCTGCTCCACATCTCGGAGCTCTCGGAAGACAAGATCGAGAACGCCGAAGAGGTCGTGAAGGTTGGAGACCCGATCGAGGTGAAGATCCTCCGCGTCGACACCGACGACCGGAAGATCGGCCTCTCGAAGAAGCGGGTCGGCTGGTCAGCCGAGCGCGAAGCCGCCGAGGCCGCGGAAGAAGTGTAGGACAGGCTTCAGCCTGTCACCAATCGGCTTCAGCCTGTCACCCCGACGTCTGCCGGCGAAAACCGCCGCCGGAACGGCAGAAGGTTTCTCGCGGAGTCCCTCGCGGACTCGGGCCTAACGCTCGTCACGCTTCCGCCGATTCCGTCGGCTCCGCGCTGCAGAAAGTAGGACAGGCTTCAGCCTGTCGAAGTAGACCGCTTCGTCCCGAAGCGGATCCAGATCCGCTTGCGGAGCAAGCGGTCTACTTGAGCAAGCGGTCTACTTTGGCGGTCTACCGCTGCACCTGCATCGCCCGCACCGGGCCGAGCGTTTCGATCTGCTGGGCTGCGCCGGCGCCATGCACGATGCCCGCCGGCAAAAGCCGGAGCATCCCGCCGCGCATGATCAAGCCGCCTCGCATGGAATCGCCACTGAGCTGCACCCGCCGCGGCACGGCGTGCACGGCGGCGTCTTCGTCTTCGAACAGGTGCCGATGCTCGAGGGCTTCGCCCGCGGCCGGATCGACGATGTCGTAGGCGATCACCGCCGTGGTGGCGGGCGAGCGGCCGACCCAGACGAGCAGCCGGTCGCCGGCCCGCAGCGATGCTAACTCAAGAGCCGCCGGCGAGTCGGCGGGTGGAACGGGACGAGTGACGCGGTGGCCGAGAGGTGCACGGGGATGGGGAGCGGGTTCAGCCGCAGCGGCAGGCTCGGGGGCCGGTGTGACCGCCGGCGGCTGGGCCTCCGGCGGCAAGGCTTCGGCCAGGCCGGCCTCGGGAACCGTCGTGGCATTGAGCAGTTTTTTGCCCTGTTCGGCCAGTTTTGCCACGTCGCCCGTGACGAAAAAGCCGCCCAAGAGCACCGCCAGCGCGGTGCATTTCGCGAGAAAGGTCTGCATGGCGAGCAAGTATGCGCCGTGCCACGGTGCATGCGGTGGACGCGATGAGCCGCCGCGCGGAAAAGCGTGCTGGTCGTGCGGGTTGTATGTAGGACAGGCTTCAGCCTGTCGCACGTGACAGGCTGAAGCCTATCCTACAGGTCGGCCAAGGCAGCCAGCACCTGCTCCGCGTGGCTGTCGGCCTTCACGGCCTTGAAGACTTTCGCAACCTTGCCGTCGGCATCGATGATGAACGTACTCCGCGCGATCCCCATCGACTTCTTCCCATACATGTTTTTCTCCCGCCAGGCGCCGTATTTCTCGGCCACCTTGTGCCCCTCGTCGGCCAGGAGCGTGAAGGGGAGCTTGTATTTCGTGCGGAATTGCTCGTGGCTCTCCGGCGAATCGGGGCTCACGCCGAGCACCACGGCCTTGTGCTTGCCGAGCTTCGCCTTGGCGTCGCGAAAGCCGCAGGCTTCCTTCGTGCAGCCCGGCGTGTCGTCCTTGGGATAGAAATAAAGGACCACGGGCTGCCCCTGGAGGCTCGAGAGCTTCAGTTTCGTGCCGTCGTGGGTGGGCAGCGTGAAATCGGGCGCCTTCGAACCTTCCTCGATCCAGTCGGCCATCATGTTTCTCCTATGTAGGACAGGCTTCAGCCTGTCATGTCCCAAGTAGGGTAGGCTTCAGCCTGCCACGTACCTCGACAGGCTGAAGCCTGTGCTACTTGTATGCATGACACACGAGTTCGGGTAGCCCTGCTCACGCCACAAGGCCGCGGCGCACTGGCCGTCGTCGGCATCGCGGGAGCCGGCGCCATCGAAACCCTTTCGCGACTCTTCCATCCGGGCGGCGGCGCACCGCTCGCCAGCCGGCCCGACGGCGCGATCGCCTTCGGCCGCTGGGCCGACCCCGAACGAGGGGAGGAGCTTGTCATCGTTCGCCGCACCCCGGAATCGCTCGAGGTGCATTGCCACGGCGGCCTCGCGGCGAGCGAGGCGGTCATGCGGAGCCTCGAGGCTGCCGGCGCGGTGCGGCAGCCCTGGCCGCAGTGGCTGGCCGCGGGCGGGGCGTCCGAGATCGAAGCCGCGGCCCGCGAGGCGCTTGCGCAGGCGAGCGGGCCGAAGGCTGCGAGGATGCTCGCCCGGCAGCTGGCCGGGGCACTCGACCGCGAGATCGATCGCATTGCAACGCTTCGAGCGGCGGGCCGGCATGCCGAGGCTGAAGAGGCGGTCGCGCGGCTCGTGCGGGCTTCCCGGGTGGGCCTGCGGCTGACAAGGCCTTGGCGGGTGGTGGTGGCGGGCCCGGTGAATGCCGGGAAGAGCAGCCTCGTGAACGCCTTGGCCGGGCATGCCCGGAGCATCGTGTCGGCCGAGCCGGGCACGACGCGGGACGTGCTCGAGACGCGGATCGTGCTCGACGGCTGGGAGATCGACCTCATCGATACCGCGGGCCTGCGGGGAGCGGACCTGGCAGACGCTTCGCCAACCGAACGCGCCGGGATCGATCGGGCCCTGGCCGCCACCACCGACGCCGATCTCACCCTCCGCCTCAGTAGGGTTGGCTTCAGCCTGCCTAATCCGCGAGAGATCAACGTCCTCTCTCAGTGCGACCTCCTGCTCCCCGACGCGCCTCCTCCCCCGGGCGCCATTCGCACATCAACCGTCACCGGCGAAGGCATCCCGGAACTCGCCGCGGCGATCGTGCGGCGGCTCGTGCCGGAGGAGCACGACGATCCCACGCTCCTTGCCGGCCCGGTGCCGTTCACTGTAGGACAGGCTTCAGCCTGTCATGAACACCGACAGACTGAAGCCTGTCCTACGCCGGACATGACAGGCTGAAGCCTGTCCTACTCAATACCGGGGCACGGAGGGATCGACCTCGACGCTCCAAGCATCGATCCCGCCCTTCATGCTCTGCACCTGAGAAAAGCCCTTGTCGCGCAGGAAATGCGTCACCCGCAGGCTGCGAACACCGTGATGGCAGTGGACGATGATCGGCTTGTCACGCCAGGCCTCAATTTCCGAAAGCCGCTCGGCGATCTCCTGCATCGGGATCAACAGAGCCCCC
>JBIIOK010000151.1:0-5442 GCA_044336985.1 Pirellulales bacterium | reverse complement strand
AAGGCCGCTGTCCACGTGATGGCCGCGATCAATGCCAGCGTCACGACCGATCGCAGCGGAAACCGCTGCGGCTCGAACGACGGCGGACGCCTGATCGTCTCCGGAGCCCGCTCGGGCGGTGACGGCTGCCTGATTGTCTCCGGTTCCCGCTCGGGCGGAGCCTCCCGCTCCGCGTCGAGCGCGGGCAGGCGGGCGATCACCTTGATCGACGACCCTCCCGGCCGTCCGCCGCCTTGCCCGTTCACCGCCATGGCTCTCCTCGCCTGCGTTCTGCAGGCCCCTCTCTATGAATCCAGAGTTTGGAAATCGACGCTCGCGGAACGCGGCCTTGAGAAAACGGCCGCCGCCGGCAGGCCAAACGACGCGGATTCGATGCAGCCCCCCGATTTCCGGCCCGCACGACTTCTGCATTATGCCCCAATCGCCCAGTCGCCTATCATCGAATGGTTAGAAGCAGGTTTTTGATCGGCCGCCAAGGACTAACGGCCGCCTGTCTCCTCCCGGACGTTTTTACATTTTTCCCCGCATGCCCACCGCATCCCGTTCCGCCCGAACCGCCGCGTTTCAAAAACTTCTCGCCAGCCGCATCGCCGTTCTCGACGGCGCGATGGGCACCATGGTCCACGCCCTCGCGCTCGACGAGCTGGGCTTTCGCGGTGAACGCTTCCGCAATCACCCCAAGGACCTGAAAAACTGCATCGACGTCCTCGTGCTCACGCAGGGGGATGCGATCCGGGGCATCCACGCGGCCTACCTCGAGGCCGGCGCCGACATCGTGGAGACCAACACCTTCGGGGCGACGAGCATGGCGCTCGCCGATTTCGGTCTGACCGACCACGTCCGCGAACTCAACCTCGCCGCCGCTCGTCTCGCCCGCGAGGCGGCCGACGCGGCCACCGCCAAGACGCCCGACCGGCCCCGGTTCGTCGCCGGCTCGATCGGCCCGACGAACAAGCAGCTTTCGATCGCCGGCAACGTGGCCGACCCCGGGCATCGCGACGTGACGTTCGACCAGATGGTGGCGACCTACCGCGAGCAGGTGGAGGCGCTGCTGGAGGGGGATGTCGATCTCCTGCTCGCCGAGACCGCGTTCGACACGCTCGTCCTCAAGAGCTGCCTCTACGCAATCGAGCAGGTGTTTCAAGAGCAGGGCATCCGCATCCCGGTGATGGCCTCGTTCACGGTCTTCGAAGGGGGCCGCACGCTCTCCGCGCAGACGGTCGAGGCCTGCTGGGAGAGCATCGCCCATGCCGATCTCGTGAGCGTGGGGATCAACTGCGCCCTGGGGCCGGAGAAGCTCCGCCCTCACCTGGCCGACCTGTCGAGGGTCGCGAACATTCCGGTGAGTTGCTATCCGAACGCCGGCCTGCCCAACGCGCTCGGCGGCTTCGACGAGACGCCGGAGATGATGGCGAAGGTGCTCGGGGAATTCGCCCGCGAGGGCTGGCTCAACGTGATCGGTGGCTGCTGCGGCACCACGCCTCCCCACATCAAGGCGATCGCGGAGGCGGTGTCGAAATTCCCGCCCCGGGTGCCGGCCACGCCTGAGAAGCGGTCTCGCTATTCCGGGCTCGAACTCCTCGAGATCCGCCCGGAAAGCAGCTTCACCGTGATCGGCGAGCGGACCAATGTCACCGGCTCGCGGGCCTTCGCCCGGCTCATCAAGGAGGATCGCTACGAGGAGGCGGTGGCCGTCGCCCGACATCAGGTCGAGAACGGTGCCAACATCATCGACGTCAATGTCGACGAGGGAATGCTCGACGGCCCGGCCGTGATGACGAAGTTCCTCACGCTGCTCTCGAGCGAGCCAGACGTGTCCCGCGTGCCGGTGATGATCGACAGCTCGCGGTGGGAGGTGCTGGAGGCCGGGCTGAAGTGCCTGCAGGGGAAGGGGATCGTCAACTCGATCAGCCTCAAGGAGGGGGAGGAGATCTTCCTGCGGCAGGCCCGGACGATCCGTCGCTTCGGCGCCGCCGTCGTCGTGATGGCTTTTGACGAGGAAGGGCAGGCGACCGACACCGAGCGGAAGGTGTCGATCTGCCGCCGGGCCTACCAGCTGCTCACCGAGCAGGTCGGATTCCCCCCTGAAGACATCATCTTCGATCCGAACATCCTCACGGTCGCCACCGGCATCGAGGAACACAACCGCTACGCCCTCAATTTCATCGAGGCCACCCGGCTGATCAAGCAGCAGATGCCGCTGGTGAAGGTGTCTGGCGGCGTGAGCAACATCTCCTTCTCGTTTCGCGGCAACGACGCGGTGCGCGAGGCCATGCACGCGGCCTTCCTCTACCACGCGATCAAGGCCGGCATGGAGATGGGCATCGTCAACGCCGGCCAGCTGGCCGTCTACGAGGAGATCGAGCCGGAATTGCGCGAGCGGATCGAGGACGTGCTCTTCGATCGCCGCCCGGACGCCACCGACCGGCTGATCGAATACGCCGAAAACGTCAAGAAGCGCGACCCCGCCGATACCGCGAAGGCCGACGCCTGGCGGAGCCTCGACGTCGAGTCGCGGCTCTCCCACGCGCTGGTAAAGGGCCTCGCAGACCACGTCGAGGTCGACGTCGAGGAGGCCCGCACCCAATATGCCACGAGCCTCGAGATCATCGAGGGGCCGCTGATGCGCGGCATGCAGGTCGTCGGAGACCTGTTCGGCGAGGGGAAGATGTTCCTGCCGCAGGTGGTGAAGAGCGCCCGCGTGATGAAGCGGGCCGTGGCCCACCTGCTCCCCTACATGGAAGAGGAGCGGCTGCGGAGCGGCAAGGCGGAGACCAAGCGAGGCAAGGTGCTCATCGCGACCGTGAAGGGCGACGTGCACGACATCGGCAAGAACATCGTCGGCGTCGTGCTGGGCTGCAACGGCTACGAGGTGATCGACCTCGGCGTGATGATCCCGTCGGCGAAGATCGTCGAAGCGGCGAAGGAGCATGCCGTCGACGTCGTGGGGCTGAGCGGCCTGATCACGCCGAGCCTCGACGAGATGGTGCACGTCGCGGAGGAGTTCGAGCACGAGAAGCTCTCGGTGCCGCTCCTGATCGGCGGAGCCACGACCTCGGCCCGCCATACGGCCGTGAAGATCGCGCCGAAGTATTCGGGCAGTGTCGTCCACGTGCTCGACGCTTCTCGGGCCGCGGGGGTGGTGGAAAAGCTGATCAACCCGGCGTCGCGGACCGCCTTCGCGGATGCCAACCGCCTCGAGCAGCAACGCGACGTCGAGAATTTCAGGCGTCGGCAGCAGCAGACGCTCGTGCCCTACGACTTCGCCTGCCGGCACCGCTGGACCACCGACTGGGCGACCGCGCCGATCGACACGCCGGAATTCCTCGGCACCCGCACGCTCGAGAGCGTGCCGCTCGCGGAGCTCGTGCCCTACATTGACTGGTCTCCCTTCTTCATGGCCTGGGAGCTCAAGGGGAAGTATCCCGCGATCTTCGCGGATCCGATCGTGGGAGACGAGGCGAAGCGGCTCTTCGCGGATGCCACGCGGATGCTCGACGAGATCGTCCGCGACCGCTCGCTCACCGCCACTGGCGTCTACGGCTTCTTCCCGGCCAATGCCGACGGCGACGACATCGTGCTCTACACCGACGACACGCGAACGAAGGAGCTCGGCCGGGTGCACACGCTGCGGCAGCAGTGGGAACGGAAGGGGCAGGAGAAATTCCACGCCCTCGCCGACTTCGTTGCCCCGGTGGAGAGCGGCCGCAAAGATTATGTCGGCGCCTTCGCCTGCACGGCGGGGCACGGCTGCGAAGAGTTGTGCCGCCGTTACGACCGCGAGCACGACGATTACTCGTCGATCATGGCCAAGGCGCTGGCCGACCGGCTGGCCGAGGCCTTCGCCGAATGGCTCCACCGGAAGGCCCGTTGCGAGTGGGGCTACGGCCGCGAGGAAAACCTCGGCACCGAAGACCTGATCGAGGAGCGCTACCGGGGCATCCGGCCCGCCCCGGGCTACCCGGCCTGCCCGGACCACACCGAAAAGCGTTCGCTCTTCACCTGGCTCGACGCGGAAAACACGGCCGGCATGACGCTCACGGAGAGCTGCGCCATGCTGCCGGCTGCGAGCGTCAGCGGCCTCTACTTCGCCCATCCGGAAAGCCGGTATTTCGCCGTCGACCGGATCACGCGCGAGCAGGTAGAGTCGTATGCCGCAAGGAAGGGCATGCCGGTCGCCGACGTCGAGCGCTGGCTCGCCCCCAACCTCGGCTACGATGCATAAAGCGATTCACTCAAAGAGTGACCGACGATTGCAATACCAGAAGAGGTAGGTGAGGTGGTCGGCGAAAGCTCGAGGAGCTTTGGGCCGCCGCGGCCCACGCGACAAGACTTTTGCCGCCACCGAGCCGGTGTCTGCAAATAGCGGAGGCAGGCAAGGTGGCCTGACATCAAGTCATTCATGCCGCGCCGCCCATCCAAGCCTGACAGCAGCGCCGAGCCGCCGGCCGCCAAGCGTCCGCGGACGCGGCGGATCGTCCTCGACCCTGGCGAGAAGCCCTCCGCCGGGCCGGCCTCCGCGCCCGAGTTCGTGCAGCGGTTCCTCGACTACGTGAGGCACGAGCGGGCGCTCTCCGACAATACCCAGGCCGCCTACCGCCGCGACCTGCGCGACTTCACCGGTTGGCTGGCGGGTAGGAACCCGACGCGGCTCGACGTCCGTGACCTCGGCGACTACTTCGCGGCGATGGGAAAGCGGGGGCTCGCGCGGGCGAGCGTCGCCAGGCAAGCCGCCACCCTCAAGACGTTCTACGCGTTTTTGCAGCTCGAGGGCGTGATCAAGGAAAGCCCGGCCGAGCTGATCACGTCGGCCCGCCGCGACGATGCGATCCCGGGCACGCTCTCGCCCGAACAGGTCGACCGGCTGCTCGAAAGCCCCGATGCCACGACCGCCGTGGGCCGGCGCGACCGCGCCCTGCTCGAACTGCTCTATGCCACGGGCTGCCGGGCATCGGAAGTCTCGGCGATGCGTCTGACCGACGTGCACCTCGCGGAGAGCTTCTGCACCTGCCGAGGCAAGGGAAACAAGGAGCGGGTGGTGCCGCTCGGCAAGCGGGCGATCAAGGCGCTCCGCGAGTGGATCGACGGCCCGCGGACCGACTTCGCCGCCCATGCCGCCGCGAAGCCCGCCTGGGTGCTCCTCTCGTCGCGAGGCAACCGGCTCTCGCGGATGCGGATCTGGGAGATCGTACGGCGGCAGGCGGAGCAGGCCGACGTGCCCTCCGACATCGGTCCGCACACGCTGCGGCACAGCTTCGCCACGCACCTCGTCGCGGGCGGCGTCGACCTGCGGCACGTGCAGGAGATGCTCGGTCACGCGAGCATCGCCACGACCCAGCGCTACACCCATGTCGACGCCGGCCGCCTCAGGAGCGTCCACGAAAAGTTCCACCCGCGGCGGTGAGCGGTCTACGGGAGACAGGCTGAAGCCTGTCCTACTAG
>JBIIOK010000047.1:0-17819 GCA_044336985.1 Pirellulales bacterium | reverse complement strand
TCACCCCGCTCGCTGCCACGAGTGGCTTTTGCGGTCGGATCCGCTTGCGGAGCAAGCGGTCTACTTTTGACAGGCTGAAGCCTGTCCTACTTGCAGAGGCGCAAAGTCTCTTCGAACGACCGGAGGCCGGCGGTGGCGCCGAGGCCCGTGACGCAGCAAGCCGCGGTCGCCGCGCCGAGCAGGCCGGCTTCGCGAACCGTCATGCCCCGCAGGATGCCCGTGAGCAGGCCGGCGAGGAATGAATCCCCCGCGCCGGTCGTGTCGGCGACGGGGCCGGGCGCCGGGATGCAAGGAATGTCGAGAAACTCACCCGGTTTCTCGCTAAGCACCGTTCCGCGGGTGCCGAGCTTTACGCCGACGAGGCCCGCCGCCCCGTGGCCGCGGTAGCAGCCGATGATCTCGCGCGGATCGGTGAGCCCGGTCTGATGCACAGCTTCGTCGAGGCTCGGCACGTAATAGTCGATGTGGGGCAGGGCGGGGGCGAACTGGTCGAGCGCGCCACCGCTGCCGCCGGTCTCCACGGCCACGCCGCAGCCAGCGGCGTTCACGGCGGCGATCGCGTCGGCAAACTCGGGCTCGAGCCCGGGGAGCAGGCCGAAATAGCCGACAAGCGCCACGCGGCACCGCGACCAGTGGGGACCCAGGCGACGAATGAACGCGAGGTCGATGGCATGCGGGGCGCCGACGTGGTGGGCGAAGCTGCGTTCGCCACTGGGGTCGATGAGCACGGCCGTGGTGCTCGTGGCGCGGCTCGCATGCGACTCGACGGCGCTCGTGTCGATTCCCTCGGCGCCGAGCCGCGTCCGCACGAGGTCGCCCCATGGATCGGCTCCCACCAGGCTCGCGGCCGCGACACGCATCCCGAGCCGCCGCATGGCGATGCCCGTGTTGCAGACGATGCCGCCGGTTGTGGCCTCGATCGGATCGACGTGAAACAGCCGGCCGCCGCCGACCGGCACCGTCAATGGCACGGGCCTCACGAGGATGTCGGCGACGCAGGTGCCGCAGACGATGCAATCGATCTCAAGCGAACTGGAGGCTGGTGCGTTCATGGGGTCCTACGGGGAAGGGGATCTCCGGCCGCGTTCGACGACGCGCAGACGCGCCGGCGTGAGGCCAGTGTGGCGATTCAGGAAGGTGGTCATGTATTGGACGGAAGGAAAGCCGGCGCGGGCCGCGATCGATTTGAGCGGCAGATCAGTGTCGGCGATGAGCCGACGCACACCCGCCACCTTCAGCCGGACGAATTCCTCGTGGATCGATCGGCCCACCACCCCCCGAAAACGGCTCTCGAGCGTCGAGCGCGAGAGGCAGACAGTGTCGGCGATGCCGTCGATATCCGGCTTCTTCCAGGGATTGGCCCGCAGCGTCTCGATCGCCGCGAGCACGGCCTCGTCGGTCGTGGCCATCGTGTCGGTCGACGTGCGGGCGACGACGCCGATCGGCGGGATGACCACGCTCCGCAGCGCGGCCGCCGCCCGCGGCACACCCGCCGGCCGCGACCGGCCCGACCGGGCCCGCGATGCCATCAGCCGGTCGAGCGTGGCGGCCGCCTCGTGGCCGATCCGCCGCGCCGATTGATCGATGCTCGAGAGCGGCGGCGACGTGAGCTCGCAGATCATCTCGTCGTTGTCGACGCCGAGCACGGCCACATCGTGGGGCACCCGCAGGCCGAGGGCGCGGCAGGCCTCGAGCACGTGGCGGGCGCGGACATCGTTACACGCCATCAGCCCGACCGGCTTCGGCAGCTTTTCGATCCAGGCCGTGAGCTCGCGCTGCAGATCCTCCCAGCGGCGGGCGGTGGCATGCCGTCCCGTGAAGACGTGGCAGGCTCGGCCCGCCGCGCTCGCGGCCGCCGCGAAGGCCGCGGCCCGCTCCTCCGACCAGCCGCTCGTGGCCGTCTGCGGATAGCCGTAGAAGGCGAGCGTCTCAAAGCCGCAGCCGAGCAGGTGCTCGGCGCCGAGCCGGCCGATCGCGGCGTTGTCGGTATAGAGGTAGGGGATGCCGGAGGCGGGATCGTGCCAGCCGTAGCCGCCGCCGACGCCCACGATCGGGATCGTCAGCCCGCGGATCGCGGCAGCCACGCGGCGGTCGTCGAAATTGGCGATGATCCCGTGCCCCTGCCAACGCTTGAGATCGGGCAGCTTCTGCAGCGGATCCTCCTCCACGTAGAGGCTCCAGCCGGCGTGCTCCTTCACATACTGCGCGACGCCGCCGATGATCAGCCGGTCATACGGGCGGGCGGCGTCGAGGATCACGGCCACGAGCCGCGTCGCCGCGCCGTTCTCCGCATGCCTGCCGACCATCGACGCCACCTTTGTCAGCCGAGCAGATGCTCCAGGACCATCCGCTCGAGCGCCTCGTAATCACGGTTGGCGATGCACTCGGCGGCGATCTTCTCCGGGAACGTGCGGACCTTCTCGACGAGCTTGAGGAAGACGGCCTTGCTCGTGGCGAGGTGGGCCGTGGCCGACTCGGCCTTCTGCGTGCGCTGCGCCTTCACGTCGAAGCCGACGAACGCACCCGAGGCCGCATACTTCGCCTGCTCGAGCACCCGCACCTGGTCGAACGCCCCACGCAGGTTGGCCGCGCCGAAGACCTTGTCTTGGTCGAACTTCAGGCCGTTTTGGTCGTTGAGGTGCACGCTCCAGAGCTTGCCCGCGGCCAGCGCGAAGCCCATCTCGTCGGAGGGATCGAGGCCGGCGAGGATCGCATGGGCGCTCTCGATGAGGACGCCCACGCGCGAGGGATCGGCCGAGCGACTGCCCAGGGCGAGCGCATGGCCGATCGTGGGCAGAAACGCATGGTCGACCGGCTCGTTGGGCTTGGGCTCGATCGCGATCCGCACCTTCGGGCTGGCCGCGAGGATCGTGTTGACGGCGTCGAGCATCTGCGCGGAGGCGGTGATCGGATTCTTGCTCTCCCGCACCGACGTGCCCTCGCGGGCGGGCCACATCACGATCAGATCACAGCCGAGCGCGAGCGCCACGTCGACGGACCGCTTCGAACGCTCGAGCGCCCAGGTGCGGCACGCGGGATCGTTGCTCGTGTAGCCGCCGTCGACGCCCTTCGGGTGTTCCCAGAGCCGCGGGGCGACGAACTCGGGCACGAGCCCCTTGTCGGCGAGCTTCCGCTTCATCGCCTCGGCTTCGGCGACGATGCGGGCCGGCGGGAGGTTTTCGAGGTCGGGCACGGCGTCGTCGTCGTGGAACTGAATCCCCTCGAAGCCGAGCTTCACAGCGGCGTCGAGCACCTCTTCGAACGACACCTGCGGCCGCACCGGCGGGCCGAAGGGATCCGCGCCGCGACCGATGTTCCAGGGACCAATCGAGAAACGATAAGCGTTCGCCATGTGCCGGGCTCCCCAACGAGTGTGCGTGTGTGGATGTGCGATACCGGGCAAGAGACTACTGGGCAGACGTTACGACAAAGCATAAATGTTTTATGCGTTTGTGGAAGTAGACCCAAAGTAGACGGCTTGCTCCGCAAGCGGATCCCCTTGCGACAGGCTGAAGGGATCTTGGTGACAGGCTGAAGCCTGTCCTACTTTGACAGGCTGAAGCCTGTCCTACGTGAGGGCGGCGTGGAGGATCTCCACGGGATGCCCCGCGTGGCGGCCGGTGCCGTCCTTGATCTGGTGGCGGCAGCTCGTGCCCCCCGCGACGACGAGCGTGTCGGGAGCCGCCTGCCGCACCGCCGGAAAGAGCACCAGCTCGCCGATCTGCATCGAGAGGTCGAAGTGCTCGGCCTCGTAGCCGAATGAACCCGCCATGCCGCAGCAGCCGCTGGGGATCACCTCGACCTTGTAATTGGCCGGCAGGCCGAGCATCGCCACCGTCGGCGCGAGCGACGAGAGCGCCTTCTGATGGCAGTGGCCGTGAAGCAGCACGCGGCGATGCTCCTGCGTGAATCGCTCGGGGCCGATCCGGCCGCGCTCGATCTCGCGAGCCAGGAATTCGTCGATGAGCAGCGTCCGCTTCGCCAGCGCCCGCGCCGAGTCGGCGAGCCACTCGGGCACGATGTCGGGATACTCGTCGCGGAAGCCGAGGATCGCCGAAGGCTCGATGCCGACGAGCGGCGCATCGTCGGTGATCACGGGCGCGAGCCGCTCGACGTTGCGCACCGCGAGGTCGCGGGCCTCCCGCACGAGCCCCTTCGAGAACTGCGCCCGGCCGCTGTCGACGTGGGCGGGGATCACCACCTCGTAGCCGAGCGCCTCGAGCAACTCCACCGCCTTGATGCCGATCGGCGCGTCGAGCGTGTCGGTGAACTCGTCGCAGAAGAGATTGACGCGGCCGAGCGGGGCAGGGGGCCGCGGCCGGCCTTGCCGGTGGCGACGATACCACGAGGCGAGCGTGGTGCCGGGCAGCTCGGGCAGCGACCGCCGCGTCGAGAATCCCATGCCGCGCTTCAGGAGCCACGAGATCCCCGGCGCCGTGACGGCGAAGTTATAAAGCCAGGGCGCGAGCCCAGCCCAGCGCATCGCCCCGGCCGAGCCGGCAACGAGCCGCGACCGCAGCGGCACGCCCTCGCGATCCTGCCGCTGCTGCTCCCACTCCGCCTTCAGCCGCGCCATGTCGACATTCGACGGGCACTCGCTCTTGCAGGCCTTGCACGAGAGGCAGAGATCCATCACCTCGGCGAGCTCCGGCCGGCTCCACGGATCGGCGTTCGCCGGATCGGCGAGCGCCTGGCGGAGCACGTTCGCGCGGGCCCGCGTCGTATGCTGCTCGTCGCGGGTGGCCATGTAGCTCGGGCACATCGTGCCGCCGATCAGGTGCGTCTTGCGGCATTGCCCGACGCCCGTGCACTTCTCGGCGGCGCGGAGCATGCCGCCGGTGTCGGCAAACCGAAAGACCGTCTCGTGCCGCGGCTCGCTCGCATTTGGCTCAATCCGCAGGCTCGTGTCCATCGGCGGCGTGCCGACGATCTTGCCCGGATTGAAGATCCCCTGCGGGTCGAACGCCCGCTTCACCCGCTCGAAGAGCGCGTAGCACTCGTCGCCCACCATCATGCGGATGAACTCGCCCCGCAGCCGGCCGTCGCCGTGCTCGCCGCTCAGCGAGCCGCGGTATTTCTTGACGAGCTTCGCCACGTCGGTGGCGACATCGCGAAACATCCGCAGGCCTTCCGGCGAATGCAGATTGAAGAGCGGCCGCAGGTGGAGCTCGCCAGCGCCGGCATGGGCGTAATGCACGCAGTCGATGCCGTATTTCTCCGCCAAGAGCCGGTCGAATTCGGCGATGTACGCCGGCAGGTCCTCGACCGCCACGGCCGTGTCTTCCACGATCTCGCGCGGCTTGGCGTCGCCGGGCAGGTTGTTGACGAGCCCCTGGCCGGCCCGCCGCAATTCCCAGACGCGGTCGCCATCGGCGCCAAAGAGCCGCGGATAGGCGTAGCCGAGGCCACGCGACTCGAGCGCCGCCGCAACCCTGTCGAGTTCCGCCCTCAGCTTCGCGGGATCGGCATCCCGCACCTCGACGACGAGCACCGCGCCGGGATCGCCCACGACAAACTCGCGGTTGCGGGACTGCTCGAGATTGTCTTTCGTGCAGTCGAGGATTTTTTTGTCGATCAGCTCGCAGGCCGTCGGCCGCAGCCCTGTCGCGGCGAGATCACGCATCACGACGACCGTGGCCCGTAGCGCCTCGTCGACCGTGGCGCAGTGCACGCAGAGCAGCCCGCCGGGCGGCGGCAGCGGGAGCAGATCGAGCTCGAACTCGACACCCAGGAAGAGCGTTCCCTCCGAGCCGGCGAGCAGCCGGCAGACATTGAAGGGCCGGTCGCTCGCCGCGTCGAAGCAGGTCGCATCCATGAGCGCGTCGAGCGCGTAGCCGGTGTTGCGGCGGGTGACCTCGGGCCGCGGGAAGGAATCGCTGATGAGGTCGCGGGTGGCGGGCGATGCGAGCAGATCGCGGATCTCGCGATAGCAGCGGGCCTCGAGCGAGTCGGGCCCATCGCAGGCCCGCGCGAAGCCCGCGGGATCGAGCGGGCCGAACGTCACCTCCGAGCCATCGGCGAGGAAGCCGCGGGCACTGACGAGGTGATCGCGCGTGGTGCCGTAGGCGATCGAGTTTGACCCGCAGGAATTGTTGCCCACCATCCCGCCGATCATCGCCCAGCCGGCCGTGGAGGTTTCGGGACCGAAGAAGAGCCCGTGGGGCGCGAGGAACCGGTTGAGTTCGTTTCGCACGACGCCCGGCTGCACGCGGACGCGGCGGGCCGCGGCGTCGAGCGACACGATTGCGTTGAGATGCCGCCCGAGATCGACCACGATGCCGCCCCCGACGACCTGCCCGGCGAGCGACGTGCCGGCGCCGCGGGGGATGAGCGGGGTGCCGGTGGCGGCCGCAAACCGGACCAGTTCGCGGACGTCGGCATCGGATTTCGGGAGGGCCACGGCGAGCGGCCGCTCCTGATACTCCGACGCATCTGTCGAATAGACCGTGCGGGCCAGTGGATCGAGCAGAAGCTCGCCGGCGAGGCGATCGCGGAGGTTTTCGAGTTCGGCGGTGATCATCGCGCTTATTAGAGCGAATCGATTGGGAGTTGCAGGGACGCCTCGCTCAGCGGCTAAATGAGTGCGGAGCGGGGCGACGCGTCGATCAAACTGGACGCTTTCATAGGCGTCGAGTAAAGTCGACACCCATGGATTCAGACTCGTTTTTACGTATCGCCGCCGACTGGAGCCACTGGGACGCGCCACCGCCGCCGACGGTCCCCCGGTCGGCCCCCCTGCCCACGGAACTGGGATCCGACTTCGCCGTCATCGTGCAAGGCGTTCGCCGCTGCGGCAAATCGACGCTTCTGCGGCAGTTGATCGACCGCTATCGGCTCGATCGCACGCGGTGTCTGTTCGTGAACTTTGAAGACCCGCGGCTCGCTCCTGCGCTCGACCACACCACGCTCCAACTCATGGTCGACGCGTTCGAGGCGGATCGCGGCCCCGGCTGCACCTATCTGCTCGACGAGATCCAGTGGGTCGATGGCTGGCAGCGGTGGCTCCGTTCTCAACTCGATCGCCCGCGGGGACGGCAGTTCATCGTGACAGGATCCAACGCCCATCTCCTCTCGGGTGAACTGGGCTCGTCACTCACCGGCCGCCACCACACGATCGAATTGTTTCCGTTCGATTTTGCCGAGTTTCGCACTGCCCGGCCCAACGCCACGCTCGAAGACTACCTTTCCTGCGGCGGCTTCCCTGCGGCGGCGACCTCGCCCGATCGGGACATGCTGCTGCGCGGCTATTTCCAAGACATCGTGGAGCGCGACATGCGCGAGCGAGTGGCCGCGCGTTCGACCCGGCCTCTGCGGCAACTCGTGCAAATGCTCTATGAATCGGCCGGTGCGGAGATGAGCGTGCGGCGGGCCGCGGCGGCGCTGGGAATCTCGGTCGACACCGCCGGGCTCTACGTCGAGGCTGCCGAGTCGGCCTATCTCGCGCTCAGCTGCCCGTTTTTTGCCTGGTCTGCCCGCAAGCGGCTGGCGCGGAATCGCAAGTTTTATCCCGTCGACACGGGACTCCGGCGCGTGTCGGTGACCGCCACCGGGCAAGACCGTGGAAAGCAGCTCGAATGTGCGGCGTTCCTGCTGTTGCGGCGGCGGTTTCGCGACGTGCACTACTGGCGGGGCGTCGGGGAGGTCGATTTCGTCGTCGACGCCGGCCGGGGTCCGGTGCCCGTGCAGGTGAGTTGGGATCACGCGTCGGAACGAGCGCGGCGGGGCGTCGATGAGTTTCACGAGGCGCATCCGACGGCGGGCGAGCCGGTCTTCGTAACCGCAGAGTCGTTTGCCGCGGGCGTTCCCGAACTTGCCGCGTCGGGCAACTGACGATCGGCCTTTCCGCCCGCATGGAGGCGGGCAACGAGTTTACGAGATCGCAAAAACGTTTTACGTTTTCACAAACGGCCTCGCCCGCCGCCGATACATCCCGCTACGGTGAGCCCCGGAGGATTTCCTTGCATGACAGCCCCTTCGCCCCACGCCCACCCGAAATCTCTCGACGCGAAACTCGCCCGGATCCTGGCCGATTCGTCGTGCCCAGACTTCATCCTCGCCGATGCGAAAGACGCCGACATGGCCTTCGGGCTGGCGGCCCCCGGCCTCAAGCCCGGCGCTGATCCCGCCCGCGGCCCCTACCGCTCGCTCCACGAGTATCACGACCAGATCCGGGCGATCGTGAAGCAGGGGCTCGTCGACATCATGCTCATGAGCGCGAGCACGAGCGAGCGGCTCACGATCGACGAGGGGATCTTCGCGTCGTCGGCCGTGACGCCCGCCGTGCGGATGAACGACACGACCGACATCTGGCTCGCGGCCGGCACGGGCGGCTACGGCAAGCAGCCGGCGCTTCCATTCTCGACGACGACGATCCCGCAGGCCCAGTGCGGCCGCGCGGAATGCGCGGCCGGCGAGGCCGCCCGCGGCGCCGACCTCGGCCTCTTCTCGCTCACGCTCAACGACGACGCCACGCTCGACCGCGACATGCTCACGGCCTACCGCGACTTTCGCCTCGCGGCGGAGCGGCACCGTTTCCGCCACTTCCTCGAGGTTTTTTTCCCCAACGCGCTCGGCCGCATCGCGGGCAAGGCGGCGGGCGACGCGCCGAAAGACGTCGCGCGGTTCCTCGCCGATCATGTCGTGCGGGCGCTGGCCGGCGTGCCGCGGGCCGGGCGGCCGATCTTCCTCAAGATTCCCTATCTCGGTCCGGAAGTCACCGAGCAGCTGGCCGCCTACGACCGGTCGCTCGTCGTGGGGATTCTGGGCGGCGGCGCCGGCACCACCCACGATGCCTTCGCGCTCATCGCCGAGGCCAAGAAGCACGGGGCGCGGGTCGCCCTCTTCGGCCGGAAGATCAACGCGGCCGAAAACCAGCTCGAATTCGTCCGGTTTCTGCGGGGAGTGGCCGATGGTGAGCTCTCGCCTGAGGAGGCGGTGCGAGGGTATCATGAATCTTTGTCCCGGCTGGAAATCCCGCCGCGCCGCCCGCTCGACGAAGACCTCGTTCGCACGCCCACGATCGCCGCCTACAGCGGTTAGCTAGGAGAGACCCATGCCCACGCCGAAGCTTCACGCTCTTTATTCCGCCGCCAAGTCGCGGCGTGATTTCCTCGGTGCGACCGGCGCCGCGGCCGCCCTCTCGGCCCTGTCGACGCGGCTGGTCGCCGAGGAGGCCAAGCCGGCCGTTCACGCCGGGGGCGGCGACGAGATCCGCATCGCGCTTGTCGGCTGCGGTGGCCGCGGGTCGGGGGCGGCGCTCGACGCCCTCTCCGTGCCGGGCGCGAACCTCAAACTCGTGGCGATGGCCGACATCTTCCGCGACCGGATCGACATCAAGCGGAAGGCGCTCGCCGAGCAATTCAAAGAGCGGGTCGACGTGCCCGAAGACCGGTGCTTCGTTGGCATGAATGGCTATAAGCAGGCGGTCGACTGCCTGCGGCCCGGCGACATCGCGATCTTCGCCACCCCGCCGGCCTTCCGGGCGCCGCACTTCGCCTACGCGATCGAAAAGGGCGTGCACACCTTCATGGAGAAGCCGGTCTCGATCGACGGCCCGAGCACGAAGCGAATCATCGAACTCGCCGCCAAGGCCGATGCCAAGAAGCTGAAGGTCGGCGTCGGCCTCATGTGCCGCCACAGCGAGGCGCGGCGCGAGCTCTTCGACCGGCTGCAGAACGGCGAGGCCGGCGACCTGATCACGTTCCGCGGCTACCGCGAGCACGGGCCGGTGATGCCGATGGACCTCTATCCCGGTCCGCCCGAAGGCATGAGCGAACTCTTCTGGCAGGCGCGGCGATTCCACAACTTCCTCTGGGCCAGCGGCGGCGTCTTCAGCGACTTCTACGTCCACCACATCGACGAGGCCTGCTGGATGAAGAATGGCTGGCCCGTGAAGGCCGAGGCCACCGGGGGCCGGCACTTCCGCGGCAAGCTCGACGACCAGAATTTCGACACCTACGGCGTCGAATGGACGTTCGCCGACGGCGCGAAGTTTTTCTATTCCGGCCGGACCATGACCAACTGCAACCAGAAATTCGGCCTCTTCGGCCAAGGGTCAAAGGGGGCGTTCACGATTTCGGCGAGCGGCCACTCCCCCGCCAAATCGACGATCTACAAGAGCCAGCGGACGGAGAAGGACAACATCCTCTGGACTGCTCCACAGCCTGAGAAAAGCCCGTATCGCCTCGAATGGGAGCATCTTGTCGCCGCGATCCTCGCCGACACGCCCTACAACGAGGCGAAGCGCGGCGCCGAGGCGAGCCTGGTCACGGCGATGGGGCGGTTTGCAGCCCATACCGGCCGCCTCGTCACCTACGACGAGATGCTGAACAGCCCCGACGACCTGACGGCCGGCGTGGACAGCCTCACCGATTCGTCGCCGGCGCTCCTGGCCAAGAATGCCGACGGGACCTATCCGGTTCCGATGCCGGGCAAGTACAAATTCGAATATCGCAGTTGACCCAAACGTGGCGCACGCCGCCAGGCGTGCGAAAGTCCCCCCGGAATCAGACACCGTGCCAGACACCCTCTCCGAAACCCGCGCCTGCGACCTGCTCGCCCGTCTCTTCCGCGCCCGCGGCTACAAGATCGCCCGCAACCTCATGTTTCACGAGCACGGGGTATCGTTTCACATCGACGGCTGGGACGCGAAGGCCCGCGTGGGCTTCGAGTTTCTCACGAGCGAAGACGATGATCACGATGATCTCTCGCTGATCGAATACCAGGCGCTGATGGCGGCGCAGCAGCGCGGCGACCTCTCGCTCTTCGTCATCGACGAGGTGGAGCCGCTCTCGGCGAGTGAATTGGCAGACACGGCCAACGAATTCCTCGACGAGGTCGAAGCGGCATCGCGTGCAGTGCGTGCCCGCAAGTCGAATAAGAAAAAGCCGGCAAAGAAGTCGGCCAAGAAAAAGCGCAAGTAGGGTAGGCTTCAGCCTGCCAAAGTAGGGTAGGCTTCAGCCTGCCAAAACTCGCGAATCACGACAGGCTGAAGCCTGTCCTACTTACCGCCTCCAGCCGCGAAACGGCTCGAAGATCCTCACCGAGAGGAGCACCTCGCCCGCCGTCATGTCTCCTGCGGCGCCGGCCGCGCGGCCCGTCGTCAGATCGAGGCCGTGCAGACGGTAGCCCACGTCCACGGTCACCCGATCCGTGAACGCATACGTGATCCCGGCCCCCGCCTGCCAAGCGACACCGCTGGCCTTCGCGACTGCGGCCTGACCGTCCGGGCCCGTTTCACCCGCAACAGAAAACCCGCCGGCCCCGATGCCACCGCCGGCATAGGCCCCGAAATGCTCCGCGATCGAGAGCTCGCGCCAGAGATTCGCCATCGTGGACCATTCCTGCGCGCTTGCCGCCGCGAACGTGTCGTCGAACGCCCGCCCTTCGAGCTCGACCCTGACAGCCCCGGCCGGCCGCGGAATCTCCACGCCGAAGGCCCCCTCGCCATTGAAAACAGGGCTCGCGAATGAGCCGCCCTGATTTCCTTTCACCGCCTCGCCTGAGATGGGGCCAAGCGAAGAGCCCACCATGCCGGTGATGTATGGCCGGCGGCCCGTGGCGGCGGCCGCGTCGCCCGCGAGCACGACGAGGACCAAGAGCCCCGCCACGACCCTGACGGCGTCGCTGAGGCGTGGCGAGATTCTCATGGCATCCGTTCCCGTGTCGCGGTTTGTCGATGGATCGTATGGCGAGCGGGCAAGCGGCTCGCGATAGGCACGCAGGCAAAACACCGTGACTCCCGCGGTTTGCAATCGCCGCGCGTCAAGCTGCGCAGCCTGGGTTTTGGGTGCGGCCCCGAGGACATTTTGGCCGGCGCGCAGTTCGAAACGGGCTGGCGGCAGGGGCCGTTCGGGCCTACAAACGCGGCAGTTCCCGCCGGAGAAACGCATGCCCCACGACGATCGCCGCTCGCGGCTTGAAACCGCCCACCTCTGGGCCGACTTCTTCAGCAAGGTGCTCGGCGGCGCCGCGATCCTCGTGGCCGCCTGGTGGACCTACACGAATTTCACGGTCGAGCGGACGCACGACCCGACGATGGAGGTCACGGTGAGCCCGAGCGTGCATCCGCTCGCGGGCGACCGTGTCTTGCTCAATGTCGACGTCTTCATGAAGAACATCGGCAAGGTGGCGATCGTGCCCCGGTTTCCGGAGCGCGATGGGGATCGCGACCTGGGCCTCGAGATCTCGATCGTCGAGATCGAGCCGCTCGGCGATCCAAAGCCGGCCGTGCATCAGGCCTCCCACGTCGAGGCCGACCCGGAAGTGCCCTGGTTCGACTGGAACTCGGCCGACGGCAATCCGCGGCCGCTCCTGCTCAAGCGCAACCTGCTGGCCACGAACGAAGACTTCGTGAATGGCCGCTACCAGCTGAATCCCGGCGTGAAGTATCGCGAGCCCTTCGCCTGCATCGTGGAACGCGACAAGCTTTACGCGATCCGAGCCCGCTTCTGGACCGACGAAGGCTCGATCGCCGACCTCGTCTACATCGACACCTTCCACACAAAGTAGGACAGGCTTCAGCCTGTCAAAGTAGGACAGGCTTCAGCCTGCCACAAAAAGCTTCACCCTGCCCGCATTTCCGCACCTGCCTGCCCACGACAGGCTGAAGCCTGTCCTACTGGGGTTGGACGGAACTGGACAGATGGACACAAACATGTTCCATTCCGTCCGGAGACCGCCATGCAAAACCCTGCCGACCCTACGATCACCTGCCCGCACTGCAAGGGGGAGGTGCACCTCACCGAATCGCTCGCCGCGCCGATCGTCGAGGCCACGCGGGCCCAATACGAGGCCAAGCTGCGGGCCGAGCGGACGGCGATCGCCGAGGCCGAGGCGAAGAAGGCCAGGCTCGCGCTGACTGCGGAGATGGATCGCAAGGCCCAGGAGCTCGCCGAGCTCACGAGCGTGCTCGCGGACCGCGACCAGAAGCTCGCCGAGGCCCAGCAGGCCCAGACCGACGCCCTGCGCAAGCAGCGGGAGCTCGATGACGCCAAGCGCGAACTCGAGCTCTCGATCGAGAAGCGGGTGCAGGAATCGCTCGCCGTCACCCGCGAACAGGCCAAGCGCGAGGCCGAGGGGGATCTCAAGCTCAAGATGGCCGAGAAGGAGCAGACGATCTCCGCCATGCAGAAGCAGATCGAGGAGCTCAAGCGGCGGGCCGAGCAGGGCTCGCAGCAGCTCCAGGGGGAGGTGCAGGAGCTCGAGATCGAGGCCGTGCTCAAGCAGTCATTCCCGTCGGACGTCTTCACGCCCGTGGCCAAGGGGGAGTTTGGCGGCGACGTGGTGCATGCCGTGGCCCGCGCCGACGGCCAGCCCTGCGGCACGATCCTCTGGGAATCGAAGCGGACGAAGCACTGGAGCGAAGGCTGGCTGCCGAAGCTGCGCGACGACCAGCGGGCCGCGAAGGCCGACCTCGCCGTGATCGTCACGCACACGCTCCCCAAGGGCGTGGAGACGTTTGGCCACGTGGACGGCGTGTGGGTGACAAGCACGCGGACGTTCGTGCCGCTGGCGATCGCCCTCCGCCACACGCTCATGGAACTCGCGCTCGCCCGGCAGGCCGGCGAGGGGCAGCAGACGAAGATGGAGCTCGTCTACCAATACCTCACCGGCCACCGATTCCGGCAGCGGGTGACCGCGATCATCGAGAAATTCGAGGAGATGCATGCCGACCTGGCCAAGGAGCGGACGACGATGACGAAGCTCTGGGCGAAGCGGGAGATGCAGATCCAGGCGGTGCTGGCCGCCACGGCGGGCATGTATGGCGACCTGCAGGGAATCGCCGGCCAGGCGATCGAGACGATCGAAGCCCTCGACGTGTCGAAGCTAACGGCTCAGTAACCACCCCCTCCCATTCCCCGCGGCCTACCCATCCCTCCGCGGGGTGCCTCCGCTTCCTCAAAAAACGCCCCGCGGCCGTTGCCTATCGATTCTTCGAGGCGTACATTTCGCTGCCGTTGGAGGGAAGGGATTCACCTCACAGGGGAACAAAACCATGTTTACGCACGAGAACGACCGCTTCGACTCGCTCAAGGAACTCTCGCCGCTCGAGGCGATTCGCACGTGGCTCTGCGACAGCTGCACGCACGGGGAGCGGGGCTATCTCGTGGCCGCGATTCAGCGCGACCGCCGGATCGAGCTCGACGACGACGAGATCGCCTACGTGATCGATAGCGCGATCGAGGACGGGATAGACGCCACGACCGCATTCGATCGGCTGCTCACGGCGGGCGACGGGTTCCAGGTGCGCAACCTCCGGCGACCGCATGCGCGTTGACGTGCAGCGGCTGCTCGACCCCGCTGCGTATCCGCATCCCACCCGCGGCATCCATCTGATCGAGACCCACATCTCGTGGGTGTTTCTCACTGGCGACTACGTCTACAAGCTGAAGAAGCCCTGCAACCTCGGGTTTCTCGATTTCTCGTCGCTCGACAAGCGGCACGCCTGCTGCCTTGAGGAGGTCCGACTGAGCGGCCGCTTCGCGCCGGAGCTCTATCTCGGCGTCGTGCCGATCACCGGCACGCCCGCGGTGCCGCGGGTGGGCGGCCCCGGCACGGCCATCGAGTGGGCCGTGAAGCTGCGGCAGTTCGACGAGGCCTGCCGGCTCGACCGAATCTTCGCCGACCACCGGCTCTCTGCCAAAGACTGCGGACGGCTCGGCGCGGAGATCGCCGCCGTGCAACAGCGGCTCGCCGTCGCGGCCCCGTCTTCCCCATGGGGAACGGCGCAGGCCGTCAGCGATGCCGTCAGGCTGAATCTCGCGCAGCTACGGGCGGCGCGGCCCGACACTCGAGCCCGCGACCGACACCTGGAAGCCTGGCTCGACGAGCGGCTCGCCGCGGTCGGCCCCGCGATCGAGCGCCGGCGCACGGCCGGACGCGTCCGCGAGTGCCACGGCGACCTGCACCTCGCCAACCTCGTGCTCCACGAGGGACGCATGATGGCCTTCGACGCGATCGAGTTCAGCGAGTCGCTGCGGTGGATCGACGTGGCGAGCGACATCGCGTTTCTCGCCATGGACCTCCACTCACGCGACCGCCCGGACCTCGCGGCGCAGGCCGTCAGCGGCTGGATCGAGGCGGCCGATGACCACGACGCAGCGCGGGTGCTGCCCGTCTACAAGGTCTACCGGGCGGTCGTGCGGGCCGCGGTGGCCGCGATCCGGTTCGCCCAGTCGGCAGACGATCGGGGGGCGCAGGAGGCCGCGCGGGCCGACACCGACCGCTACCTCGAACTGGCCGAGCGGCTCACGCAGCCGCGTTGGCCGGTGCTCTATGCGACGAGCGGCATCTCCGGCAGCGGCAAGACGACCGTGGCCGCGGCGGTCGTCGGCGGCTGCGAGGCGGTGCGGCTGCGGAGCGACGTCGAGCGGAAGCGGCTCGCCGGGATGGCCGGCACCGACCGGCCGCAGGACGCCGCCCACGCGCAATCGCTCTACGACCCGGCGACCACCCGCCGCGTCTACGACCGGCTCGCCTCGCTCGCCCGCACGCTCTTGGCCGCGGGATCGAGCGTCGTCATCGATGCGGCGGCGAATCTCCGCACGCAGCGCGACACGATCGCCGCCGTGGCCCGCGAATCGGGCGTGCCCCTCGTCTGGCTCGATTTCGACCTGCCCGCCGAGGCGGTGCTCGCCCGCGTGAAGGCTCGGCAGGCTGCGGGCACCGACGCCTCCGACGCCAACGCCGACGTGGTGCGGGCGCAGATTGCCGCCCGCGAGCCGATCACCGCGGCGGAACTCGCGGCCACGGGAACGACCGTGCGGCAGGTAAAGATCACGGCCGCGGATCTCATCGATCCGACATTCGTTCCGCGGCTCGCGCACGACGATGCTCCCGTCTGAACCGCGGGCGAAAGACCTCGTTCACGCCGCAAAGTGACGTTCCCCTGACGCCGGCGCAGGTGGGAGGATATGATCTCGGCGATGCAGACATTCAAATCGCTGGGGCTCTCCGCGCCCGTTCTCGAGGCGCTCGCCGCCGAAGGCTACACGACCCCCACCCCGATCCAGGCCAAGGCGATGCCTCACGTGCTCGCCGGCCGCGACCTCTTCGGCTGTGCCCAGACCGGCACGGGCAAGACCGCCGCCTTCGCCCTGCCGCTCATCGAGCGGCTGATGGCCGACCGACGCGAGGTGCAGCCCCATCGCTGCCGCGTGCTCGTGCTCGCCCCCACCCGCGAACTCGCCAGCCAGATCCACGACAGCTTCCGCGCCTACGGCAAGCACGCCAAGCTGCGGAGCGCCGTGATCTACGGCGGCGTCAACCAGAAGCCGCAGGCCGCGGCGATGCAGCGCGGCGTGGACGTGCTCGTGGCCACGCCGGGCCGGCTCCTCGACCTGATCCAGCAGCGGCTCGTCGACATCCGGTCGGTCGAGTTTCTCGTCCTCGACGAGGCCGATCGCATGCTCGACATGGGCTTCATCCACGACGTGCGCAAGATCGTGGCGCAGGTGCCGAAGAAGCGGCAGACGCTCTTCTTCTCCGCCACGCTGCCCGCCGAGGTGCGGCATCTCGCGGAGACGATGCTGCACGACCCGCTCGAGGTGAAGACAGCGCCGCAGGCCACGCCCGCCGAGACGGTGGAGCAATCGGTGTTTCTCCTGCCGCAGAGGCAGAAGAAGCACCTGCTCGTTCACCTGCTCAAGCACGAGGGAATGGCCCGTGTGATCGTCTTCACGCGGACGAAGCACGGCGCCAACAAGCTGCAGCGCGACCTCGAGAAGGCCGGCATCCGGGCCGCCGCGATCCACGGCAACAAGAGCCAAAACCAGCGCGAGCTCGCGTTGTCGTCGTTCAAGTCGCAGCGGCCGCCGGTGCTGATCGCGACCGACATCGCGGCCCGCGGCATCGACGTCGATCAGGTGACGCACGTCGTCAATTTCGAACTGCCGCACGAACCGGAGACCTACGTCCACCGGATCGGCCGCACCGGCCGCGCCGGATTCACCGGCGCCGCCGTGAGCTTCTGCGACCGCGAGGAGCGGCCGCGGCTCGCGGCGATCGAGCGGCTCTTGCGGAAGCAGATTCCTGAACGCACCGACCTGCCCGCCGATCTGCCGAAGGCCGACGAGGCGGAGGAACGCGGCCCGAAGAGGCCGCCGGCACACGCCGGCGGGCGAGGTGAACGCGGCCGTCCGGGACGGCAACGTCATTCCGATGGCGGGCCCAAGGGCGGAACGAAGCCGGCAAAGGGCCGCCGCGGCAAGGGCAAGCCGCGTGGCGAGAAGCGCGCCGCTGCCGCCACGCCCGCAGCCGCACCGGCCGCCGGCGCGAAGCCGCGCGGCACGAAGAAATACCGCCGCGCACTGTAAGTAGGACAGGCTTCAGCCTGTCGAGTAAACCGCTTCCTCCCCGTAGACCGCTTCGTCCCGAAGCGGATCCAGATCCGCTTCCGGAGGAAGCGGTCTACTCTCGACAGGCTGAAGCCTGTCCTACTTTCTGCAGCGGGCGGAGCGTAGACTTCCCCCCATCATGAAACCGCGCCGCCCCTCGAAGCGTTCCGCCCCAGCCGCCGCGCGGCCGCGGCACCAAGACAAATCGGAGGAGAAGTATCACGGCGTCCATGCCTGCGAGGCCCTCTTCGCGCGGCGGCCCCACGACGTCATTCGCGTCTACATGACGAAGGACCGCGAGCGGCGGTTCGCGTCGCTCATCGAGCACTGCATCGCCACTCGCAAGGGCTTCCAGGTGGTGGAGCCCGAAAACCTCGAGCGGCTCACCGGTTCGGTGCATCACGAGGGCGTCGCGATCCTCGCCAGGCAGATTCGCCGCTGGAATCTCGCCGACCTGCTTCGCGCGATCGACAAGCGGGCGCT
>JBIIOK010000046.1:0-17839 GCA_044336985.1 Pirellulales bacterium | reverse complement strand
CTCTGCACCGGCGGAAAATCGCTGCCCAAATCGGGTTCCGACGGCGGCGGCTTCGCGCTGGCGACGAGCCTTGGCCACTCGCTCACGGCGCCGATCGTGCCGGCGCTCGTGCCGCTCGTCCTGCCGCAAGGCCACTGGATCACCGATCTGTCGGGGCTCACGCTCCCCGCCGAGATCATCCTTTCAGCCGCCAGCGGCAAGCGGATCGTCGCGTTCACCGGCAGCACGCTCTGCACCCACTTCGGCCTCTCGGGTCCGAGCGTCCTCGACATCAGCCGCCACTGGCTCGTGGCCCGCGAGAGCGGCCAAACAGTCAGGCTCTCGCTGAACTGGCTGCCGGGAAACACTTCCGACGCTGTCGAACGGCTCTTTCTCGAGCCGCGCGGCCGCGGCGCGCTCGCGATTCTGCGCGATCAATTGCCCGACCGGCTCGCGCGCAAGCTCTGCGAACTCTCCAGCACGCCGCCCCAGGGCGACGTCCCGCGCGACGCGCGGAAGAAGCTCGTGCAGCTCGTCACGTCCACGCCGCTCGAGGTGGTGGGCGACCGCGGCTTCACGATCGCCGAGGCCACCGCCGGCGGCGTGCCGCTCTCGGAAGTGCGGCTCGAGACGATGGAGAGCCGGATCTGCCCCGGCCTTCACTTCGCCGGCGAAGTGCTCGACGTCGATGGCCGCATCGGCGGCTTCAACTTTCAGTGGGCCTGGGCGAGCGGCTTCGTGGCCGGCTCGGCTGCCGCCGGCGCCTTCGACTCGAGCACCTCGTAACGGAAGCCGCCCTTCCGCAGATCGAGTGTGCGGATCGCGCGGCCCGTGGAAGCGACCGCGGGCTTGGACGCCGGGATCACCTCGAGCAGGCCGCCGACGGCCGAGGCCACCTGCCCGACGGAGATCTCGTCGACCAATCCCGACGGCGATTGCACGATCGCCGAGCGGGTCTTCCACGGATGCCATTTGCCCGGATCGGTCGGCCCATACAAAACCGCGGTGGGCACGCCGAACGAGGCCGCGATGTGCGGCAGGCCCGTGTCGACGCCCAGGCAGAGATCCATGCGCGAGATCAGGGCGACCGCCTCGCGGAGCGAGAGGTCGAGCGAATGGTCGCGCACATGCGCATCGGCCCCGGCGCCCAGGCGGCCGCGGATCTCCGCGTGCAACATGGTGTCGTCGGGGGCGCCGCAGAAAAAGATCTCGCAGCCGTGCTGCTCGACGAGCCAACGGAGGATGCAGGCCATCCGGTCGACTGGCCATTCCCGGTGGATGTCGGTCGATCGGGGCGCGACGAAGACCCGCTTGCGACCGCGGGCCGCGGCGGCCAGAAGCTTCTCGACCTTCGCGACGGCCGCCGGCGACGTCCAGTTTTCGTTGTGGCCGTCATCGACCTCGATATTGTCGCTCCGCAGAAGATCGAGGAAGAGCTCGGCCTCGTGGCGATCGCGGCGGAGCTCGACGGCCCGCGTGAGCAGCGGAGGCGATCGCTTCGAGGCAAACCCGATCCGCGCCGGGATACCGGCGCACCAGACGAGCAGGCTGCCGGCCAGCGACCGCTTGAGCACATACGCCCGCGTGTAGCCGCGGCCGCGGAGCTGGGCGGCGAGGTCGAGCGTGCTTTTGACCATCCAGGGCAGCTTGAAGAAGCCGCGGTGCGGCCGCTTCCAGGTGATGGTCTCGTCGATGTAGGGGCAGTCGGCGAGCACGTCCCGCGCGGCCGGCTCCACCAACACATCGATGGCCGCTTCCGGAAACCGCCGCCGCAGGTTGCGCAGGAAGGGGATGGCGAGCACCGTGTCGCCGATGAACCGATTGCGGACGACGAGGATGCGTTCCGTGCCGGGCGGCTGGCTGAGCTGGACCATGCGTGCGGCGGACCGACGGCCCGCCCCTCGGGCTAGCGGGCGAATCCGACGAAGAAGCTGAAGAGCTGCTGGCTGTCGTACGGGGCGTAGGCGACCGGGAAGGCGAAGTCGAGCGCGATCGGGGCCGGGCCCATCGCGGGAAGCGTGATGCGGAGGCCGAAGCCCGGTGCGACGCGCATCTGGTTGATCGCAACGTTGGACTCGACCGTGCCGAAGTCGGTGAAGACCACGCCGCGGAGCGTGTCGTCGGCGGTGATCGGGAAGAGATACTCGATCGTGTTGAGCCACTGGAACGGACCGCCGATGATGGCGCCATCCTGGCGGGGGCTCGCCCCGCGGAAAGCGAAGCCGCGGATCGTGTTGTAGCCTCCCGCGAAGAAGTTGTCGTAAGCGGGCGTATCGGGGCCCGACATGCCGAGCACCGAGCCGATCGAGAGCACGTGGCGGCCGGAACCGTCGGGCCGCTCATTGAGCAGGAAGTATTGCCGCCCTTCGAGGATGCCTCGCGGGTATTGGAACGTGCCGATCACCTGCTCGAACTCGAAGCTCGCAAGGTGCCCCTGCGTGGGCAGGAACGGGCTGTCGCGGGTGTCGTGGATGATGCCACCGCTGAAGCCGTAGACGGCGTTGGTGCCGAGCATGTTTTGGATCGCCGGCGCCAAGACGCGCGGGTTGAAGACATCGACGCTCTCGCCGCGGAAGCCGGTGTTCACCGAGAGATCCGGGGCGAAGGCAAACTGATATCCCAGACCGATGCGGCCGCCCGTGCGGGCCTCGGCCCAGTCGTAGAAGTAGCGGGTGTAGTAGGAGGCGCTCGTAGAGAGCCCGATCCGCGTGTCGAAGAGGTAGGGCTCCTGGAAGGTTGCCGTGTAGCGCTGCAGCTGGGTGCCGGGCGCCGCCTCGAGCCGGAATCGCTGGCCGGCACCGCGGAAGGCGGTGCCATTGCGGATGTCGTCCCAGCTGCGCGGCAGCCGTGTGATGTCGAAGTTTTGCTCGTCGATGACGATATTGCCGACGAGGCCGGCGTTGGAGTTGACGCCGGCACCGATCATGAGGCGGCCCGTCTGCGTCTCCTCGGCGTCGACATCGACGACGACGTAAGGCTCGTTGCCCGGAAAGACCTGCATCGGCTGCTCGCCGGCGAAGTTTGGCACCATGCCTGGCTGCATCATGCCGGGGGGCGCGAGACCCGGTTGCATCATGCCCGGTTGCATCATTCCGGGCTGCATCCCGGGGGCGACTGGCTGCTGGGCGACATATACCGGCGGCTGTTGGTAGGCCGGCTGCGGTGCGGTCATCCGCGAATAGTCCACCGCCTCTGGGCCGGTCGGCGCGAGCGGCGCGCCACCCCAGCCCTGCGCGGGCACCGCCTGCCGTGGCATCGGCTGCGGGCTCTGGCCACGCCAGACGGGGCCGTTCGAGACGGTGGTCGCACGGGGCGCGGCGGCGGGGGCGGGCTCATCGCTCAACTGCCCCTCGAGCACCAGGTCGATGACGGCTTCGTCGGCGCTTTCGGGATCGGGGCTCTGACCGCGGAAGCCAGGCCGGCCCGGCTCGCGGGCGATCTGTTGGTTGCCGTCGGCGGCGTTATCCGGCTTGCTGAAGACGATCCGCGGCCCCTCCCCCTTGGCGGCGTCGGCGAGGAAGAGGCTGCTCGCCTTGAGTCGCCGCTCGTCATCCCGCAGCTTGCGGATGTCGAGGATGTCGCCAGGCCGCAGCGAGAGACGGTTCAAGACGGTGCTGTGCCTGGTGTGCGGGTGCTCGCCGCGGATCCGCACGTTGATCTTCCCCACGCGGTATCGCTGCCCCTCGGCGACGTTGTAGACGAGATCGAGCTGGCCGGGCTCCTCGAGAAACCGCGGGTCGGCCTTGATGTCGGCGAAGACGAAGCCGCGGCCGCCGTAGATGTCGCGGATCAGGCCGAGGTCGGCATCCATCTTGCCCTGATTGAAGTGCTCGCCGCTCTTGAGCTTCAGGTCACGGGCGAGAAACTCGCCCTTGAACTTGCTGTTGCCGATGAAGGAGACGTTACGAACCGTGTAGCGCGGGCCCTCGTTGATCACGAACGTCAGCAGCGTCCAATCGCGGCCGCCGCTCTGCACCACCTCGAGCTCCCGGCCGACCTTTGCCTGGAAGAAACCGAGGCTGCGGTAATAAGCGGTGAGCGTGTCGACGTCCTCGTCGATCTTCTGCCGGTCGATGTCGCCGCCGAGCAGCCAAAACACGCCCGGCTTCGACTTGATCTGCGTCAGCAGCCGCGCGTCGGTGGCGATGGAGTTGCCGACGAAGCTCGTCCAGAGCGACTTCTTGCTCCGGCCCTCGTCGATCAGGAACACCGCCCCCCTGTCGCCCGGCTTGTTGCCTTCGACCGTCGACACCCGCGCCGCGTCGTAGCCCTTCTCGTGGTAATGCGCCTCGATCCGCCGCCGAGCCTCCTCGACGACATAGGGATCCATCGAGTCGCCGACGTCGATCTCGGCCTTCTTCCGCAGCGTGCGGGTGGTGACCTTTTCGTTGCCGATGTATTTCACGTAGCGGAGCATCGGTCGCTCCACCACCTGGAAGATCACGACCACGCCTTCCTTCACGCGCACGTACTTCGGGTGCACGTCGATGAACTTCCGCGAGCGGTGGAGCGTCCGCACGTCTTCCTCGATCGCCTGTGGATCGAAGACCTGGCCGGCTCGCGTGACGAGCTTTGGCAGCTTCGAGACCTCGGTGGCGTGATTGCCCTCGATTCGCACCTCGACGATGCGGTTCGCGTCGTTCGTGGCTGGGGCTGGGGCTGGCGATGGGGCCGGCGCCCCGGGCACGGCGGGGAGCGGGGACTGTGCCTGCGCCGTCGCGGCCACGACGGCGAGCAGGATCGCGACGAAGACCCGTCGGCTGGGGTGCGGCATGGCGGAAAGAATGGTGCGCAAGGCCATCGTCGGTGCGGGCTCGGGGTGCGGTCGCGGAAGCCGGGGAGGAATAGCCGCGATGCCCCCGCTGCCACAAGGCGAAAACTGTCCCTTCGCTGCGCTCTTTCCCTGAAGGCGATCCTTGACTGGCCCCCGCAAACTCCGGTAGTTTTTCCAGGTTGCCCGTCTTTTCAGCGGATTTCGCACGGCCCGGCGGATGCGTCGGGTGCATGGCCCCGGTCATGATGGTGATCCGCCCCTCTGGGGTTGCCCATGCGGCCGATGGTGATCGACTTGCGAAGGACTGACGACGCCCGCGACGTCGTGCACCGCGCCGTGCAGACGCTCGCCGAGGGCCGGAGCGTCGCCTTCCCGACCGAGACGGATTACGTCATCGCGTCGAGCATCCGCGACGAAGCCGCCGTGTTGCGTCTCGTCGGCCTCTCCCCCGTCCGCGAGGGTGAGCCACGGCTCACCGTCGCGCTCAAAAGCGCCGACGAAGCCCTCGACTGGGCTCCCCGGCTTTCCGCGATCGGCCGGCGGATCGCCAGGCGGTGCTGGCCCGGGCCGGTGACGATCATCGTCGCCGACGACCACCCGGAAAGCCTCGTCCACCGACTGCCACCGACGGCGCGAGAGGCGGTCGTCGGCGCCGGCAGGCTGCGGTTGCGGGTGCCCGGCCACCAGATGCTCGCCGATTGCATGCGGATGCTGGCTGGCCCGGTGGTGCTCGCCGAGCCCGCCGCGCCGGGTGAGCCGCCGCTCGTCACGGCAGAAGACGTGCTGGCCCGGGCACAGGCGGCGGTGTCGCTCGTGATCGACGACGGCCGCGCCCGCTACGCGCAGCCCGCCTCCACGATCGAGGTGGACGAGAGCGATTTTCGGATCGTGCATCAGGGGATCGTGTCGCAGGAGACGCTCCGCCGCCTCTCGAGCCTGATGGTGCTCTTCGTCTGCACCGGCAATACATGCCGTAGCCCGATGGCGGAGGCGATCTTCCGGCAGCTCATGGCAGAGCGGCTCGGGTGCGGCCCCGACGAGATCGAGGAGCACGGCGTGGTCGTCGCCAGCGCCGGGGTCGCAGCCTGGTCCGGCGGCAAGGCGAGCACTGGCGCCCTCGAGGCCATGGCGGAGATCGGCTGCGACCTGTCGGGCCACGGCAGCCAGCCGGTCACGGAAAACCTCATCCGGCAGGCCGACATCATCTGGACGATGACTGCCTCCCACCGCGCCGCACTCCTGTCGCAGTTTGCCGAGGCCGGCGGCCGCGTGGCCCTGCTTTCGCCCGACCGGCTCGACGTGCTCGACCCGATCGGCGGCCCGGTGGCCACCTATCGGAAATGTGCGCAACAAATCCGCGAGCATCTGCTCGCCAGACTGGATACACTCGAAAACGTGCTTCCCCGCCGGTAGATTGTTGGCGGTAGGTCATCGGAAGGATTCGCTCGGAGCAATCATGCGCATCGCAATCGGGAGTGATCATCGTGGCGTGGCCGCAAGGCTGCGCATCATCGGTCTGTTGGAGAACATGGGCCACCAGGTTGTCGACTGCGGCAGCCACGGCGAAGAGGCCGTCGACTATCCCGATATCGCGGCCGACGTGGCCGGACGCGTGAGCCAAGGGTCGGTGGACCGCGGCATCCTGCTCTGCTGCACGGGCGTCGGCATGGCGATCGCCGCCAACAAGGTCCACGGCGTCCGCGCCGCCACCTGCCACGACGAAGTCACGGCCGAGATGAGCCGGCGACACAACGATCTCAACGTGCTCTGCCTCTCGGCCGAGATGATCGGCCAGGAACTGCAGGAAAAGATGCTCCGCACGTGGCTCGAGACGCCCTTCGAGGGCGGCCGGCATGCGCGTCGCGTCGCGAAGATCGCGTCGCTCGAGCCGGATTGCAAGTAGGACAGGCTTAAAGTAGACCGCTTGCTCCGCAAGCGGTTATTGGCAGGCTGAAGCCTACCCCACCGATGGCAGGCTGAAGCCTACCCTACTCACACGTTCACCCACTGGTGGGTCTTCGCGCTCTGCAGCACGGCGTCGCAGACCTTCTGCGTCTCGAGCGCGTCGCGGAACGTGGGATGAGCGGGCTGCTTCTTCGCGTAGGCCTCGAGGAAATCGGCCACCTGATGCACGAACGAGTGCTCGTAGCCGATCGCCAGACCTGGCACCCACCATTTGTCCATGTAGGGATGATCGCCGTCAGTCACGTGGATGCTCTTCCAGCCACGCATCGGCCCTTCGTCCTTGTAGTCGAAGACCTGGAGACGATGCAGATCGTGCAGATCCCACTTCAGGCTCATGTGCTCGCCGTTGATCTCGAACGTGTAGAGGGCCTTGTGGCCGCGGGCATACCGCGTGCTCTCGAAGAGGCCGAGCGAGCCGTTCTTGAAGTGGCAGAGGAACGAGCAGGCGTCGTCGATCCCCACCTTCTCCATCTTGCCGGTCAGCTGGTGCTTCCGCTCCTTCACGAACGTCTCGGTCATCGCCGTGACGTCGCTCACCGAGCCGTTGAGCCAGAGCGCCGTGTCGATGCAGTGGGCGAGGAGATCGCCCGTCACGCCGCTGCCGGCCGCCGCCGAATCGAGCCGCCAGAGGGCCGCGCCCCCCTGCGGCAGGTCGGCGTTGATCGTCCAGTCCTGGAGGAACTCGGCCCGGTAGTGGAAAACCCGCCCGAGCTTGCCGGAATCGATGATCTGCTTGGCGAACGTCACCGCCGGAATGCGCCGATAGTTGTACCAGACCATGTTGGGCACGCCGGCCTTCTCGACGGCCTGGCACATCTTCTCCCCTTCGGCCGTGTCCATCGAGAGCGGCTTCTCGCAGAGGATCGCCTTGCCATGCTTGGCCGCCTCGATGGCGATCTCGGCATGGAGGTTGTTGGGCGTGCAGATGTCGATGGCGTCGATGTCGTCGGCCGCCACCAGCTTCCGCCAGTCGGTCTCCACCCGCTTGTAGCCCCAGCGGTCGGCGAAGGCCTTCGCCTTCTCCGCATCGCGGGCGGCCACGGCCTGGAGCACCGGCAGGTATTCGAGGTCGAAGAAGTCCTTGACGCGGTTGTAGCCATTGGAGTGGGCGCGGCCCATGAAGCCGTAGCCGATCATGCCGATGCGGAGCTGCTTTGCCATTGAATATTCTCTTCTTTGGTCTTGTTGTGATCGATGAGAGTGATGCGACTGATACGAAAGCCCGACGCGCGAGCGAGGAGTGTTGACATGGATCGCCGATAATCCTTGCTTGCGCTGCGGGCTTCCGTTGGCGATTTTCCCGGTGACTCAGGCCTTCCAGCCGTGCGCGTCGCGGACGGCGATCATGGTCTTGAGGATGGTGTTCCAGGTCTTCGGGTTTTCGAGCGTGGCGTTGGGGAACATGCAGCCGTCCCAGCAGATGTGCTTGATGCCGCGATCCGCCGCGCCCTCGAGCCAGTAGCCCGAGCACTTCACAATGTCGAGCTTGCCGTTCGGGTCGTCGGCCGGGCAGTGCTTCCCCGTCTTGTCATGCGCGCCGGCGCCGTGCACCTGGCCGTCGTTCTGCGCCACGTGGAAGTCGATCGTCCACGGCCGCAGTTTGTCGACCATCTTCTTGTAGGCGGCGTAAAACTCGGCCTCGGAATAGCCCGGCTGCACGAGCGCGTGCTCCGGGGCGTTGTAGCCGAGCAGGTAGAGATAGGTGTGGGCGAGGTCGGCCTGGAAGCCGACGGTCTCTGGCATGCCGACTTCCTCGAGCAGGTCGAGCATGTCTTTCCAGGAGTGCATGCCGGCCCAGCAGATCTCCCCCTCGGCCGCCAGCCGCTGGCCATTGTCCTTCGCGATCTTCGCCGCCTCGCGGAAAGTCTCGGCGATCTTTGCGGTGTTGGCCCGCGGGTTCTCCCGCCACTTGCCCACGCCAAATTCGGCCGAGTCGATGCGGATCACGCCGTACTTCCGCACGCCGTGCTTCTCAAACACCCTCGCGATCCGGCAGGCCATCTTCACGGCCGAGAGAAAATTTTCCTTTGCGGCCGCGTCGCCCATCGCGGAATCGCCCACCGTGCCCGGCCAGACCGGCGCCACGAGCGAGCCGACCGTGAAGCCGTGCTTCGCGATCTTGTCGGCTATGTGCCCGAGCTCCGCGTCGCTCGCTTCCGGGTTCGTATGCGGCAGGAACAAGAAATAGTCGATGCCGTCGAACTTCTGGCCATTGACGTTCGCCGCGGCCGTCAGCTCGAGCATCCGGTCGAGCGAGATCGGCGGCTCCTGACCGGGATCGGTGCCCTTGCCGACGAGGCCGGGCCACATGGCGTTGTGGAGCTTGGGAGAGGTATGCGGCATCTCAACGCTTCTTTCCGTGCTTGGGGAGATCGGGGTGGACGTCGGGGCCGAAGTAACGGAGCGAGACGAGCGGGCCGGGGCCGGTGTTTTCCACCGTGTAGCCCGCGGCGGCGGCGTCGGCCGAAATAAAGAGTTCGTCGGCCGTCATCTCGCCGAAGCGGATGAGCGTGGGCGTGGCCACGTCGTGCACGCCCACCTTCCCCTCGCCCTGCACGGTGATCCAACCGCTCGCGCCGGCGTCATGAATCGTGATCTTCGCGCCGGGCTCGAGCGTGAGCTCCTTCGCGCTGAAGAGCTGCCTGCCGTCGACGTGGCCGTAGACAATCCACTTGTCGGTGGCGCCGGGAGAGCTCCGCTTCTCATCCACGATCGGCGAGAGAAAGTTGCTCTCCTTGTAGTGCGTATCGACGTTCTTCTCCCAATCGAGCTGGCCGATGATGAAATCGAGGTCTTGGTGCTTCTCCTTCGGCATATCCTTGACGAGCAGGCTCCACGGCACCGCCCGGCCCTCGACGAGCGACTGAAACATCGCAAAGACGTCGCTGCCCCACTGCGGCTCGTAAGTGAGCAGCGACCCCGGCGCGTGCAACACGCCCGGCGGGATCAACCAGCCGGTGCCACGCTCCAGCCGGTAGGCCTTGGAGTGATAGAGGATGCCGTTGTCGCCCTTGTTCCAGTTCTCGAGGCAGCGGCGGAGATCGTCCTTCGTGGTGCCGGGCTCGAGGCCCATGAAGGTGTAGGGGAAGTTGTTATCGCAGTTGTTGTATTGCGGCGGAAAGTAGTAGCTCTCAGGCTTGCCTTCCTGCCCGACGAGCTTCGCGTCGTCGAACGACTGGTGCATGTGATGGGGGATCGGCCCCATGTTGTCGAAGAACTTGGAATAGACCGGCCACTTCTTGTAGCGGTCCCAAATCTGCTTGCCGACGAGTTTCGCACCCCCTTCGCTCACCGCATCGCGCAGCAGAAACCGTTCGCCGTCGAACACGCACCACGAGAGCCCCTCGTCGGGCACGCGGCCCTCGTTCGCCGCTTCCGTCGTGCTGGCGAACCACCGCTCATCGATGCCGCCGCGGTCGAGGCCGTAGGCGTAGTAGTCGTCGGGATGCAGCCGCACCCGCTTGCCGGGATGGAGGAAGCTCCGCGGCACCCACGTCGGCGAGAGCCGAAGGATTCCCTTGCCGGCAGTCAGCGCCCTGTCGAGGGCGCTGCCGACGTTCTTCGACTCGGGCAGCTTGGCGGATTTCTTGGTCGCGGTGGCGGTGGCCATGAGATTGCCCCTGGAGAAAGATGTTCGTGGAAGAACCGAAGTTGTACGACTCCCCGGAAACACCCGCAAGAAGTCGCCGGCTCCATCGGGCCGTCCGCGACTGATTCCATCGACGCCGGCGACAGATTTCAGTCGCCGGTGCGGGAGACGATCGCTGCGGCCAACGCTTGCACCGAAAGCGGGGCCGAGCCCTCCGCCTTGTTGTTGATCGTGACGTACACGTCGCGGTCGGCAGCCGACGCCGCGCGGGCCAGCCGCGCGAGCGCCAGGCGGCTGGGGCGATCCTCCTCGACGATGCGATTGAACGGGAAATAGTCGGCCCTTGCCTCCTCGTAGCCGCGGCCGGCGTGCAGGTTCCAACGGGCGACGAGCGGCAGCGTGCACTCGGCGGCGTCGAGCCCGAGGACGGCCGCCTGCTCGGCCACGGGCGGCATCCGGGCATGAATCGCCAGGCAGGGCACGGCACCGCACTCGCGCAGCCCCGAAGCGAATGCTTCGCAGGCAAGCTGCGGGTCGCGCACCTCGACCGCATAGAGGTGTCCGCGGGGCAGCACCGTCATGAAGGCGGCGATCCGCGCGACGAGCCGAGGGATGTCGGCCAAGAGCCGTCGGCCGAGCGGAGGGAATTGAAACACGAGCGGACCGGCCTTCGTTCCCAAGCCCTCGATGGCGGGCTGCACGAACGTGGCCGCGGCGCCGGCCGCGTCGAGAAACGAGGGGTTGTCGCGAGCTGCCTCACCGGATCCGCTCTTGCGAATCACCGGGTCGGTGAACGCCACCGGCGCCTTGACCACGAACCGAAACGTATCCGGCACCTGCGCTGCGTAGCGGGCGAATTCCTCCGCCGTGAGCGGCGCGTAGAACGTGCGGTCGAGGCTCACCGTGCGAAAGAGCGGATGCTGTGCGTAGGCGGCGAGCCCGTGCCGCGCGAGCACCTGCTCGCTGGCGGGCTTTTTCCCGCGCGGTGCATACACCAGCCCCGTCCAGCCGGGAAACGACCAGCTCGACGTGCCGAGGTGAATGCCTGCGGGGAGCACTCTGCCGATCGCGCGGATGGCGTCTTCGCACGCCGCCGGATCGACGCCATCGGCATCATCGAACAGGGGGAGCTGGCCGGGCGTCACGGTTCCTCGGCTGACGCTCTAGGCTTTTCGGGCTGAAGGACGTGACACCGTCTTGAGCGCCTCGAGCGCCCGCTTCCGCGCCTCGGCGTGATCGACGATCGGCTCTGGGTAGTCCTTCGCATCGACGCCGGCCCATGCGGCCACATACGCGCCGTCAGGGTCGAATTTCCCGGCCTGGCTGGTCGGATTGAAGATGCGGAAATATGGGGCGGCATCGGCGCCACAGCCGGCGGCCCACTGCCAGCCGAGCGTGTTGGCGGCCAGGTCCGCATCGACGAGCGTGTCCCAAAACCACCTCGCCCCCTCGAGCCACGAGATGCGCAGGTCCTTCACGAGGAAGCTGGCCACGATCATCCGCACGCGGTTGTGCATCCAGCCGGTGGTCCAGAGCTGCCGCATTCCGGCATCGACGATCGGAAAGCCGGTGCGGCCCCGCTGCCAGGCCCGCAGCCCGACCGGGTCGTTGACCCATGGAAACCGGGCGTAGTCGGCGCGGAGCGGCGCGTCGCTCGTGTGCGGAAAATGAAAGAGCAGGTGGTTCGCAAACTCCCGCCAGCCGAGCTCGCGGAGGTAGACCTCCGGACTGCCCGTGATCTTCGCCGCCGGCCTGCCGCCGGTCTGCTCGCGAACGGCATGCCACAGTCGCCGCGGCGAGAGTTCGCCGAAGTGCAGGTGCGGCGAGAGGGCGCTCGTGCCGTCGTGGTCCGGTCGATCGCGGCCGCTGCCGTAAGATCCCAGCCCCTTCTCGAGGAACCGGCCCATCCGCTTCGCAGCCCCGGCCTCACCGGGCGACCACATCTCCCGAAATCCCGCCGCCCAGTCGATCGTCGGCAGGAGTTCGAGCGATTCGATCGCGACGCTCTTCGGCCGCTTCGCGACAGTCGAGAGCTTCCGGGGCGCTGCGACCGGCTCGGCGGGCTCCTCCCGCGCGAGGAGCGTCCGCCAAAAGGGAGTGAAGACCTGGTAGGGCCGCCCCTCCTTCGTGGCCACGTGCATCGGCTCGAAGAGCAATGAACCATTGAAGCTTTCCGCCGCGAGGCCATCGGCGGCGAGCGCCTTCTTGATGCCCGTGTCGCGCTTGACCACGGCCGGCTCGTAGCGGCGGTTCCAGGCCACGTGCGTCGCGGAAACTTCCTTGGCGAGCGACCGCAGGGTGTCGAGCGAGCCGCCGCGGCAAATCACGAGCGGTGCCCCGGCCTTCTCGAAGGCGGCCGAGAGCCGCTCGAGCGATTGGTGCAGCCACCACCGCGAGGCCGCGCCGGGCTCCCAGGGAGCCTCTTCGTCGGGCGCCCAGATGAAGACGGGGACGACCGACCCGCGGGCCGCGGCGGCCGCCAGCGCGGGGTTGTCGTCGAGCCGCAGGTCGTGGCGGAGCCAGACGATCGTGGTGTGGGGCATGTGACAGTCGGGGCCCGCTACTTCTTGCTGAACTCCATCGTCAGCTTGTTGACCTTCTCGACGAGCATTTTTTGCGTGTCTGGCTCGCCCGCCTTGTTGGCCGCCTTGTCGGCCTCCTTCAAGAGCGACAAGGCCTTCTTCACGTCGCCATTGGCCTCGGTGGCGATCGCGATCGCGATCAGCGCGAAGGCTTTGCCGTCGGCCCGCCCGACGCTCTTGGCGGCGGCCGCTGCCTCGTCGAGCAGCTCCTTCGCCTCGTCCTTCTTGCCGGTCCGCGCCTTCACGTTGGCGGCAGCGGCAAGGCCCTCGGCCTTTGCCTTCGGCTCCTCGAGCGCCTTGGCGGCCTCGACGAGCTTGTCGACCATGTCGCTGGCGTCGTCGGCGAGGCCGCTGCGCGTGTATCCCAGCGCCACCGCGCCGAGCGCCTCGGCGCGGAACCGCTCGTCGGCGGCCTCGGCCACCTCCTTCGCCTTGGCGAGCACTTCCTTCGCCTTCGCGGTGTCTCCAACGCCCTTCGCCTTGTCTCCGTAGATGCCACCCGACTCGGCGAGCACCCGGGTCTTGCGCACCGAGTCCTCGATCGTGTTCACGAAGTCATCGGCCGTGGCTGCTTCCAACGCCTTGCGGGCCTGCTTCTTGTCACCGACCAGGGAAAAGGCATCGGCGATTTCGACGATGCGAGGCGCCAGCTGGTTTGCTTCGCCCACCGGCTTCCCTTCCTTGTCGACGACCGCCTTGAATGCCTCTTCGGCCGACGCTTTCGCGCCGGTCTTGTCGCCCGAGCCGAACTGCTGGCCGACGATCTTCAGGTAGGCGGCCGCCTTGCGGTCGGGCGAAGACTCCTTGTCGGCCTTCTCCTTGAGCTGCGCAACCGTGAGCCCCTTCTTGCCCTTCTTCTTCGTGCCACAGCCGGTGGACGGGAGCAGGAGCGCCACAGCCAGGGCGCAGAACATCAAAACACGGATGCAGCCGCTCGAACGCATCGCCGGCACTCCCCAGAAAATAGTTGGTGCTGAAAAAAACATACGAAAGCCCGCAGCGCAAGCAAGGTTTATACGTGATCTACTCCAACTCTCCTCGCTCGCGCGTCGGGCTTCCGTAAGCTTCGTAAGATTAAAACTTGAGCCGCGCCCGCGAAAGCCGGGCGTGGGTTTCGGCCATGAGATCGTCCTCGGCCGATTCGTCCTCAGCCTCATAGGTGGCCGAGAAGCGGAGGTAGGCGCCGCAATCGTCCCACGGCACGGTCGAGATCGAGAGATCGTGGATCAGGAATTGGCTCGCGTCCTGCGCCGTCGCGAAGACGCGGTCGCCGGCGCCCTTCGGGCTCTTCGTATAGAGGAAGTAGGTGCCGCCCGGCATCTCGCAGTCGAACCCGACGGCGCGGAGCACGCCGACGAGCTTCTCCAGCCGACGCCGATACTTCTCCCGCACGCGCTTCGGAATCTCGGGATCGCTGAGGGCCGCGGCCCCCGCCTTCTGGATCGCCATGAACTGCCCGGAGTCGCAGTTGTCCTTCACGTCGGCGAAGGCCCGCACGAGCTTTTCGTGGCCGCACACCCAGCCGAGCCGCCAGCCGATCATGTGGAAGCCCTTCGACATCGAGTGGACCTCGACGCCGACCTCCTTCGCCCCGTCGATCGAAAGGAAGGAGAGCGGCTGATCGTCGTAGGAAAGCATGATGTGGGCCGCGTCCTGCACCACGATCACACGGTGCTTGTGCGCCCAGTCCACCACCTTTTCGTAAAAGCCGCGGGTGGCCGTCTTGCCGGTGGGGCTGTTGGGGTAGCAGAGCACGAGCAACTTCGTCTTCGCGAGCACGTCGGCGGGGATACCGTCGAGATCTGGGAAGAAGTCGTTTTCCGGCACGAGCGGCAGCTTGTGCACCACGCCGCCAAACCACCGCGTGGCCGTGCCGGCGACCGGGTAGCCAGGCACGGTCATGAGCGTGACATCGCCGGGATTGATGAAGGCCGCCGGCAGCATCGCGTAGGCGGTCTTCGAGCCGATGCAGTGGTTGACCTCGGTGACGGGGTCGAGCGCGACGCCGAACTCCCGCTGCATGAACTTCGCCACCGCCTCCTTGTAGACGGCGATGCCGTTGTCGGCATAGCCACGATTCTCGGGGCGGTCGATCTCCCGCCGCATCACGGCCCGCACGCCCTCCGGGGCCATCTCGTCATTCTCGCCGATCCCGAAGTCGAGCATCCGGCGCTCGGGATGATCGGCCATCGCCTTCCGCTTGGCCCGCTTGATGAGCTCGAACTTGTAAATCTCGTTGCCCTTGCCGTAAGTCGCGCCGCCGATGCGGTCGGCGAAGCGGTCTTGGAACCAGGGATCCTGAGCGTGTGCGGGGGCGGTGGTGGTGGCCATGCGGGGGATGAAGGTCGGCGCGAGCCGCCCCTTCCTAGGGGGGTTCTTGGGTGAGGTGCCCGGGCGGGCGAGACCGGGAAAGATACCGGTTTCACCGAGCGTTTCCAAGCATTTGATTCGGCGCCGCCGCCGTGGTGGAGTTGAATCAAAGGAGCCGCATCCATGTTGCCCGCCACACAAATGCCCGGCGTGTTTGGTCCCTACGACGGCGACTTCGACCCGTTCGAGGACGACGAGGACACCGTCGTCCTAATTACGTTCGGCTCAGGCCGCCCGCAGGCCTGATCGGCGTGTCGGGCTCACCGGCCGTGCTTCGGGAAGTCGGTGTAGCCCGTGGCGCCGGTTGGGGAATACCAGGCGGCCATGTCGGCTGGCTCGGCCAGTGGCCAGCCGTTGCGGAAGCGTTCGACCAGGTCTGGATTGCTGATGTAGGGCCGGCCAAACGCGATCAGGTCGGCGACACTATCTGCGATGACCTGCTCGGCCGTTTCGAGCGTGTAGCCGCAGTTGCCCATCAGTGGGCCATGGAAGACGCGACGAAACTCTGCGAGCGTCATCGGCTCGCCCTGCTTGTGAAACCCAAACGCCAGTCCGTCCACGACGTGGAGATACGCCAGTCCGCAGCGATCGAGCATGGTCGCCACGAATGAAAACTGCTCGCGGAAATCGGGCGAGCCCATGTCGTTGAAGGATCCGTTTGGCGAGATCCGCACGCCCACGCGGTTGGCCGGCCATTCCGCCGACACGGCCTCCACGACCTCCCGCAGAAACCGCGACCGCTTTTCGATGCTGCCGCCGTAATCGTCGGTACGCAGGTTCGTCTTTGATTGCAGGAATTGGTCGATCAGGTAGCCGTTGGCGGCGTGGATCTCCACACCGTCAAACCCGGCGGATCGCGCCCGCGCCGCGGCCCGCCGGTAGTCGGCGACCACGCCCGCGATCTCGCGCGTCTCGAGCGGCCGTGGCCACTCGTAGGGCTTCTTGCCGAGCGGCGTGTGGATGCCGTCGCCTTCGATCTTCACGGCCGATGCCGACACCGGAAGTTGTCCGCCATGAAAATCGCTGTGCGAGGCCCGGCCCATGTGCCAGAGCTGGAGGAAGATTCTGCCGCCGGCGGCATGCACGGCCGACGTCACGCCCTGCCAGCCCGCCTGCATCGCGTCGGTGTAGACGCCCGGCGATTCCAGCCAGCCGTTGGCCTGCCCGGAGATCGTGGTGGCCTCGGCGATGATCAGCCCCGCGGAGGACCGCTGCACGTAATACTCCGCCATGAGCGAATTTGGGAGCCGCTCCTTGCCGGCCCGGCTCCTGGTGAGCGGCGCCATCACGACGCGATTGGGGAGGGAAAGATCACCGAGTTGAAAAGGTTGGAGCAGTACGGCAGCGGTGCGAGATAAGGCGTTCATCGGGTGAGACCTATGACATGGGCGTCGGTGAGCAGGGGCGAGTGGCCGAGGTATCGCTCCGCCATCTCGCGGCGGCCACGAGCGAGGAGCATCGTGTAGACGTGGAGCTCGAAGTGGAGCCGCAGGCGGCGCTCCGCTTCGTGCTCACCGACTCCCCGAAACACGCCCATGAGCGCTTCGGCGGTGGAGAGTTGCATCGGGGCTTGCTGGTCGCGGAGCCAATAGCGGCTCGGCTCCGCGGTCGGATCCGGCAGGCGTACGCTCCGGCCCATGCCCTCCACGGCCCGGAGCATCTCGCCGGCCTGCCGCCAAGTGCCGTCGAGCAGCAGGATATGCCTGCGCGGCCCCGCGGAGGCATGTCCTGCATGCAGGTGCGCGGGAAGCGGCTCGCCAGATGGATGGAGGATCCAGAGCTCGCTGGTGGGCTCGATGGCATCAGCCGGGAAGCCGGTGGCTGGAAAGAAGCGTGTCTCGCGCTGGTAGACATGGCACGCGGCGCCGGTCACGGCTCGGGCGATCAGCTTGCCGGTGCTCGAAGGCTTGCGTGATTCGCCGCGGTGGATGAGCACGTGCACTCTGAGCTGCGTCTCGACGGGCGGCAGCGTGTCGCACGTGCATAAGCGCGGCGGCAGGCTGCAGCGCGGGCAGCGGGCGGCACCGGCGAGCACGACGCTTCTTCCCATAACCTCACTCCATGAGCCCTTCGCTTCGCAGTCGGGCCTCGACGACATCTGCCATCTCGCGGGCCTGGTCCTCGAGTTCCTCGAGTTCGTCCTCGTCGCCGTTGTCGGCGGCCCGGCGGGCGAGCGAGAGGAGATAGTTCGCCTCGTTCCGCCAGGCCTTGAGCCAGTCGGGCCGCGTGGCGACGGGGCGGTAGATCAGCCCTTCCAACCTGTAAAACTCGTCACTCTCTAGACTCATGGCGTCAGTGTGACACAACGCTGGCGGAACACGAAGCCGATGCCTGCCGCCGGGGTCGTCCGCACAACCACAATCTCTCGACGAGGCAACGCATGAACGCGATAAAGCCGGGACGCTACCGGCACTACAAGGGCAACGAATACACGGTGCTCGGTGTCGCCCGCCACAGCGAGACCCTCGAGCCACTCGTGGTCTACCGGCAGGAGTATGGCGACCACGGCCTCTGGGTCCGGCCCGCGGCGATGTTTGCGGAGACCGTCACCGTCAACGGCATGAGCGTGCCCCGCTTCCT
>JBIIOK010000149.1:0-5528 GCA_044336985.1 Pirellulales bacterium | reverse complement strand
ATCGGCAGCGTGAAGCCGCGCTTCGGCCGCGAAAAAAGATCGTGCGGCAGGATCGCCCCGGCCGCCTTTCGCAGGAGATGCTTGGGAGGCGCACCCTTCGGGGCCTTCACGCTGCCCGGCATCGCCCCGACCAAATCCACGAGCCAGCGGCCCAGGAACGGCACGCGGATCTCGAGCGAATGGGCCATGCTATTCACGTCGGCATCACGCAAGAGCGTGTTGCCCATGTAGAGAAAACTCTCCGCCTGCGAGACGGCGTTGAAGGGATCGCCGGCGGGATCGGTGAACGCGTCGAAGGCGGAGGCAGGCAGATACTGCTCCGACAGGCCAAGCGACTCAGGCTCGAGCCCAAGCGAGCGGAGGTCGCGGCCGCTGGTCACCCGCCTGAGCGACGCGGCTAGCTCCACGCACGAGCCACCGCCGGCCACGAGATCGACCGCTTTGGCCCGCTTGCCGGCCGGCAGCGCCGCGAGGACGGCCGCCGCCGCAGACCGCCTGAGCCTCGGCGGCACGAACGCCAGCGGCTTCAGCAGCCGATGCAGCTGCTGGGCCTTGGCAAAGCAGGGATAGCCGCCGAAGAGCTCGTCGGCCCCGATGCCGGAAAGGGCGACCGTCGCGCCCCCCTGCTTCACCACGCCGCTCACCACGAATGTGTTGAGCCCGTCGATGCTCGGCCGGTCGGCCGCCTGCAGCCATTCGCTCCACTGCAGGCGAATCCATTCGTCGTCGAGCACCGTCTGCACATGGTGCGTGCCGAGGGCGCGGGCCGTGGCGGCTGCGTCGGCAAGCTCGTCGGTGCCGCCCGCGCTCTCAAACCCGATCGCAAACGTGTTGACCGGAGATAGGTGGTTGCGGGCGATCGCGGCGAGCGTGGCGCTGTCGATGCCCCCGGACAGAAACACGCCCATCGGCACGTCGGAAATGCATTGATCGCGCACCGACGCATTGAGCTGCACCTGGATCCGGCGGACGGCCGTTTGCTCGTCAAATACCTGGCCCACATTCGGGAAGCGCCAGAAGCGCCTCCGCTGCATCGGCCCGGGGCCCGCGGCGGCCTCGGCGCCAAGCCATTCGCAGCTGCCCGCGGGGAACGACTTGATCTCGCGGTGAATCGTGAGCGGATCCTGCGGGGCACCATACGCGAGCATCGAGGCGATGCCGGCCGGATCGAGGTCGCTGGGCACGAGCCCCGAGGCGAGCACCGTGCGGACCTCGCTTGCAAACGCAAACGCCCGCTGGGCATGCGCCACGTAGAGCGGCTTGATGCCGAAGGGATCGCGGGCGAGCAGCACCCGGCGGCTGGCGGCGTGATAAAACGCGAAGGCATACATGCCGTCGATCTGGTCGAGCGCCTTCTCGCCCCAAGCGACGAGCGAGTGCAGCAAGACTTCCGTATCACCCGAGCTGCGGACATTTGCCCCGAGCGCCTCGAGCTTTGCCCGCAGCCAGCGGAAGTTGTAGATCTCGCCGTTGAAGATCAGGCTGTCGCCTGTGGCTTTGTGGACCATCGGCTGATGGCCCGCGGACGTGAGATCGAGGATCGCCAGGCGTCGGAAGCCGAGGCCGAGCGTGGCCTCGCCGGAAGATGGGCCGCTTGCCGCGACCGGGAATTGCTCATAGCCCTCGTCATCGGGGCCGCGGTGGACCATCGCGCGCATCATCAACCGGACGGCCGGTTCGACCGCTCTCGAATCCGCGCTGATTACCCCGGCAATGCCGCACACTTCGCTGAATCCCCTGAGGGAGATACAGCATATTGAAGCGCACTGCCGAGCACCACGAGGGCCAGCGGCCGCGACCAATGAATCGAGCGGCCGTCTTTCAGGAATGAAAGCCAGACGCGACGGACCTCCTCCCCCTCGATGAACGGAAGGTCGGCAACCCGGCGGATCGACTCTTCACACGATTCCCGCATCGGGCCACGCATCCAATCGCCGATCGGGAGCGTGAAGCCGGTCTTGGGACGATTCGCGATCTCTCGCGACAGGGCTCCGGCGGCCGCCTCCCGCAGCAGCATCTTCGCGGGGCCGCGGCCGCTACGCTTCACATGGCCGGAAAGGGCCGAGACATAGTTCACCAGCGGCAGGTCGAGGAACGGCACGCGGATCTCGAGCGAATGCCGCATGCTATTGGCATCGGTATCCCGCAGGAGCGTGTCGCGCATGTAGTGGGCCGACTCGATCCGGGAAACCGTGTTGAACGGGTCGCCATCGAATTCCGGCTCGTGCCGCATTGGGCCGCGATCGAGGTAGTCAGCCGCGAGCCCGACCTCGTGCGGCTCGAGCCCCATCGCCGCGAGCCGGTCGTTGGACATCGCACGGCGGAGCGAACGCGTTATCCCCGCGACGCTCGGATCGCCGGCCACGAGGTCGCGGAGCTTTTCGACGGCGCCGACACGGCCGTTGCACTGGCCGACACCGGCGACCGCGCCGGAGCGAAGCCATGGGGGTATGAAGGAGAGCGTTTGCAGAAGCCGCGACCAGCCGGGGCCGCGGGTGAACGTTGAATAGCCACCGAAGAGCTCGTCGGCACCCAGGCCCGACAGGCCGACGACCACACCCTCGGCGGCCAGCCGCCGGCTCACGACATACGTGTTGAAGCCGTCGACGCTCGGGCTATCCATCGAGGCCAGCCAGTCATGCCACTTGGTGGGCATGTTGGCGGCATCCAAACCCACGGCGACGTGCTTGATGCCAAGGGCTTTGGCCGTGGCGGCGGAAAGAGCGACCTCGTCCTCGCCATGGACCTTGCCGAAGCCCACCGTGAATGCCGTCACCTGCGGGGTGTATTCGCGGGCGAACGAGGCGATGATCGTGCTATCGATTCCGGCCGACAGAAGCACGCCCACCGGCACGTCGGCCACGAGATGCTTGAGCACGGCGGAGTGAAGCATCGTGTGGACGTTTTCCGCCGCGAGGGCCGGCGACTCGCGAAGCTGGTTCCGCGGGAATGACCAATACCGCCGCGGCTCCGCGGCAATGCGGCCCGAGGCGGCGCCGGCATCGATCCACTGGCTCGCCCCGGCGGGGAGCGACCGGATGCGCTCGTAGATCGTGCGCGGCGACTGCACGGCGCCATACGCAAGCATCCCGGCGATGCCGGCGACATCGAGATCGCCGGGCACGAGGCCCGAGGCCAGGACGGCGTGGATCTCGCTCGCGAACACGAACTTATCGGGCAGCGCGGCGACATAGAGCGGCTTGATGCCGAGGGGATCGCGGGCGAGCAGGATGCGGCGGGATTTTGCTTCGTAAAACGCAAAGGCAAACATCCCCTCGAGCTTCTCGAGCGCGGCCTCGCCCCAGGTGGAAAGGGCCTGTAGCAAAACCTCCGTGTCGCTCGTGCTGCGGAACGACACGCCGCGGGCCTCGAGTTCTTTCCGCAATTCGCGGAAGTTGTAGATCTCGCCATTGAAGATCAGGCAGTTGCCGGTGGCCGGATTCACCATCGGCTGGTGGCCGGCCGGTGAGAGATCGAGGATCGACAGCCGCCGAAAGCCAAGGCCGGCTACGGGGCCGCCCTCGCCGCCGAGCGAGAGCTGCTCATAGCCGTCGTCGTCAGGGCCGCGATGCACCATTGAGTGCATCATCCGCCGGACGGCAGGCTCGATCTGCCGCTGGACGCCGCTCACGACGCCGCAGATACCACACATGAGTTGATCCCTCCCTTGGATTGGTGGTGCGTGCGTCGTGGCGGTTCCGCAACTCGATGCATGCACGTGCTCGCGGCCTTGCCCGAAGGGGCGTCTGTGGGACGCGGGGCGGCGACAAACCACCCGCCAAGAGCCATCCGGCGATTTATGCGCAGACGGACGGCGGGCGGAGCAGCTCGAGAGGATGGCCGGAGAGAGGGCTTGCCAGAACGCGTTCGGCAAGAAACGGTCGATGGAGATCGTCGTGGGTGATCGAGTTAATCAACGATGCAGCGAGTTCGAGCTCGGCGGTGTATGAGCTGGCACGCTCGCTGCGATGACGCGGCGGCCGCGGCTGCCGCTTGTCGTGAGGAAACCGGCGAACGGCGAGCACCTTGGTGGGCTCGCAAATGACCGGGCCGCAGTTCAGGCTGTGTTTGAGCCCGGTGGCGACCGCGCCGACAGGATCGCTCTTGGCCTTGGTTTCCGCGCTGGACGAGGTCAAGGAGGCGAAGAAGGCAAACGCCACCACGATGCTCGCAAAAGCGAAGCCAAGAAAAGCGAAGGTCGAGCGGCGCTGGGCCATGGAGAATTGCCTTTACCCCCCAAAGGTACCACGCGCAGTTTCTTTTGGAAAAGAAAATTTTTAACCCCCTTGATATGCCAGGTGCCCGCGGCGGGATTCTTGGGCTTCTTGGGCTACTCGGTGCTGCGGTGGCCCACTCCCTGCAGACCAGGCGCAGGGCAGCCGCTCAGGCGATGTGAGCTCGCCAGCCGGAAAGGCCCACGGAAGCCCGACGCGCGAGCGAGGGGAGTTGGGGCGTTTCTCGCGGGTTGGGTGGGAGCGTCGTCGGGGGGGGGGTGGAGGGCGGATGGACCTTGCTTGCGCTGCGGGCTTTCGTGAGACGGGGTCGCTAACACGCAAAAAACTTGCCTTTTTGGCAAGGCAAACGATGATGACACCCATGTCCCCGCACCCCTTCCGCCGCGCGATGCCACTGGTGGCCCTCGTCGCCCTGCTTTCGCTTGTCGCGACTAATGCCAGCGCAGGCACGCTCTCGACGGTCGTGGGCAATCTCGCCACGTCCCCTGGCGGCAACTGGACGTCGTTTAACGCGTTTTCGACGCGGTTTGCCCAGGGGTTTACCACCGGGGCCTCGCCGCAGTTTGCCGACAACGACGGCAACGGCTTTGTGTCGATGCAGGCGCTTTGGCATGTGCAGCCGGGCAATGGCATGCAATTCATTGACGACGATTTTCAGTTTGCGCCAGCGCCGACGGCCTTCATCCTCGAACTTCGTGCGGATGCCGGCGGCGCTCCCGGCAGTGTGATCGGCGGGCCCATTCATCAGACAACCGATCAGGCGGGCGAGCTTGCATTTTCGCTGGGCAGCGCGACATCGCCTTTGCAGCCAAACTCGAGTTACTGGCTGACGCTCGCTTTTTACAAGCCCGACGAATCGTCGCTCGGCACGCCAGCTTCGATTCGGACGACGACCGACACCGCCAGCACGGGCAGCGGGGCATTTGGGGCCCTGCTTTTGAGCAGCGACAACGGCGCGACCTGGGGTGGCGCAAGCGACCGGGCGATCCTGGAACTGCGCACCGAGGCCGTGCCAGAGCCTTCTACCTGGGCCCTCGCAGCGATCGGCATCGCCGCCGCCGCGCTCGCCCGCCGCCGGTAGGGCAGGCTGAAGCCTGTCATGCTTTGGGGTACTATTGCGTCATGAACGCCAGCCCCCTTCTTGCGCGAGTGGTCGCCGCCCTCAACAGGCAAAAGCTCGAGGCCGTGCTCATCGGCAATGCAGCCGCCGCCATGCAGGGCGCCCCCGTCACGACGCTCGATTTCGATTTCATGTTTCGCGACACGCCAGCCAACCTGCGAAAGCTGAAGGCC
>JBIIOK010000147.1:0-5625 GCA_044336985.1 Pirellulales bacterium | reverse complement strand
GCCAGCGGCAGCGATCCTTCCACCGTGAGGCGGTCGCCTGCCAGCACTGCTGTCGTCCGACGGCCGGAAAACTCCGCGCGGAACGTGGCGAAGGCAGCATCGTCGCAGTTCTCGCGAGCTTCGATGTCGAGCACCACCATGCCACGGCGCGTGGGAGGCTTTTCCGAGAGCGTGGCCGTGAGCCGCTGGGCTCCGAGTTGCGGGGCGTCGGCCCGGAGGGTGAATGTCCGCGGCGCCGAGCCATCGCTCGCCACGAGGAGCGAGCGGATGCCGACGACCACGTCATCCTTCCGCACAAAGAGCGTGGCGTTGCCCGGCAGTACGGCGCCGTCGGCCAGCCGCTCGGTGACCGTCCACACCGCCGCGTCCGCGGGCATGATGAGATGGGCGCGGAGGCAGGAGAGTTCGGCGGATTCGACGCGAAAGAACGGCTTCGCCGGGTCGATCATCCACGCGGCGGTGATCCGCGGGCCGCGCTGCGACGCGACAAGAAACGTCCTCAGGTGATGGGCCTTCGCCTGCCCGCCGTGGCCGACGAGCTCCTTGCGGCGGCCGTAGGGATCGTCGCGGCCATCGACGACGAGCGTCACGTTGGGCGTCTCTCGCCCACCGGGAAGATGGATGGCGAGCGATTTATCCTCCGGGCCGCGGCACTCGCCGGCGATGCCGATGGCCATCGATCTGCCGATGTGGTTCGTGGCGCGGGCCCACGGCTCGGCGTTGAACCGCTGCACCACGAACCGTGGTGTTCGGGCCGCGACGTTCGTGCGCAGGCCGGCGGGTGGATTCCAACGGCAGGCATCACGAAAGACGTGCAGGTGGGAGTGCGGCGCCTGCGGCAGCCAGCCGGTCGATTCGGATGGGGCCCAGTCGGTGAGCCAGCCCGCCTCGTGCAGATGCTCGTCGAGATAGCCGCGGCCGAAGAGATAGTCGTAGTCGCGGCTGTGGGCGCCCGAGAGTCGCTCGGCCGGCGGAAACCAGTTGGTGGCAATAGTGGTCCAGAGAAACTCGAGCATCGACTCGGCCTGACGACGGATCGAGTCGTTCTCCGCGTGTCGGGCGATCAGGCCGAGGCAATCGAGATCGATGCCGTAGTAGGTGGGGCTCGAGTATTCGGTGATGCCGTGGCGGCGGACGTGGGCGAGCCATTCGTTCCACAACGCCTTCCCGCGGTGGCCGGCGTCTGCGTTGCCGAGCCGACCCAAGGCGAGATGATTCCAGATCTTCATCAGGAAGATGTTCGTATAGCCCGGCTTCACGGGATGGCGGTCGAGCGCGACGAGCGCGTCGCGGTGCATCACGTCGAGCAAATCGCGGGAGGCGGGGGAGAGGGCCTCGGCGTGGGCCAGCCGGAGCAGGCTCGTGAGCTGGGTCGCAAAATGGACGGCATTGGGATCGGTGACATCGTCATCGCCGAGCCGCCAGCGGTAGTTGCCGACATTGTCGCCGCCCGGTGCGGTTTCCTGCATCGACCGCACCAGACGGAGCGCCTCTTCGACCGTCTCCGGCTGCCAGCGAAGCCCGGCAGCCTCGACGGCAAAGCGGAGGATCCCGCGGATGCCAAGGGCGGCATCATGTGTGCGGAGGATCGCGGCCTGTGACGTGAGTTCGCTCGCGGCATCGTGGCCGCAGGCGCAGGCAGCCACGGCGGCCCATGCCCAGCAGGCGATGCCGAACAGCCCGACGCGGTGACGGATGGTAGAGCACGACGTGTTCACGGCAGGGGCGCCGGGGTTTCGAGACGTATGATACTGCCGTTGGCCAGACGAGGCTGATACACTCTGCGGCCAACCCGGGGTTGTTTTCATGACGGATGGACAAGACGTGACGAAGAGCCGGCTCGGACTGGCGCTCTTCTGGGTCTACGTGCTGCTCTACGGCGCCTTCATGGGGCTCGTGCTCGTCCGCCCCGACCTGCTCTCGTGGCGGCCGTTTGGCGGCGTGAATCTCGCGATTGCCGCCGGCATGGGGCTCATCGCGTCCGCCCTCATCCTCGCGGTTGTCTACATGGTCGCCCGGGCAGGACGCTGACAGGAAATCGCGCAGGATGCTCCACGACACCTCCCCGCTGGCCGTCCTCATCTTCGCCGGCTTCGTGGCCGCCGTGCTCGCGCTTTCCTTCTGGCTCGGCCGCAAGAAGCAGTCGGCCGCGGCCTACTACGCGGCCCATGGCGAGGTGCACTGGTTCGTCAACGGCATCGCCTTCGCCGGCGACTATCTCTCGGCGGCGTCGTTCCTTGGCATCTGCGGGATGATCGCCTTCTCGGGCTACGACGGCTTCCTCTATTCAATCGGCTTTCTCGCCGGCTGGATCGTGGCCCTCTTCGTGATCGCCGAGCCGATCAAGGCCCTGGGCCGATTCACGTTTGCCGACGCCCTCGACGCCAAGTTCAACAGCCGCGGCATCAAGATGGCCGTGGCCATCTCCACGCTCGTGGTGAGCGTCTTCTACCTGATTCCGCAGATGGTCGGCGCGGGCTCGCTAATCACGCCGCTCTTGGGGCTGCCGCACGCCGCCGGTGTCGTCCTCGTGGGCGTGGCGGTGACGCTGATCGTCGTCACCGCCGGCATGGTCTCCACGACGTGGGTGCAGTTCATCAAGGGGTCGCTGCTCGTCCTCTTTTGCGGCGTGCTTACGGCGATGATCCTCGGCCGGGGATTGCAGGTGAACGCGGGCCGGCCCGGCCTGGAAAACCTCGCCCCCCAGGTGAGAACCGTGCGGCCCGACGGCACGGTGCTCGTCGACGGCCAGCCGCAGTCGCGCGACCATGACCTGCGGCCGGTCGGCACGATCGTGCGGCTGCCCGAACGGTTCGCCGGCAAGACGTCGACCGGCCCGCTCCGGCCGCTTGAATACTTGGCGGCGCTCGAGGATTCGACGATCGTCACCTGGGCGGCGAAGCGGCACGTCGATGCCGAGGGCACGCACGTCACCTACTCGCCCGTCGAACGAAAAGGGGCCGACCTGCTCAAGCCCGGCGGCTATTTCAAGGGGCTCACCAGCGGCACGCTCGCCGGCCGGCTCGACTTCGCGAGCCTCATGCTCGCGCTCTTCTGCGGCACCGCGTCGCTGCCGCACATCCTCATCCGCTATTACACCGTGAAGGACGGCGCCGCCGCGAGAAAGAGCACGGTCGTGGGCATCGCGGCGATCGGCGTCTTCTACGTGCTCACGTTGTATCTCGGCCTGGGGGCGATGACCTCGGGCGCCCTCGACCCCACCGATACCAACATGGCCGCGCCGCTCCTCGCAAAATCCTTCAGCACCACGCTCTTTGCCGTCATCTCGGCGATCGCCTTCACGACCGTGCTCGGTACCGTCAGCGGCCTGATCATGGCCGGCAGCGGCGCCGTGGCCCACGATCTCGTGGAGAATGTCTGCGGCGTGCGGATGACCGATCACGAAAAAGTCCGTTGCGGCAAGATCGCGGCGGTGGGCCTGGGCCTCATCGCCATGGCGCTGGGGATTCTGTTCAAGAGCTTCAACGTGAGCTTCCTCGTGGGCTGGGCGTTCAACATCGCCGCCAGCGCCAACCTGCCGGCGCTCGTGATGCTCCTCTTCTGGCCGCGGACGACGAAGCAGGGGATCATCGCCGCCGTCACGGTCGGGATGGCTGCGTCGCTCGGCTGGATCCTGCTCTCCGCCGACACGTTCGAGAAGGTCTACGGACTCGCCCGCGAGGCGGCCCCGATGCCCTTCAGCCAGCCGGGGCTCGTGACGATCCCGCTCGGCTTCCTGGTCCTGATCGTGGTGTCGCTCCTCACGCCGCCGCCGGCCGCACGCCCGGGAAACGCGGGCTAGACTTGGCTATATGCCCCGCAAGAAGCCCGCCCCGCCGAAACGTGCCGTGATCGAATGCACGGCGGCGCATCTGCCGGCCATCCGGGCGATCTACAACGACGCGATCGTCAACTCAACGGCGCTCTATGAATATGCCCCGCGGAGCGAGGAGACGATGCGGGAGTGGCTCGTCGTCCGCCAGCGTGATGGCATCCCGGTGCTCGGCATCGAATGGGAGCCCGGGGTGCTCGCCGGCTTCGCCACGTGGGGGCCGTTTCGGCCGCGGGCGGCCTACAAGTATTCCGTCGAGCACTCCGTCTACGTCGACGAGCGGTTCCGCGGCGAGGGGATCGGCCGGCAGCTGCTGCAGGCGCTGATCTCCGCCGCGAAAGAGCGCGAGCTGCACATGATCATTGCCGGCATCGACGCCACGAACGTCGCGAGCGTGGCGCTCCACAGTTCGCTCGGCTTCCGCTGCTGCGGCACGGTCCGCGAAGCCGGCTTCAAGTTCGGCCGCTGGCTCGACCTCGAGTTTTGGCAGCTGATCCTCGACACGCCGAAGCAGCCGGTGGATGGGTAAGTAGGACAGGCTTCAGCCTGTCCTACGCGCGGGGCAGCTCGTAGCCCTTGCGGTATTCACGCGTGAAAAGGCGGTTGGCCTCGGGGTCGGTCGACTTTTCCGTCTTCGGGTCGAGCGTGAGCTCGCGGCCGAGTTTCAGCGGCGTCTTCGTGAAGTCGACGTCGTTCTCGGCAAGGTGGGTGGCGAATGATTCCAGCGAGGCCGCCACGTGCTTGTCGTCGGCCGCCAGCCGCGGCCGCGCGCCGGGGCCCACGACCTCGCCGAGCGCCCACGAGACATTGCCCAGGTGGGCAAGCGCGCTCGAGAGATGCCCATCCTCGATGTCGAGGTGGAGGTCCCGGAAATTCCGGCTCTTGATCGCCTTTACGAAGTTGGCGAAGTGCTGCTGATACGTGCCGCCCGACCAGGCGCCGAGCGGGTTGCCGTCGTAGTCGAAGGCTGCGCCGGAATTGTAGTTGGGGGCGACGGCGAAGCCCTCCGTGCCATACCAGATGTTGACCGCGCCCTTGAGCGGATCCACCTTCGGGAGTCCGAGCGTGACGGGCGACTTGATCGGCAGGCCGCGGACATCGGAAATCAAAAGCGCATCATCCCATTGGTAGATCGTCACCTGGCTGTTCGCGGCGTCGCCGTTGTCGATGTAGCCGAGTCGGCCGCCCAGGCTCACGACCCGCTTGGGGAACTCTTGCTTGCCGAGCCCCCAGCGGGCCTTGTCGAGTTCGTGCGGATTCTGGTTGCCAAGGTCGCCGTTGCCGGTGAGATGGTTCCAGTGCCAGTCGTAGTGCAGCCGCTTGCGCGTGGGCACGACGGCCGGTGCCGGCCCGGCCCAGAGGTCGAAGTCGAGCCCCGGCGGGATCGGGGCGGGCGTGTCGACCAGCCCGATGCTCGGCCGCGGCTTGAAGCAGATCGCGTGGGCGGCCTTCACGGGCCCGAGCCTGCCCCCCTGCACGAATTCGAGCGTCTCCCGCATGCCGGTCATGCTGCGGCTCTGCGCCCCCATCTGGCACATCCGGCCGAGCTTTCGCGCCCACTGCGCGATCACGCGGCCCTCCTCCACGTTGTGGCTGCAGGGCTTTTCCACGTAGACGTCCTTGCCAGACTGCATCGCCCACACGGCCATCAGGGCATGCCAGTGGTTGGGCGTGGCGATCGAGACGGCGTCGATGTCGGTGCGGTCGAGGAGCCGGCGGATATGGGGGACGTATTCCGGCGGACGGAGCGAGTTTTTGAAGTGCCGTTCACAGAGGCGGACGTACGCGCCCGG
>JBIIOK010000185.1:0-4082 GCA_044336985.1 Pirellulales bacterium | reverse complement strand
AGCCAAGTCGTCGCCACGAGCCAAGTCGTCGCCATCAGCACACCGCCCACTTCACGACCTCCTGTCTGGCCCATGCATCGAGTCGACGGACATCGTCGAGCGAAGGATCGGGCTGGAACGGGTGCTCGTCGAGCACCCGCGCACATACTTCCGCAATATCGGTAAACCGCAACTCGCCGTCGAGAAACCTGCGAACGGCCTCCTCGTTGGCCGCGTTCAGCACGGCGCCGCACGTGCCGCCCCGGGCCGCCGCCTCGTGGCCGAGCCGCACGGCCGGAAACCGCACCGAGTCGGGCGGCTCGAAATCCAGCCGCATCGCCTGGCCGAAATCGAATCGGCGGGCAGGGCCGTCGCGCCGCTGCGGATGAGAGAGCGCGTATTGGATCGGCAGCTTCATGTCGGGCGGGCTCAGCTGCGCCATGACCGAGCCATCGACAAACTCCACGAGCGAATGGACGATCGACTGCGGGTGGACCAGCACGCCGAGCTTCTCCGCCGGCACGCCGAACAGCCACCGCGCCTCGATGAGTTCGAGCGCCTTGTTCATCATCGTCGCCGAATCGATCGTGATCTTCCGGCCCATCGACCAGGTCGGATGCTTGAGGGCCTCTGCCGGCGTAGCGGCGGCGAGCGACTCCCGGGGCCAGGAACGGAAGGGCCCGCCGCTGGCCGTCAGCACGATCCGCCGCACTTCATCGAGCGTGCCGGACCGCAGCGCCTGGTGGATGGCCGAGTGCTCGCTGTCGACGGGAAGGATCGTGGCGCCAGAACGCTCCGCGAGCCGCATGACGAGCGGACCCGCCATGACGAGCGTCTCCTTGTTGGCCAGGGCGACCGTCTTGCCGGCCTCGATCGCCGCCCAGGTGCTCCGCAGGCCGGCCGCCCCCACGATGGCGGAGACCACGCGGTCCACTTCGGGCGAACGCACGAGTTCGTCGAGGGCATCGGGGCCGATCGCCAGTCGCGTCCCCGCCGGCAGCGCGGCCGCATCCAACCCGGCGGCGGCGGCGGCATCGGTCACGACCACCCACTGCGGGCGGAAGACGCGGGCCTGCTCGATCAACGCCCGCGTGCTGGTGTTGGCGGCCAGCAGAAACGGCACGAACCGGCCCTGCGAGGCGGCGATCACCTCGAGCGTGCTCACGCCTATGCTCCCGGTCGAACCGAGCACGGCCACGTTCAGGCCGCCGCCGGATGAGATCGCGGCGGGAGGGGCGGGTTGGGGCATTGGGAAACGTCAATGGAGCAGCGGCCGACACCGGCGAGGGCTTTTGCCGTGACCCGTGAGTCTAGATTTTTCCGGGCCAGACTTCCACTTTCGAAACCGCCGCCACCGGTTTGTCCGGCGGTTTTGCAGCGCATAGGATGGGCGGACAACCACCATGCCAAAAAAACAAACCTTCCCGAAGCGGCCCGCCGACCGCAGGCCGCCGTTGGCCGGATCGAATCTCGTCTGGTCGCTCATCGCCGTCGGTGTCGCCGGCCTCTTCGCGCTGAGCCTCGTCAATGCGACCCCCGTGGTCGAGCTTTCCTACAGTGATCTCGAAAACCTGATCCGGGCGGCCGGCCGACGCGACGGCGGCGACAAGGAGCCGCGGTTCATCGAGGTGGCCCACCCCGGCGACGACGCCCGGCATCCGAGCCGTTACGCCGACATCGACGACGTCGTGATCGGCGCCTTCCAGGTCTCCGGCAGCGTGCGACAGCTCGCGACCGACACGGCGAAGCCCTCCGCCCGCGAGACGGCGGCGGGGCAGCGGCGCCGGTTCCACACCGCCAAGCTGCCGAGCGAAAATTCCGAGGGGCAGCTCTCGAAGCTGCTCGCCGAAAACCGCGTCCCCTTCCGCTATGAAGAGGCCCCGAGCCCCTGGCGCAACTGGCTGCCGATGCTCCTCCTCACCGGGCTCTTCGGGATGCTCTTTTTCCTGATGCTCCGCCGGATCGGCGGAGCCGGCAGCCCGATGGCCTTCGGACGCAGCCGCGGCAAGATGTATGCCCAGGAAGATCTCGGCATCACATTCGACGACGTGGCCGGCATCGACGAGGCGGTCGAGGAGCTCCGCGAGGTCGTCGAATTTCTGCGCAGCCCCGAGAAATACCAGGTGCTCGGCGGCCACATCCCCAAGGGCGTGCTCCTCGTCGGCCCTCCGGGCACCGGCAAGACGCTGCTCGCCAAGGCGATCGCCGGCGAGGCGGGCGTGCCGTTCTTCGGCCTTTCCGGCAGTGACTTCGTCGAGATGTTCGTCGGCGTCGGCGCGGCGCGGGTGCGCGACATGTTTCAGCAGGCCGAGGCGAAGGCGCCCTGCATCATCTTCATCGACGAACTCGACGCGCTCGGCAAGACCCGCGGCACGAGCGTGGTCGGCGGCCACGACGAGCGCGAGCAAACGCTCAACGCACTGCTCGTGGAGATGGACGGCTTCGGCTCCAACAGCGGCGTGATCGTGATGGCGGCCACGAATCGGCCCGAGACGCTCGACCCGGCCCTGCTGCGGCCGGGGCGTTTCGACCGGCACGTGCTCGTCGATCGGCCCGACGTCCGCGGCCGGGAGGCGATCCTGCGGGTGCACGTCGCCGAGGTGAAGCTCAATCCGTCGGTGAATCTCGAGCAGATCGCGCGGATCACCTCGGGCTTCTGCGGCGCCGATCTCGCCAACCTCGTCAACGAGGCGGCGCTCCTGGCTGCCCGCAACAACAAGACCTCCGTCGGCATGGAGGAATTCAACGAGGGCGTCGAGCGGGTGACGGCGGGCCTCGAGAAGAAGAAGCGGGTGATCCACGAGGACGAGAAGAAGCGGGTGGCCTACCACGAGGCGGCCCACGCGCTCGTCGCGTTCTCGCTGCCCAACACCGACCCCGTCCACAAGGTGTCGATCATCCCGCGCGGGCTGGCGGCCCTCGGCTACACGATGCAGCGACCGGAGGACGACCGCTACCTGATGACGCAGAGCGAGCTCGAGAGCCGCATCCAGGTGCTGCTCGCCGGCACGCTCGCCGAGGAGATGGTCTACGCCGACGTCTCCACCGGCGCGCAAAACGACCTCGAGCGGGCGAGCGAGATGGCGCGGGCCATGGTGATGGACTACGGCATGAGCCGGCTCGGCCGCGTCACGTATCGCGAAAGCCCCCGCTCGCCGTTCCTGGCGGCAGCCGGCGCCGACGTGCCGAATGCCCGCAGCCACAGCGAGGAGACGGCCCGCGAGATCGATCAGGAAGTCCGGCGGATCGTCGATGCGGGGATCGAGCAGGTCCGGCGGATCCTCGAGACCCGGCGGGTGGCGCTGGAGGCGGTGGCGCGGCGGCTGATCGAGTGCGAAGTGATCGACGGCACCGAGCTTCGCGACATCGTCGAGGCCTCGACCGGCACCCCGCAGCTCGTTCCCGGCACCGACACCGACCGCCGGCCGCCACGCCCCGCCGCCGAGGCCGCCGAGCAGCCCCCGCTCGTCGCCGACGCCGAGTAGGACAGGCTTCAGCCTGTCAAAGTAGACCGCTTGCAAAGTAGACCGCTTGCTCCGCAAGCGGATCGCCCGCCGATTCCGATCCATTGGAGTGGATCGCGGAATTTCCTTGCTCGCGCTGCGGGCTTTCGTTGCATACGGAAGCCCGACGCGCAAGCGAGGTGAGAGCGGGTTGGGGTGGAGAGCGGGCTGACCTTGCTCGCGCTGCGGGCTTTCGTGGCAATCCGCCCCTCACATCCGCGCCAGCCGTCACAGCCTGCGCCGCTTCCTATCTCGTTCATGCCCCGATCGGTGGGGAGCCGAAAATCCCACAGAGAGCCGCCGCGGCGGCCGGCTCTCGAAGCAGGAGCGATCGCGGCGCACGCGCCGCAGCGGGCCCATCATGTGGAAGAGCTTTTTACTCGCGGCTGGCGTCTACGCCTGCATCGTCGGCGTTGAATTGCTCGTGATCGATTCGGCCGTGATCCTGCCGCTCGACGGCCGCGGCGGGCCGCAGGTGTTCACCGCCCCCGACTGGGCCCCCTGGAGCCTGATCTCCGCCGGGGCCGTCACGGTGCTCAACTTCCTCTCGCTCCCCACGAAGGCCGTGAAGGATTTCTCGAAAATCTGACGCCCTCCGCG
>JBIIOK010000031.1:0-21363 GCA_044336985.1 Pirellulales bacterium | reverse complement strand
CGCGGCCGTTTCTTTTTTCTCGTGCGAGTCAGTGCGGCTCTCTGCGTGCACTGACTGTGCCGGATTCTGTGCCGCCGTGCCCGACGGCGTTTCTTGCAGAGTCTTTGATTTGCGTGCTAGAAATATACCGTGGGTATATCCAGCGAATCCAAACTGAAGTTTCTCGTTCATTCCCTGCCTCGGCATGGGGTGGTCACCAGGTCTGCGCTGGCGGCCCTGGGAGTGACGCCACAGCACACCCAAAAGTATGTGGCCAGCGGCTGGCTAGAGTCGGTCGGGGTCGGGGTGTTCAAGCGGGCCGGTGATTCCCCGACCTGGCAAGGCGGGCTCCACGCGCTCCAAGCACAGGACGGACTAGCCGTCCACGTCGGCGGTCTCACCGCCCTTGCCGCCGAGGGAGCCGGCCAGTTCGTGCGGCTTGGGCGGGAGCAGGTGTGGCTGTTCTCGGCGCCTGGCGTGCGACCGCCTCTCTGGTTTCGGCGGCATCGCTGGCCCGAGAAGGTGACTCATGTGACTTCGAAATTCCTGCCGGCCGGCGCCGCCGTCCGCGCACGCGATTTCGGCGGCTTTTCACTCGTGGCTTCCGCCCCGGAACGGGCGATCCTCGAATGCCTGCTCTTGGCACCGGAGCGGATGGATCTCGTGGAAACCCACGGACTGCTCGAGAATCTGCAGACGCTGCGGCCCCAGGTGATGCAGTCGCTTCTCGAGGCATGCTCTTCGGTCAAAGTGAAGAGGCTCTTCATGTTCTTGGCCGAGCGGGCTGGGCTGCCGGTGGTGGCAAAGCTTGCGCGGAACCGGATCGACCTTGGCAAAGGCGCCCGGAGCATCGTCCCCAAAGGCGCCTACGTGGCGAAGTACGAGATCGTCGTGCCCCGGGCGCTGGTGCAAGAATGAACGAGGCGTATCGGGCCCAGGTACGGCTGATGCTGGACCTGCTGCCGCTGGGGCAGTTGCTGGGCATGCCTGCGCCATGAATGGTTCACTTGTGTTTTTACTTCCGTGGAGACCATCAAAGCCATGCCTGGAGTGTATGAACGCGAATCGGCGCTCGTGATCCTGATCGGCGTCTTGCTCGTCGGGGTGAGCCTGACGATTCATGCCTTCTTCATGTTTCTGATCCTGAAGTCGCAGGTCTGGCTCAAGCAAGGCGTGTTGTCCAAGGCCAGCGGCGCCGCGCTCCTCGTGCCGTCGATCCTGGCGGCGACTGTGTTTATTGCACTGTCGAGTTTTATCCAGGTCACCTTGTGGGCCTTGGTGCTCTGGCAATTCGGCCCCTTCGAAGGCTTCCAGGAAGCGCTGTACTTCTCAGGCACGACCTACACGACGCTGGGAACAGGCCGCCATGTGCTCGTTGCTCCCTTTCGTGGGTTCGAGGCCATGGAGGCGAGCGCGGGAATGCTTGCGTCAGGGCTCAACACGGCTGTCCTGTTCGGAATCTTTGCGAGCATGGGCCGCAAGCATTCGGGTTTCGAGGAGTTTTTTCGATAGCCCGATGTTCGCACAGTGCAGGAAGCCGGCCCAGCAGCTCGTGATCGGGGCGGCGCGTAGAATCCCGCATGCCTCGCCACAATTCCCTGATCCTCTGCAAGTCGATCCATCACGGCAGCACGGCCAAGGTCGCGGCGGCCATGCGCGGAGTCCTTGGTGCGCGTGTCGCCGCGCCCGAGGAGGTTCCGTATGCGAGCCTGGCCGACTGCGGGCTCGTCGGCTTTGGCTCGGGTGTGTACTACGGCGGGATGCACGCAGCGATTGTCGATTGGCTCCGCGGTCTGCCCGATGCCGAGGTGCCAACCGTCCCGGCGTTCATTTTCACTACCTCGGGCTTGCCGTTTTTGGCGACGCTTTGGGCCGCCCCGTTGCGACGGCTCCTGGCGCGGAAGGGGTTTGACGTTCTGGGAGAGTTCGCCTGCCGAGGCTTCGATACCTGGGGCCCGCTCTGGCTCACCGGTGGCTTGAACAGGAATCATCCCGACGAACGCGACCTCGACCGCGCCCGCCGGTTTGCCAACGAGATCGCTCGGAAAGTCCGGTCTGCCGAGACACTCGTCAGGTGTGCGTGACGCTCCCGGTGCGCCGCAGAATTCCGCGGCTGACGATGTGAATGAGAAACCCCACGGGTCCGGCGAGGAACGTGAGCACGAGCGCTACCGTCCTCAGCATCCAGGGCATCCCAAGCCTGACGCTGTCGCGGGCGATCCAGGCGCCGACGACCATGTCAAAGACCAGGTAGTGCGTCCAGGCCGCGGCGAACACCCAGTCGTCGCGGAAGACGTCGCGCAGGCCCGCAAGCGTCATGACATCTCCCGGCGGTGGGCCGTTCGTGGCAAGCTTCCAGCCGATCACGCTCGTATAGGCCAGAGCCAGCACACCGGGCACGACGAGGGCGCAGAGCACGCCCGAAATGAGCTTCTTGCCCGGGAGCAGCACCAGGGCGATCCAGGCCAGGAGTGCGAGCGTGTTGGTGAGTTGGAAGAACTTCTCGGGCATGGGATCCGCTTCGGGACGAAGCGGTCTACTTTAGGCTAGCGGCGGGTTGGCGGTGTGCCCGCCATGCCGGGGAACGCCTGCCCGGGCGCGGGACGCGATTCGCAGGGATGGAAGGCCGCCCAGACCGGATTGTGGTCCGACACCTCGAGGGCATTGTCGAGCGGCAGGCCAAACGTTTTTTGCAGATCGAGCACGCCCCAGAGGCCGAGGTATTCCGCCGTGGCCGGCCGCGCGAAGACGAGGTTGTCGTAGGTCTTCGTGCCGCGGGTGTTGGTCGTGACGCCCGCGACGGCCCAGCCCACGCCTGGAATTCGCTGGAACGAGCTGAACTGCGGCGGGCCGGCGTTGAGATCGCCGAGCAGGATCACGTCGTCTTCGTCGGGACGGGCCGCCTGCATTCCGCGGAAGACGTCGGTGAGCGCGTCGAGCTCCTGTGGCACCTCGTCGGGGTCGGTGTGGATGTCGACGAGCCAAAACGTAAACGCCATCTCGGCCGGCTTGATCCGCGTGCGGAAGCGGGCGTGCATCGGCGGGCGATGCAGTTTGCCCCCCGGATCGGGCACGATGCCCACCGAGGAGGGATCGACCTCGATGCGGTCGGTGTCATATACAAAAGTATACTGCTCCTTGCTCACGGTGCGGCCCTGCCGCGGGCCGATCACGTAGTGGTAGCGGCTGCCATCGGCGTTCACGGCGCGGACGAAATCGGGGATGATCGAATCCGACTTCGCCCGCACCTCCTGGATCGCGACGATGTCGAAGTTGCGGACCACCCGCGCGAGCACCTCGACGACGTGGGCCTTCGCCATCTTCGACTCGCCGAAGACCTGGATGTTGAAGCTCGCGATGAGGACGCCGTCCCACGGCTTGACGATCGGGCTGGCCGCCCGCGCCATGGGCATAGCGGCGCCGACGAGCCAGGCGCAGACCGCCACGACCGCGACGAGACCCCGGGCCATTCGCTGAGCGCCCCCCACGCCGTTTCCTCCGAACCTCTTATCGGCTGCCCTGAGGGGCTGATCCGGCAAAGATTCACCCCGGCTGGGAACAAATCCCCGGGCCGTGACGGTCAGCCAGGCATCAGCCGCCGATCAGCGCGAGGGCCTCGGTCGCCAAGCGGGCGAGCCGCGGGTCGGAATTTCCAGCGGCCCGCGTCAGAGCATCGCGGGCCGCACTCGCTGCGGGGCCGATTTTTCCCAGCGCCCAGGCCGCCCGCTGCCGGACGGCCATGTCGGAGGCCGCATCGACCAAGCCCGCCAGTACCGTCGCCGCAGATGCCGCAAGTGCCCCAGATCGCCCGAGCAGCGTCACGGCCCAGTAGGCCACGAGCGGATCACTCGCGCCGGCCAGTTCAGCCAGGCTTTTCGTCGCATCCGGCGACGGGGGGCCGAGTTCTTCGAGCGCCGCCACGGCCCACTCGCGAACGCGGTCGTCGGCATCGCCGCAGGCCCGGACGAGATCGACGGCCGCCACACTCGCCGCCTCGCCTACGCGACAGAGCCCTTCGGCTGCTTCGGCCCGCTCGTCGGCATTCGCGGCGGAGAGCCGCCGCAGGAGCGCCGCGATGTCTTGATTGCCGGAATTGTCCACCGCACCCTCCCCGTGGGAACGGTTTCAGTTTCGGCCGATCGCGGCCCGGTCCTTTGGGAAAATCGTTATGCCGCGTTGCTTGTGCGCCGGACCGTATCATGGCCGACGTTCACGCCATGCACGAAGTCTTCGAACACACCGCCGACCTGGGCCTCCGCATCGAGGCGGCCTCGCTCTCCGCGCTTCTGGCCGAGGCGGCCGAGGGATTCTTCGAGATCATCGCCGGCGACCTCGCCCAGATACGGCCGCTGGTCTCCCGCTCGTTTGCAATCGCCGGCGACGATCCCACCTATCTCCTGCTCGACTGGCTCGGCGAACTGCACGCCGCCTTCGAAATCGAACGGCTGCTCTTCCGGCAGTTTGACGTGGCTGTCCACGATCGCGGGCTCACGGCCACGGCCCGCGGCGAGCGCTACGATCCCGCCCTGCATACACTTGCCCACGAGATCAAGGCGATCACGCAGCACGAGCTCGACGTGCGAGAGGTTCCCGGAGGCTGGCAGGCCACGTTGATCGTCGACATATGAGCGAGCAAGCTGAAATATGCCCGTGCAAGCCACCGATACCAATCCCGCCGGCGACCGCTCGTTCACCGGCCCGCTCGAACGGGTCGATGACTGCTGCTACCGCATCCCGAAGTCTTACAAGCCGGGCATGCTCGTCGATGGGCTCATCTTCGCCGACGAGCGGCTGGTCTCACACCTGCGGAGCGACCGGGCCCCCGAGCAGGTGGCCAACGTCGCGTTCCTGCCCGGCATCCAGTCGGCGAGCCTCGCGATGCCCGACATCCACTGGGGCTACGGCTTCTGCATCGGCGGCGTCTGCGCCACCGACCCGGCTGCCGGCGGCGTCGTCTCGCCCGGCGGCGTGGGCTACGACATCAATTGCGGCGTGCGGCTCGTGCGCACGAATCTCGAGCTTGCCGACGTCCAGCCGATCCTCGTGCAGCTCGTCAACCAATTGATCCGTGACATCCCCGTGGGCGTGGGGCAGGGGGGAAACCACATCTTCTCGCCGACCGAGCTGCGCGTGCTCATGCAGGAGGGCGTGGGCTATCTCCGCGGCCGCGGCTTCGCCACGAACGACGACATCGCCTGCACCGAGGCCGAGGGCTGCATCGCCGAGGCCCGCCCCGAGCTCGTGAGCGACCGGGCGCTCGCCCGGGGCAACGACCAATGCGGCACGGTGGGCGCCGGCAACCACTTCATCGAGGTGCAGGTGGTCGATCGCGTCGAAGACCCCGTGGCCGCGGCCCGATTCGGCCTCCACGCCGGCCAGATCTGCGTGCTCATCCATTCGGGATCGCGCGGCCTCGGCTACCAGGTCTGCGACGACGCGATCAAGGCACTCCGCGATGCGCCGGCCAAATACGGCATCGCGCTGCCGGATCGACAGCTCGTCTGCGCGCCGGTCGAAAGCCCGGAGGGCCGCCACTATCTCGGCGCGATGCGGGCCGCGGCCAACTACGCCTTCTGCAACCGGCAGCTGCTCATGTGGCAGGTGCGGGAGGTATTTGCCCGCGTGTTCGCCAAGCCATGGGAGTCGCTCGGCATGGAGCTCGTTTACGACGTCGCCCACAACATCGCGAAGATCGAGGAGCATGACGTCGCGGGCCTGCGAAAGCCCGTCTGCGTGCACCGCAAGGGGGCGACTCGCGCCTTCCCGGCCGGCCACCACGACATCCCGCTCCGCTACCGCGACATCGGGCAGCCGGTGATCATTCCGGGCGACATGGGCCGCGCGAGCTGGGTGCTTCTCGGCGGCCCGCGGGCGCTCGAGCGGTCGTTCGGCACCACCTGCCACGGGGCCGGCCGCTGCCTCTCGCGGACGGCCGCCACCAAGGCCGCCAAGGGCCGCAACATCGGCGACGAACTCTCCAAAAGTGGCATCGTGGCCCGCAGTCGCAGCCGCGAAGGCCTCGCGGAGGAGCAGCCGCTCGCCTACAAGGACGTGGACATCGTCGTCGACGTCGTCCACCGCGCCGGACTCTCGACGAAAGTCGCCCGCCTGCGTCCGCTGGGCGTGATCAAGGGGTGAGCACGGTCTGCAGGCGGGGAGGCGAGCGGGTCGGCGGAAGCGTGACGAGCATTTGGACCGAGTCTTCGAGGGCCACCGCGAGGAACCTTCTGCCGCCCGCGAGCCGGCGGGGATTCGTTTCGGGAAGAAGCGTTCTACGCGACGTCGCGTTCCCACTTCGTGGCCGGTGAGCCGAAGTCGCGGAGCAGCTCCACGACCCGCCCGTCGCTCACCTGCTCGAAATTGCGGTAGAACTGCCCCACGGCCCAGAAGTCGATCGGCTCGAGCAGGCATTCGATTCGGTCGCAGAGCGGGCGGATCGCGTCGAGCCGGTCGGGGGCGCCGACGGGCAGGGCGACGATGATCTCTTTTGCGCCCGCCGCCCGCACGGTGTGCAGGGCCGCAATCATCGTGGCGCCCGTGGCGATGCCGTCGTCGGTGACGATCACCGAGCGGCCCTTGATCGGAGCCTGCGGCCGGACGGCGCGAAACATCACCTTGCGGCGTTCGATCTCCTCCATCTGCCGCTTCCGCTCCGCCTCGATGTAGGCGTCGCCCGCGTCGGTGACGGCACTGGCGAAGTGATTGAGGTAGACCTCGCCCGTCTCGGAGACGGCGCCCAGGGCGAGCTCGGGCTGGTGCGGCGACCGCAGTTTGCGCGAAAGCACGACATCGAGCTCGGCGCCCAGGCCGCGGGCGAGAGCCGCGCCCACCTCCACGCCGCCCCGCGGGATCGCGAGCACGAGCGGCTTCTCCGTGCCCGCGAAGCCGCGCTCGCGGAGCCGCTCGACCAGCATCCAGCCGGCGTGTTCCCGGTCGGTGAAGAAGAGCTGGTTCATGACTGGCTCCTCAGGTGCCTGGCGAACCATTCCGCGGCCAGCCGCGCCGCCTCCTCGAGCGTGCCCGCCTCTTCGAAGAGGTGTGTCGCTCCCGGCACGACGGCCAGCTGCTTTTCGGCCGTGAGCTGTTCGAACGCCAGCCGGTTGAGCGCGAGCACCTCCTCGTCGTGGCCGCCGACGATGAAGAGCGCTGGGGCGGCCATGCGGGCCAGCGCCCCGCCTGCCATGTCGGGCCGCCCGCCCCGCGAGACGACCGCCTTCACCCGCGGCTCGTGCGCGGCGGCCACGATCGCCGCCGCGGCCCCGGTGCTCGCGCCGAAGAGCCCCAGCGGCAGCGACGCCGTCTGCTCCCGGCCGGCCACGAACCGCATCGCGGCGACGAGCCTTTCGGCGAGGAGTCCGATGTCGAAGACGTTCACGCGGTCGAAGCTTTCCCGCTCCGTGAGCAGGTCGAAGAGGAGCGTGCCGAGCCACGATTCGTGGAGCACGTTGGCAACATATTGGTTGCGAGGGCTCAGCCGGCTCGAGCCGCTGCCGTGTGCGAAGAGCACGAGCCCTTGCGCCGGTTCCGGGAGCGACAGCCGCCCCGGCAGGCTGATCGGGCTCCCCGTGGTCGCGAGGGCCGGGATCGAGACATCCGACACGGTGACCGCGGTGGTGAGAGTCATGAAGGGGGCTCCGGAAAGGGTTGCGTTTTATCGATGAGCGTTACGGAAGCCCGACGCGCGAGCGAGGAGAGTTGGGGTATTTTCTGGCGGGGCGGGTGAAGTCGGCGTTGGTTGGAGTGGATCGCGGATGGACCTTGCTTGCGCTGCGGGCTTCCGTGGGTTGGACTTTCAATTTTTAGGAAACGTTGCCGCGGCGGGCGGCGTGTGTGTGGGGGTGCGTGAGCTGCACGTGCGCGGCCTGCGGCCCCTCGTCCCCCTCCTCCTCGCTGAAATGAACCTCCGAGCCGATCTCGAGCATGCGGAAGTCGTGCTCGCTGATCGCGTGCTGGTGGAAGTAGATTTCGCGGCCGTCGGGGGTGGCGAGGAAGCCGTAGCCCTGCAGCGGAAAGACCTGCGTCACCCGGCCGACGGACCGCGGCGCATGCGGCTTCACCGCGCCGCGCAGGTGGCGAACATGGTCTTCGAGCTGCCGCCGCGCGGCATCGAACGAATCTCGCATCGCCACGTAGACGTCCTCGTGGGCGTGGTCGAGCGGATGGTTGCGGTTGACGACGATCTCCGCGCCCGGCACCACGAGGTCGACGCGTACGGAATAAAGCCGCCCCTCGCGCTTGTGGCGGTGAGGCTGGGCGATCACCACGTGGCAGCCGGTGATCCGGTCGTAGACCGACTCGAGCCCGTCGATGTGCCGCAGCGCGGCCTCGCGGACGGCCGCGTCCAAGGGAATGTCGTCGAAGGAAACCTGGGGCGTTGTCTGCATGGGTGAACCGCCTCTCGCGTCGGGTAAGGAGACGGTATCGCAGCGGCGATTGGACGGCCGCGGTTCGCGATCGGGCCGCGATTGGCCGGGCGCGAAAGGGGAGACACTTCGTGCGGACGGCCGCGGCAGACCGCGAGAAGCGTCACTCCGCCGAGATCGCCTCGAGCAGATCGAGCCGGGCGGCCCGGCGGGCGGGCAGCCAGGCGGCGAGCATCGTGATGACGATCGCCGCGGCCATGTTGGCCGCGACCACCCCGGGGCGAAACGAAGGGCGGATCGGATGGCCGAGCAGCGGCTGGCTGGCCAACTGGATGAAGAGGGCCGTCACGATGCCGCCGAGCAGGCCGATCAGTCCGCCGGCGATTCCGAGCAGGAGGCTTTCGAGCACGACCATCCGGGTGACCTGGCCGCTCGTCATGCCGACCGTTCGCAGGAGCCCGAGCGTCCGCTTCTTCTCGAGCACGTTCATCGTGACCGTGTTGGCGACGCCGAGGCTGCCGACCACGAAGCCCAGGCCCAGGATCGCCCAGAGCGAGCCGACGACCCCGTTGACGATTTTGTCGATGAACGACTGCACGTCGGCGAACGACTTGAGCACCATCGAGTGTTCCTCGGCGATCGCCGCGAGCGGTTGTCGCACCGCTGCGGCGTTGCCCGGCTCGGCCGCGACGAGCAGGATGTCGGCCACGTTCATCCCGAAGAGTTTTCTGGCCGTGTCGCGGGCGAGATGGATCGACGCGCCGCCGGACGTGTAGTCGACGACGAGTGCCGCGATCCGCACCTTCATGGCCCGGCCATAGACCTCGACGGCGATCTCGTCGCCGGCCTTGAGGCCCGTGCGCTGGGCGAGCACGGTGCCGGCGACCGCGTCGCCGCGGGCGAGCGCCTGCCTCACCTCGGGCTCCGTCGCGCCCACCGGCTCGAGCGGCAGCGGCTTGTCGGGGGCGATGTCGCGGGCCACGACCACGCAGGCCTTGCCCCCCACGCGGCCGGTGGCGATGCCGATGCCCTCCACGCTCTGCACGCCGGGCAGGGAGCGGACCTCCTCCTCGGCGGTCTTCGTCTCCGGGCCGTCGGCGGCCGCCGACGCGCTGATCATGCCCGCGTGGGTGAGCAGCCAATCGGCCCGCATCATCCGTCCATACCAGCCGAGCACGTTGTCGACGTTGTCGCGGATCGCGTGGCCGAGTCCGATGCCGTTGCTCACCGCGACGACGAGCACGCCCGTCGTGAGCGCGGTGCGGATTGGCTGCCGTAGGATCTGTTCGAGCGCGAGGGTGCCCTCGATCCGCCAGCGCGGCGGGATGAACGACGCGATCCCGCGGGCGAGCGGCGGCAGCATGACCGGCGTCGTCGCCACGAATGCCAAGAGCATCGCGATTCCGGCGGGCACAGCCGCCCGCGGCGGCAGTCGCTCCGTGAGCACCAGCGCCATGATCGCCGCCGCCGCGGCCCAGAGTCCCACGGCGACGGCGACGAACTTCAGCGGCACGCCCCGCGCGGCAGCCGGCGCCTGCGAAAGCCCCTCGAGCGGGTCGATGGCCGTCGCTTCCTGCGCGGGCCACCAGGCCGCCGCCGCCGCGATCGCGGTGCCGAGCACGATCGCCAGCGGCACCACGAGCGGGTGCACGATGAGGGAGGCCGCCGGCGCCTGCAGGGCCTGCGAAATTCCCGCGGAGATCGGGCCGGCGGCGAGGAGCCCGAGCGCCGCGCCCACGACGGCCCCGATCGCCCCGAGGATCGCCGCCTCGCTCGTGACGAACCGGCGGACCTGCCGGCCCGTCGCCCCCAGGAGCCGCAGCAGCGAAAACCCGCGCCGCCGCTCCGTCACGTTCATCAGCATCGCATTGCCGACGATGAACCAGGCCATCGCCATCGTGAGCCCTGTGACGAAGTCGAGCCCGAGGTTGGCCGAGTGCATCACGTCTTCCGCCATGCTCGAACGGCCGGCCGGAATCTCCGCCATGAGCCGCTCGGGGAGCCGCGCAGCGACGAGGTCGAGCACCTGCCCGCGCGACGCCTCCGGCAGCAGGACCACCCGCGCGCGGTCGATGAAGCCGAGCGACCGAGACATGTCGGCGAGCGTGGCGATGTCGACGATCACGCCCGCCCCCTCCGTGAACCAGCGGGTCGAAGTCCCGTCGGCGAGGCCGACGATTCCGAGCCGGATGATCCTTCGCCGGGCGAAGAAGATCACGTCGTCGCCCAGTTTTTTCCCGAGGCTTTCGGCGACCGCCGCGTCGAGCACGACCTCGCCGGTGCCGCTGCACGGCCGACCGGCCTTGAGCACGAGGAGCCCGTTCGCCGCGAGCGACTCGGCATCGACGCCGACGGCGATCTCGCGGACCCGCTTCTCGCCGACGCGGAGCAGGGTGGGGCGGTAGAAGAGCGGCACGACGGCCCGCACGCCGGGAATGTCGGCAAGCTTCGGCAGCAGGTCGATATCAAACCGGCCGCCGCCCCGCGCGGACACGTCGATCGACGGCACGCCCTCGACGGTCTCCGTGAGCCGACGGTAGCCCGCCCGCGATGCATCCGCGGCCACCCAGGTGGCGACCACCGCGCCGACCGCCACGGCCACGCTCGCCGCCGTCGCCAGCGCCCGGCCCGGGCGGTTTCGCCACTGTCGCAGCAGGAGGCGGCCGAGATTCATGGCTCGCTTCCAGTCAGCGGCCGGCCGTCCGGGGCACCGTTTTCCGAATCGAAGGCGACGAGCCCGTCGCTGATCCGGATCGTACGGCCTGCCGCTGCGGCCACGCCTGCATCGTGCGTGACGAGGATCACGGTCTGCCCGCGGCTGGCGACGAGCGTGCCGAGCAGTTCGACGACGCGCTTGGAGTTCACCGAGTCGAGGGCGCCTGTCGGCTCGTCGGCCAGGACGATTGCCGGCTTCGCGACGAGAGCCCGCGCAATCGCGCCGCGCTGCTGCTCGCCACCGGAAAGTTCGTCGGGCCGATGGCGGGCGCGGTGGCCCATGTCGACCATGTCAAGCGCTGCGAGCGCGGCCTCGTCGGCCCGCGCCTCCGACGCGCCGTCGAGCACGAGCGGGAGCGCGACGTTTTCGGCGAGCGAGAGCTCCGGCAGCAGGTTATAGCGCTGGAAGACGAAGCCGATCCGCCGCCGGCGCACGACGGCCAAGGCGTCGTCGTCGAGAGAGGCGAGGTCGACGCCTTCGAGGAGAACGCGGCCGGCCGAGGGCCGCGTGATTCCGCCGAGCATGTGGAGGAGCGTGCTCTTGCCCGAGCCCGAGGCCCCGGTGATCGCCACGAATTCCCCCTGCCGAACGGCCAGGTCGATTCCGCGGACCGCCGCCACACCGGCGGCACCGTGGTCGCCCGTGCCAAACGTCTTTTCCAGGTGCTCGGCCTCGAGGATCGACACGTGAGTCAGTGCTCCCGGCGGATGGCAGGCGAAAACTCCGCCCCAATGTACCCAAATCCCCACGCCCTTCGGCGGTGCCGGAAATGCGGGTCGTGCGGAATCCGTTTTTTGAAGCGGCCAAGTGGAAAATGCCGATGGCGATGGAGTAGACGTCCAGGCGGCCAAGACAGAAACCATGCCATGCATTCACGCCTCCACTCACCGCCGCTTCCATCTGTCGCCGCGATCGGCTGCTTCGCCGGCGCGATCGCCGCGTCGCTTGTTTCCATCGAGCCCTGCCGCGCCGAGCAATGGCCGAAGCCCGGTTCGGAGGTCCGCATGGCGGAGCCGGGCGTGTCGCTGGGGGCGACGGCCGAAAATGCCGTGGCGACCCTGCCGACCGACCTCGCCGAAGAAGCGATGCACGGTCCGTCGCCGGCGACGCTGCCGGAGTTCGTCGACCTCGCCATGCGGAGCCATCCGAAACTGCGGCAGGCCATGGCCGCCATCGAGGCGGCGCGGGGCAAGGCAGTGCAGGCGCGGCTCTATCCGAATCCCGTCATCGCCGGCTTCACGCCGCAGGCGGCCGGCTTGGATAGCCAATGGAGCGGAACGGTGGCACAGGATCTCGTCACCGGTGGAAAGCTGCGGCTGCAGCAGCAGGCGGCCCTGCGCGAGGTGCAAAGGGCGGAGTATGAGCTCATTCGCGCCCGGTTCGACGTGCTGCGTGAAGTGAGGCAGAGCTATTACGCCCTGCTCGTTTCGCAGCGGCGAGTCGAGATCTACAAGCTGCTGCTCGACATCGCGAAGCGGTCGTATGAGATCGGCCGGCAGCTCGCCGAGGCGGGCGAGGGCACGAAAGCCGACGTGCTCTTCTGGAGCATCGAGCGCGACCGAGCAGACGTGCGGCTGCTCAATGCATCGGTCTACATCGAGACCGGCCGCCGGCAGCTCGCCACCGCGATCGGCCTGCCACGCGCCGACATCGGTCGGCTCGAGGCCGACCTGTTTCAGAAACTGCCGATCTTCGACCTCAAGAACCTGCAGGAGGCGGTGGTCCGGGCCAACGCGAAGCCTCGGGCCGCGGAGGCCGAGATCGCTCGGGCCCAGTGGGCGCTCGAGCGGGCGGCCGTCCAGCCGATCCCGAACGTCAACCTCATGGGTGGTTATCAGCGGCAGGTTGGCGGCCCGCCACAGGATCAGGGGCTCGCGCAGGTGATGATGGCCGTGCCCCTCTTCGACCGCAATCAGGGCAACATCCGGTCGGCGCGGGCCGACATCGCCGCCTCGCGGGCCGACCTGCGCATGATCGAGCTCGATCTTGCCACGCAGGCGGCGCAGGCGATCGCCAGCTATCGCACCTCGCAGCGGCTCGTCGAATGGTACGAGCAATACATCCTCCCCAAGGCCCGTGAGACGGTGCAGCTCACGCAGACGCTGTATGCCCGTGGCGAGGTGACGTTCCTGAGCCTGCTGCAGGCCCAGCGCATCCTCACCGAGACGGAACTGGCCTTCGTGGAAGCGCAGGCCGACCGCTGGAATGGGGCCGTTCAGATCGCCGATCTGCTTCAGCTCGAGTCCTTCCCGCCCACCGCCGACGCGCCCGCCGCCATCCCGGCCGCCGCGATCGCCGAGGAAATCATCCCGGTGCCGCCCGCTGCGGCAAAGGATCAGGCGCCGCCGGCACAGTTTCCTGACGAGCCGGCTGCCGATGCGATCAGGCCGCTGCCGGCCCCGTGATGTACGCGCTGCGTAGGGGAGGCGAGCGGGTCGGCGGAAGCTCGACGAGCATTTGGACCGAGTCTTCGAGGGCCACCGCGAGGAGACTTCTGCCGCCCGGGAGCCGTTGTGGGACGAAGAGGTTTACTCGCGATCGGCGATCTCGAGGTCGAGATGCGACTGCGTCGAGGCGCCGGCGAGCCTGTCGGTGACGACGAACTCGAGCCGGCAGGGGCCCACGGGAGCGTTGTCGGGCATGCGCAGGAAGTAGCGGGCAAAGTAGTCGCGCCGCGGAGAGAGGCAGGTCTCATCGACGGGCTCGAATGTCCAGCTGCGGATCTGCGTGCCATCGGCTCCGACGAGCCGGAATGCCGTGTCGATGCTCGTCGAGTGGCCCGTTGAAGATTCACGGCACGAGAGCTGCTCGAGTTCGAAGTAGACGATCACGTCCTGGCCGCGACGGAAGGCCTGCGTGGGGAATCGGTCGACGACGCCCCAAGCCTTCACGCGGGAGACGAAGCAGGAGTTGCGGATGGCAAGCGGCGGCGCGATCGGCTCGTCGGCCGGGTCTTCTGGCTCGGAGGCCACCGGTTCGGCAGCGGCTTGTTCATCGGTTTCTTGTTCGCCTTCATTCGCAGCCGGCGCGGGCTCGATCACGGCGGGCATCGCCTCGGCCCGCGGTTCAGGACGCAGCATCGCCGGCTGTACCAAGGGCTGCGGCTTCCTGCGGTCTACGGCGAAGTTTGCCACCGGCTCGATGACGGCAGCCGTGGGCTCCACCTGCGTGGTCACGGTTTCCCCCGTGGGAGCGGGCAGCGTCAAGACATCGGGCTCGGCTATGGGTTCGGTTTGTGAGACGGAGTTGTCTGGTGAAGGAGCGGCCGCCGATGCCGCCGGCCGCGGCGGGCGATTGGCCTCGAGCGACGCCGTGAAGGCATCGATCGCGGCGGGCCAGTCTTCGGGATTCGTGCTCTCGAGCATCGTGAGCAGCGTGGCCTGCGTGGCCGCGTCGAGTTGCCCTGCGGCCGAGAGCCGGCTCACCGCCCGTTCGACCGCTTGGTCGAGCGTAAGCGTCGGCTTTGCGGCGTCTGCCCGAGCGTCTTCGTTGGCTTCCGCATCGGACGTTTCGGCCACGTCGGCCGCCTCCTGCTCTTCGTCGCTGGCTGTGACTCGCTCGGCGGCATGCGGCAACGGCTGGGCCAGTGACGCCAGCGTGTGGCTGAAGGCCTCACGCATCGCCGCGGTCGTGATCGCCGACGTGCAGCCTGTCTGCGTGAAGAGGCCGAGCCAAGCGGTCAGCCACAGCCATCGGCAAGACTTCGAGAACGCGTTGCTCAGGTCGCTGGTGCTCATCGCGGTGGTGCTTTCGAGACGGCCGTGCGTTCCCGGGCCGCCTGGCCCGGGTCGAGGGAGGCATGAAGGTAGAAATTCTTGAAGCATCGGAGCAAGGCCAGATGGCCGGTTTTGGGCTGCCGCTGCCAGGTGGCGCAACCCCTTTGGTGCCAGCGGGTAATGCCGGCTAGAATCCCATCGCTTCGCCCGCCGGAACCCTGTTGCATGCCCCCCCCCAACGCCGATCACGAGCCGTTTCCCTCCGGCTGGAACCACCGGCATCTGCTCGACCTCGAGCGGCTTTCGCCCGACGACATCCGGCTCCTCCTCGACACCGCCGCCCGGTTCAAGGAGGCCACGGAGGGCTGCCGCCGCAAACTCTCGGTGCTCACCGGCCGCACGATCGTCAACCTCTTCTTCGAAAACTCGACCCGCACGCGGACGAGCTTCTCGCTGGCCGCCCGCCGGCTCGGTGCCGATGTCGTCGATTTCACGGCCTCGAGCAGCAGCCTGTCGAAGGGGGAGTCGTTCATCGACACGGCGAAGAACCTCGAGGCGATGGGCATCGACGCCGTCGTGGTGCGGCACGCGACCCCGGGCACGCCACACCTGCTCGCCGAGCACCTCGACGTCGGCGTGATCAACGCCGGGGACGGCCCCCACGAGCACCCCACGCAGGGCCTGCTCGACATCTTCTCGATCCGCGAGCGTCGCGGCGACCTGGCTGGCGCCACGGTCGGGCTCGTGGGCGACATCGCCCACAGCCGCACCGCACGGTCGAATCTCTGGGGCCTCGTGAAGCTCGGCGCCAAGGTGATCCTCTGCGGCCCGCCCACGCTCGTCTCGCAACGCTGGCGCGAACTGGGGGTCGAGGTGTCGCACGATCTGGACGCGATCGTGCCCCGCTGTGACGTGCTCAACCTGCTGCGGATCCAGTTCGAGCGGCAGAACACCCGGCCGTTTCCGTCGGTTCGCGAATATGCCCACCTCTACGCGATGACGAAGGAGCGGCTCAAGCGGGCGAAGAAGGATCTCCTGATCCTCGCCCCGGGGCCGATCAACCGCGGCGTGGAGGTGACGGCCGACGTGGCCGACTGCCCGCAGTCGCTCATCCTCGACCAGGTCACCAACGGACTGGCTGTGAGGATGGGTGTCCTGTGGCTCACGTGCGGGCCGCGAACGCCGGCCGGCGCAGCGGCCGCCACACAGCCGACAGGGAGGTTCGTCTGATGGGCACGCTCCTGATCCGCGGCGGCCGCGTGGTCGATCCCTCGCAAGGAATCGACCGTATCGACGACGTGCTCGTCCGCGACGGGCTGGTCGTGGCGATCGGCCATGCCGACACGCAGCCGCTCGGCAAGGCCGACGAGACGATCGACGCCACCGGGCTGGTGGTCACGCCGGGCCTGATCGACATGCACGTGCACCTCCGCGAGCCCGGCCGCGAGGAGGACGAGACGATCGAGACCGGCACCCGCGCGGCGATCGCCGGCGGATTCACGAGCGTCGCCTGCATTCCCAACACCGAGCCGCCGATCGACGCGCAGTCGACCGTCGAATTCATCCACCAGAAGGCCGCCCGGGCCGACACCTGCAACGTCTTCGTGGTCGGCTGTGTGAGCCGCAACCGCGAGGGCAAGGAACTGGCTGATATCGGCCAGCTCGTCGAGGCGGGCGCCGTGGCCTTCAGCGACGACGGCGCTCCGGTCTACGACGCCGAGCTGATGCGGCGGGCGCTCGAATATTGCCGGATGTTCGACAAGGCGATCCTGGCCCACGAAGAGGTGCTCGAGCTCTCCCGGGGGGGCGTGATGCACGAGGGGCTCGTGTCGCTCGTCCTCGGCCTGACGGGAATGCCCGCGGCGGCCGAGGAGGTGATGATCGGCCGCGACATCGCGCTCTCGGAGACCACCGGCGGCCGGCTCCACGTGATGCACGTCTCGACCGCGGGCGGCGTCGACCTCATTCGCGCCGCGAAGAAACGCGGTGCCCGCGTCACCGCCGAGGCCTGCCCTCACCACTTCACGCTCACCGACGAGAGCCTGCGAGGCTTCGACTCCAACTACAAGATGAGCCCGCCCCTGCGGACTGCCGCCGACGTCGAGGCGATCATCGCCGGCATCGTCGATGGCACGCTCGATTGCATCGCCACCGACCATGCCCCGCATGCCCGCGAGAAGAAGATGCTCGAGATCGACCGGGCGCCCTTCGGCATCCTCGGCCTCGAGACGGCCGTGGGCCTCTGCGTGACGCGGCTCGTGGCCACCGGCCGCATCGGCTGGCCGCGGCTCGTCGAGGCGATGAGCACGCTGCCGGCGCGGATTCTCGGGGTGAACCGGGGCACGCTGCGGCCCGGCGCCGTCGCCGACATCACGCTCATCGATCCAAACCTCTCCTGGCAGGTGGATGTGCGGCAGTTTCAATCGAAGAGCGTCAATTCGCCGTTCGACCGCTGGACGCTCAAGGGCCGGGCAGTGGGCACGATCGTAGGCGGCCGCGTGAAGTATCGGCTCGGTAACTGACCGCCCCAATCGCGAGCGACGGGCGATGACTGTCATCATCGACGGCTACAACCTGCTGCATGCGTCGGGCGTTTTCGGCAGGGAACGTGGGCCCCGCGGCTTCGAGCAATCGCGATTGGCGCTGCTCGACATGCTCGCCGACCAACTCGGCGCCGATGCGGGGAAGACGATCGTCGTCTTCGACGCAGCACGGGCCCCCGACGGCCTGCCGGGCCGATACACGCATCGGGGCATCCGCGTGTGGTTCGCGCGGGAATATCCCGACGCCGACTCGCTCATCGAGGAGCTCGTTGACGACGATCACTCGCCCTCGAGCCTCGTCGTGGTGTCGAGCGACCGTCGGCTCCAGGTGGCGGCGCGGCGAAAGCGTGCCGAGACGAAAGGCTGCGAGGAATGGCTCGCGGAACTGCGGGCAAAGAACCGGTCGCGAACCGACCACGACGCCAAGCCGGCGGAGCCCGGGCCGCACGACGTCGAGGCGTGGAAGCGGTATTTCGGGCTGTAGATGCGACAGGCTGAAGCCTGTCCTACGCTTTCGCCCAGCGGGCGAGCTTGCGATCGAGCGTCGATCGCTCGATACCGAGGATCGCAGCGGCCTTCGTCTTGTTGCCGCCGACAGCCTCGAGCGTGGCCATCACGTGCCGCCGCTCCATGTCGTCGAGCGTCTCTGGCACGAAGGGGCCCGGCTTGTCGCCGGCCTTCCTGCCGGTCTCGCCCGGCGACGAGAGGTGGCTCAGCGCGAGCTCGTGCGCGTCGACCGTCTCGTCGAGCGAGAGCACCACGGCCCGCTCGATGCAGTTTCGCAGTTCGCGGATATTGCCTGGCCAGTGGTAGGACAGGAGCGCGTCGAGCGCCTGCGGCGTGAAGCTGCGAACCTTGCGGCCCGTCTCCATCGCGAAGCGCTTGAGGAAATGCTGGGCCAGCGGCTCGATGTCTTCCGGCCGCCTTCGCAGCGGCGGCACGATGATCTCGACGACCTTCAGCCGGAAGTAGAGGTCTCGGCGGAATTCACCGGAGGAGACAGCCTCCTCGAGGTTGCGGTTGGTGGCGGCGACCACCCGCACGTCGACCTGCACCCGGTTGCTGCCGCCGACCCGCTCGAAGGGATGTCCCTCCAAGACTCGCAGGAATTTCGCCTGGATTGCCGGGCTCATCTCGCCGATCTCGTCGAGCATGAGCGTTCCTTTGTGGGCCGCCTCGAACTTCCCGGCCTTGCGTTCGGTGGCGCCGGTGAAGGCGCCCTTCTCGTGGCCGAAGAGTTCGCTTTCGAGGAGCGTCTCGGAGAGGGCGGCGCAATTCAGGCAGACGAAGGGGCCGCGGTTTCTGTCGCTCGCCTCGTGGATCGCCCGGGCAACGAGTTCCTTGCCGGAGCCGCTCTCGCCACGGACCAGCACGGTCGCCTTCGTGCCCGCCACGCGGGCGATCTGGTCCTTGATCGCGGTGAGCACCGCGCTCGCGCCGACCATCCGCGACTCTTCGCCGAGCCGCTGCTTGAGACGTTCGTTTTCGTCGGCGGTGCTGGCGAGCCGCGTCGAGAGCGCCTCGCGGGCGGAGAGGTTTTCGACGGCGACGCCGAGGGCATCACAGGCGGCCATCACGAATTCGAGGTCGTCGGGCGTGGCCTCGCGGCCGTCGGCCTCCACTTCGAGGTGCATGACACCGACCGGCCGGCCGCCTGTCCGCACCGGGGCGGAGATGCAGGCGATCTTCTTGGCGGTCGCGGAGTGCGACGAACAGGAGAGCACCGCCTCGTTGGTGCCGAGGACCGTGGCGATCATGCCGGGGGGAAGCGCCGCAGTCGGCGATGAGGCCGGGAAGATCGCCGCCGTCGCGAGCGATTCCGGTGGGATCCGTTCGGCCTTGTCGGCGAGCCGCGCCGGGCCGTTCGCGGGCAGGATCGCGATGCCTCGCGTTGCGCTGGCGCCCTGCACCGCCGACTCGAGCGCGAGCAACGCCATCGCCTGCACGTCGGCGGCGCGACCGAGCGCGAACGACAGCCGACAGAGTTCGGCCACGGCCTGTCCAAGCCGCGGCACGATCTCGCGTGTCTCGCGGATGTCTTCGAGGAGGCGGCTCTGTGCACGGCGATGCGTGATCGAGGCATGCCACTCACCGGTATCGGCAGGAAGCGTGTTGGTGGATGTGCCGCCCAACTCGCCGCTGCCGGGGTCGCTCGGTGGATCACCTTGGCGAAAAATGATTTCGGTGCGGCCGATCGAGATCGTGTCGCCGGAGGCCAGCAGGTGTTCTCCCTCGAGCGGCTGTCGGTCGAGCAGGGTGCCGTTGCGGCTCTCCAGGTCGCGGACCGACCAGCCTCCCGGGGCCTGGAAGATCTCGGCATGAAACCGGCTCGCCCGCTCGTCGTGGATCACGATCGTGTTCGTGGGCGCCCGGCCGAGCGTCAGCCGCTCGCCATCCACGAGGTGAATGACACTGCGGCCGATGACGGGATCGTGGAGCGAGATATAAGCGGGGGAAGGCATGACGAAGCGACCTTTTCCCTGCATCATGGCCTAGATGAAGCCGAAAAACCATGGTTTTCGGCCGCCAATCGGGTTTGCCGCGAAAAGGCAGGTCGATCTACCATTCACGTGGAGTTTCCAGCCCGGCTGCCTGCCGCGGCATGCCCACCGTCGAGACCTTCCATGAACATCCCCCGCTTCGCCATCGATCGTTCCGCCCGCGGCATCCTCGGCCTCAAGACACTCGCCCTTGCCGTTGCGACAACCGCTGCCAGCCTGATAGGGCATGGCCTGGTCCATGCGCAAGGCATGGGCATGCGCATGGGCGGTGTTGGCGGCATCTCCGTCGATGCGCAGGGCATCGTGCAAAACCTCGACCCAAACATTTTGCAGGATCTCGCCGCCAAACGACGCGACGCCGTCAAGGGACTACGGCTCGGCAAGCCGGGCGGCCTCCGGCAGGTCTCGCTCGCGCGACTCGTCTCCGCGGTCGATGAGTTTGCATCGACCGGCAAGGCCCTGCCGCCGGAGGTGCTCTTCCTGGGCGGCCTCGAGCGGATCACGCACGTCTTCGTCGATCCCGAGGGACACGACATCATCCTCGCCGGCCCCGCCGACACCGCGACGGTCGATGCCGCCGGCAACGTGGTTGGCGCCACCAGCGGCCGGCCGCTTCTGCAGCTCGAGGACTTCGTCGTCGCCCTGCGGGCAATCGACGGCGCGCGGCAGGGGGGCATCCGCTGCTCGATCGATCCGTCGCCGGAAGGCGTGGCGAAACTCCAGCAATACCTCCGCAGTCTGAAAACCATCGGCGATCCGGACGTGACGCTTCGCTCGATGGAGGAATCGCTCGGGCCGCAGCGGGTGACGGTCGGCGGCGTGCCTGCAGACAGCCGTTTAGCCAGGGTGCTCGTGGCAGCCGACTACCGGATGAAGCGGATCGGCATGGGGCTCGAGCCCTCGGGTGTGCCCGGACTGCCGAGTTATCTCTCGATGGTGCCCCCGGGCTCGACGACCGGTGCGACGCTGCCACGGTTCTGGCTCGAGGCCTCCTACGATCCGATTGCCCGCGATGCCGACGAACTGGCCTGGAGGATCACCGGCCGGCGGATGAAGTGCCTGACCGAGAACGACGTCCTTGCGAAGGATGGCGGTCGGGAGGTGATCGAACGCGGCAAGGCCCCGGCCGACAAGGTCGCCGAGAAGTGGTGCGCCGCGATGACCAGTCACTACGACGCGCTCGCCGCCCGGCAGCCCGTGTTTGCCGAGCTCGTCAACTGCGTCGATCTCGCCGTGGTGGCCGCGCTGATTCATGGCCGGCAGCTCGACAAGCGGGCGGGACTCGATCTCGGCCCCCTCATGGATGACAAGAAACTGGCCGTTCCCACCTACGAGGCGCCCGCCACGACGTCGACCGTGGCCAGCGCCGTCAAGAAGGGGAGCCGCTGGGTCGTGAGCGCCTCCGGTGGTGTGCAGTTTCAGCCCTGGGAATTCGCCGGCCAGGCCGTGGAATTAGCCGACGACGGCGGCCGGCGTGCCGCGCTAGCCTCGAGGCCCTCCGACAACTGGTGGTGGGACTGACCGCGGGCAGGCCCACGCGATCTC
>JBIIOK010000145.1:0-5795 GCA_044336985.1 Pirellulales bacterium | reverse complement strand
GCAGCGCAAGCAAGGTCCATCCGCCCCCCACTCCCACCGGCGACGCTCCCACCCGACCTCCGAAAACGTCCCAACTCTCCTCGCTCGCGCGTCGGGCTTCCGCAGCGAACGTCCGCCGAGAGGGCATGTGCAGGCCCGAGCCGGTTTGGGCGAGTTGACGAAGAGCGCTCGTGCTCAGTCCAGCGGCTCGAGTGCCCCATGGCCGAGGATGAATTTTCGCGTGCCGGCGGGGCCGTCGAAGATCACGGTGCCGACCGAACGCGGGCCGGTGCCGCTGATGCCGGAGAGCAAACCCTCGCCGTATTCGGCGTGGCGGACCCGTTGCCCGGCCACGTAGTTGTGCTTCGGTTTCGTCATCCCGGCGAGCTTTGCGGCCAGGTCGGCGGCGGTTGAGAACGCCGCGGTTTGGCGTCGAGGCTGGCGGCGCGAGGAGGTGGCCGGGGCGTCTTCGAGTTCGAGCGTGAGGCCGTCCTGCCGCGCGATACCGCTGCCAGTGACAGGCTCGTCCTGAGCCATTTCGTCCACAGAGGTGTCGGCAAAGCCGTCGTCGGCCTGGCTATCGTCGAAAAACGAATCGACCGAGAGGCTGCCCGAGGCGGGCGCCTCCGGGCCGGTGAGCACCGTTTCGCTGCCGGTCATCTCCGTGAGGAATACGCTCGGGGCGGAGATCCGCCGAGTGCCGCGGTAGTCGCGCATCCGCGCGCAGCTGGCGTGCACCTCCTGCATGCCACGGGTGATCCCCACGAAGACGAGCCGCCGCTCCTCCTCGAGCTGGTCGGGGCTGTCGAGGCTCCGCTCGTGCGGCAGGATCCCGTCCTCCATCGCCACGAGATAGACGACCGGAAACTCGAGTCCCTTGGCGGCGTGGAATGTCATCAGCGCCACGCGCTCCACGGTCGGATCCCAGACGTCGGTGTCGGCCACAAGCGCCGTCGTCTCGAGGAAGGCGCCGAGCGGGTCGTCTTCGCCGTCGGCGGCGCCCCCTTCGGCCCGGCCGATGGCGATGTCGTCGTCGAGCTGCTGCGCGGCGGTGATCAATTCCTCCACGTTCGCGAGGCGGTCGTTCCCCTCCTCCTCGTCGGCGCCGTCGTCCGCGAGCCACTGCCGGTAGCCGGCCCTGTCGAGGACGGCCTCGAGCAGGCTGGCGACCCGCAGGTCCGGGGCGGCGGCGAGCGCGGCGAGCTCGGTGTGGAGGCGGAAGAATTGCTGCAGGGCATTCGTCGCCCGCTTCGAGAGACCGGGGATGTCGGCGGCCCGCGCTGCCGCCTCGAGCCGGCCCAGGCGGTGATCCTCGGCCCAGGCGGCGAGCAGTTCGAGCGATTGCCGGCCGATGCCCCGCGGGGGCACGTTCACGACTCGCAGCAGGGCCTCGTCGTCGCGGGGGTTTTTCAGGAGCCGCAGCCAGGCCACGACGTCGCGGATTTCGCGCCGCTTGAAGAACTCGAGGCCGCGAACGAGCTGGTAGGGCACGCCGCGGCTGCGGAGCGCCACTTCGAGCGACCGCGAGAGGGCGTTGGTGCGGAAGAGGATCGCAAAGTCGCGTGGCGAGCGCTTCTCGGACGACACGGCATGCGCGATCTCGTCGGCGATCCGGTCGGCCTCGTCATGGCTCGTCGTGTCGAGCACGAGCCGCACCGGATCGCCGGGGCCGGCGTTGGTGACCAGCCGCTTCGGCTTGCGGCGGGCGTTGTTGGCGATGAGGCGGTCGGCCGTGCCGAGGATGTTGGCGGTGCTGCGGTAGTTGTGCTCGAGCTTGACGACGGCGGCCGTGGGATAGTCGCGCTCGAATTCCAGGATGTTGCGGATGCTCGCGCCGCGCCAGCCGTAGATCGCCTGGTCGGGATCGCCCGTCACGGCGAGGTTGGGGTGGTCGATCGAGAGTCCGCGCACGATGCAATACTGCGAGGCGTTGGTGTCTTGGTATTCGTCGACGAGGATCCAGCGGTGCCGCGCGTCGAGGATCGCCCGCAGGTCGGGGTTGTCGGTGAGCAGGCGGGCCACGTGCACGAGCAGGTCGTCGAAGTCCACGGAGTTGGCATCGAGCAGCATCTGCTGGTAGACGGGCCAGAGCCGCCGGGCCACCTCGTCGGCCGGACGGCCCCAGCGGGGCTCGAAGGTTTCCGGGGTGAGCAGGTCGTTCTTCGCCCGGCTGATGGTGCCCGCGAGGCGGTCGATCGGCGTGTGCGAAAGCGACAGGCCGAGCTTCTTCGCGGCCCGCTTGAGAACCGCGCCGGCGTCGTCGGGATCGAGGATCGAGTAGTCGCTGGTGAGGCCGACGAAGCCGGCGTGCCGCCTCAGGAGGCGGGCGGCGAAGCGGTGGAAGGTGCCCATTTCCACCGGCTGGGGGCCGACGAGTTCCGCGACGCGGCGGCGCATCTCGTCGGCGGCCTTGTTGGTGAACGAGAGGGCGACGATCTGGGAGGCTGGCACGCCCTGCGAAATCAGGTGAGCGATGCGGTGGGTGACGACGCGGGTCTTGCCGCTGCCGGGGCCCGCCAGCACGAGAAGAGGGCCTTCCATGTGCGTGGCGGCCTGCCGCTGCGATTCATTGAGGGAGTCGATGGAAAGGCGTGGCACGGGCGAGTGCTAGCAAGCAAGCAGAGGCGAGGTAGTCGAATGTCCGCTGCTTGGAGTATATTCCCGCGCGGTCAGGATCGGGCACGGTTGCCCGCCGGCCACATACGCCTCACAAACACGGATCAGAAAAGAACGGGAGGGACCCCCAATGCCGCGCATTCCCTACAAGAACCTCGCCCAGTCGGACGAACTCGCGGAAAAGCTCGAGATGAGCACCGCCGAGATCGGCCTCTCGGTACGCACGACCAACTGCCTCGAGGAACGGGGCATCTTCACGGTGCACGACCTGCTCAACTGCACGCGGGCCGACCTGCTCTCGATCTCCAATTTTGGCGAGAAGACGCTCGAAGAGGTCTATCGGTCGCTCGAGAAGATCGGCTTTTTCCGTACCGCAGCCTCCGTCGACGCCAAACGGCAGGAAACAACGGTTGCCTGACGGTCGGCTGCCGGCCTCCACCGGGTATACTCCGGGCTGACCGAGGAGGCCGATCGTGAAACTGCCGCGGTTTTTCGGCAAGAAGCGCGGCCACCGGCGCACCGGGTTGGCGGTCTGGGGCTCCGTGGGCGAAGGGCTGTTTTACGCGGCGCTCGTCGCGGCCGGGCTCGTCTTCGGCGGTCTGCTCCTTTCCGGAGCCATGAGCGAGGTGCCAGCGGGCGAAGCGGGAACGGCGCTCGGCCGCGGGCAGGCCTGGTGGCTCTGGCTGCTCACGTTTCTCATTCCCGGCGCGCTGCTCGCCTTCGGAGGTTCGGGGCTCGTCCGCGTGATCCGCGTATGGGGCAAGTCGGACGAGCGGCGGGCGGCCTCCGTGGAGATTCCGGCGCTCCTCGACACGATGGGGCATGCGGCCGACGAGGCTCCCGGGCATCCCGGCGTGCCCACGTGCGATGACCTCGTCAACTCGCCCGGGACGATCCTCCGCTATCGGCTGCCGATCGAGAGCCCGGAGAGTTGGACGCTGCTGGGCTTCGGACTCTTCGCGCTGCTTTGGAATGCCATCGTGCTCGTGTTCGCGGTGGGGGCCGGCTTCGACCTCATGAGCGGCCGCACCGACTGGCTCCTGCTCGCGCTGCTCGTGCCGTTCGTGGCCGTGGGCATCGGCGGCATCGTGCTCTTCGGCCGAGCCCTCTTCCAGGCAACGGCCGTCGGGCCGACGCAGATCGAGATTTCCGATCATCCACTCCTGCCCGGCAGCGGCTATGACGTGCTGCTCGGCCAGGGGGGCGTGGGCAACTTTCGTTCACTCGAGCTCTATCTGGAACTCGAGGAATTGGCCACGTTTCGGCAGGGGACCGACATCCGCACGGAGCGGACGGTCGTCTGGCGCGAGCTCGTGAAGGAGTGGAGGAATATGCAGCTCGCGCCCGGGGCGCGGTTCGAGACGCACGTCACGGTCGCGATCCCGCCGGACGCGATGCACTCGTTCGCCTCCGACCACAACGCCGTCAAGTGGCGGCTCGTCGTTCGCGGCCGGCCGGAACGAAGGCCTGCGTTCCTGCGGGTGTTTCCGCTCGTTGTCTTCCCGGCGCCCGTCGCCGCGGCGCCGCGGGCCCAGCGGGTCGCCGCCTGGCAGGAGGTCTCGTGAAAGCCACCGCCGTCAATGGCCCCCCGGCAGCGCCCGCGCCGAAGGTGACCGCGCAATTCGATCGCGTGGGTCGTGATTACGAGCCTCAACAGGACCTTACAATTCGCTATCAGGTCGAGGGCATCGACGACGCCGTGGTCACGGCCATCGAGCGATCGGTGCTCTGGTATACGGAGGGCAAGGGGGAAGAGGATCTCGGCATCCATGTGTTCGAGCGGATCGACGACGCCCAAGGGCTCGCCGCCGCGGTACCGGAAGCCTCGTTCGCCGTGCATCTGCCGACGAGCCCGCTTTCCTACGAGGGTGTGATCGTCAAGGTGCGCTGGTGCGTGCGGGTGAGGCTTTTCTTCGCGGGCGGCCGCGATTTCGTTTCGGAGCACGTCTTCGATATCGGCCGCACTCCACCCGCCCGACGCCCGCTCGAGCCCCTCGGCACCACGGAGCGGGCGTGATCGTGGAGACCGTGCCGGCCGACTGCTCCCGCGCCCCCGTCGGCAATCCATTCGCGACACGGCACACGCGGCCGGGTCGCCTCGCGCCGCTCGACGGCCACGGGCATCCGCGCGACGTGGCGGCCCTGCTCGAGCGGCTTGCCGCGCTGGGCGGCCGCGCGGCGATCCGTGGGCCCCACGGCAGCGGCAAGACGACGCTGCTCGAGCACCTGGCCGAGGGGCTCCAGCACAGGGGCGCCGCGGTCGAGCGGGTTCGGCTGCGGGCCTGGCGGGATGGCGCCGCGGCCGCGGTCGCCGATGTCGCCGCGGCGATCCGCGCGATCCTGCGGTGCCGGGCCGGCGGGACGGTCTGCATCGACGGCTGGGAACAGATGGGGCCCGCCGCGGCTGTCGTGACGGCGCTTGCGCGGCTGCGGGGCTGTGGCCTCGTCGTGACGACCCACCGCGCCACCCGACTGCCGCTTCTCGTCGCGTGCGACACCACTCCCGCGCTGCTTGCCGGAATCGTCCGCCGCCTCCCCGACCACGCCTCATGGGGCGGTTCGTTGATCCAGGAGGCTGATCTCGAAACGGCCTTCACTCACCACGCCGGCGACATCCGCGAGTCGCTTTACGAACTCTACGATCGGTTCGAAGAACGCGTGCGGGCCGCCGCTGCGGGGTGAGCCCGCGGGCCGGTTGTGCGGGTGGCGCACGGCGTGCCGATCGTGACGGGCAGGGGCGGAAAATTTATGAACCGCGCGGCATTTTTTTCGCGCATCCCCCCCGAAGCACGACCTACGCTTGGAAGCAGTTGAAAAAGACCGGGCATTTCCGGCTTTCTCGACCAACCCGAGTTGAGGAGAGTGAGATGAAGACGCGACGTTGGATGTTCGTTCTGCTGTTGGCCGGCAGCAGTGCATCCACCTGGCCGCAGGTGACCGAGGCGCAGTGCTGCCTCGACGCCTTTTTCGCCGGCTGTGCCACGTGCTTCCGCAAGCCGCCGGCCTATGCCGTCGCGCCCGTCATGGCGCCGATTCCCGCGCCGATTCCCGCGCCTCCGCCGCCCGTCGTCGTGCCCGTGCAGCAGGTGAGCTACGTGCCCGAGACGACCTACCGCACGCAGTATCAGAATGTTCCGGTGACCTCGTACAAGCCATCGACCGAGATCGATCCCTGCACCGGCTGCCCGCGCGAGTGCATG
>JBIIOK010000009.1:0-45307 GCA_044336985.1 Pirellulales bacterium | reverse complement strand
GAAAAAGCTCGAGTGCCGGCTGCACGTTCAAAAACCCGCCGTGCCAGACGACGCCGCGGCGGACGGCCACGCCCACCGCCGCCAGGAGCCCCGTGCGGCCGAAGATTCCGTGCGCCCGCGAATCCCGTGCGGCGCCGCACCGCACCGCCCGCACGGCCCCCTCGAGCGCGGCCTCGAAGCGTTCGAGATATGGCCCGACGTCATGGGGACCGAGCCCGAGGTCCTCGAGCTTCGCAAAGAGCGCGATGCCGACCTGCCCCGGGCCGTGCAGCACCGCGCCGCCACCGCGGCCGACGAACCGGATCTCGAGCCGCCGCGAGCGCAGTTCATCCTCGGTGAGATCGACATCGGTCCGCGAGCCGAGCCGGCCGATCGTGATGACGGGCTCGAGTTCGTAGAGCACGAGCGTGGGCGATCGCCCGCCGGGCTCCGCCACCTCGTAGGCGAGCCTCTCGGCCATCGCCCAATAGGCATCGAGGCCAATCGGGCCCGCCAGCCAGACAGAAAGCGGCCGCCGCGGAGGAAGGGGGACTGTTGGCATGCGATGTTTTGTACCGGGTCGGCCTGCACAGAATGACAGGCCGAAGCCTGTCTTAGTGGCAGGCTGAAGCCTACCCTACTTGGCGAGGGCGGCGTGGAGGGCGTCCCAGGGCAGCGGCACCCACGGCACGGCGTCGGGGAGCGTGCCCAGCCGCAGTTGCTGCGGCGGCCCTGCGTCGGCCCGCTCGATCGCGCGATCGACGGCGCTGCCGAGCCGCTCGAGCCAGTCGGGAACCTCGACACCCGAGCCGCTCGCCAATCCCAGGAAGGACTCGGCCCGCTCCTCGAGCCGCTTGCCGGCCCCCGCGGGCTCGCCCATGACGAGCTCCGACACCGCAGGGTCGACGAGCGACTCGAGCTCGTCCTGCTCAAGCGCCGTCGTGAACGGCCGCCGCACCCGGTCGGCAATGCTCGCCAGCCGCACGCCCCAGAAGGCCTCGAGCTTCTCGAGCCGCGCGGCGAGGTCTCCCGCGGTCTCCTTCGTCTCGTCGCGCATCCGCCCCCGCCAGGCCTCGGCCGCCTCGCTCGCGCCGCGCCGCGCGAGCACGCGATGCGCCATGCCCACCGGCCTGAGCGTCCAGGCGATCCGGTCATGCTCGGCCTTGATCCGCAGGAAGTCGAGCAGGACGTGCAGGTTCTCGCCGCGGTCGGATTGCGTCGTGGTCGAGTTCCAGTCGCGATACTCACTATGGTTTTCGGCGATGCTCTCGAGCACGAACCGCAGCCGCCCCGCTGCCTGCTTGATCGGCAGCACACCGCCCTCGAGCTCCTCCAAGAGCTTTGCAGGGTGCCGCGGGGGACCGCCCTCGACGTCGACGTCGGCCTCCATGCCGTGGCGATCGACAAGCTGCTCGAGAAAGTGCTTCACGCCGCCGCGCAGAATCCCGCGGAGCGACGGCGGCGCGAGTAGGTGCTGTGTGAAGAGGCCGGAGCCATACCGCTCGATGAACTCCTTCACCACGGCGAAGGCCTTCGGGTCGCGCACCCGCTCGAGCACCGAGAGCCGCAGCTGCCGCGCGTGCGTCATCCAGGTGTCGAGCAGTTTCGGCACGAGGAGCGCCAGGCCGTCGAGGATCCGCTGGGTGACTAAGGCGCGATCGGGGCGGGCGCCATCCGGACCGGCCCCCTCCGCGCTCTCCACGATCCGCTCGACGAGCGACGAAGTGGCCGCCTCGAACACGCGGTCGAATTCGCTGACGCTCGCCGCGCCGGCCGGCCGCCTGCTCTCGAGCGACTTGGCCAAATGGACGATCGCAGATGTCTCGGCCACGAGCCCGAGCCGTGGCAGACAGGCGGCCAGCCGCTCGAGCAGCCGCTCGCGGCTCCGCGCCCGCACGATGCGAATCGGCTTGCCGCCGCGCGAGAGCGGCACGTAGAGCACCGGCTTGCCGACGAGCCGGCTGCGCACTGCCTCGAGCGCCGCGCGGGCGGCGTCGGGCCGGCCTGCCAGGATCGCGGCGAAGAGCCGGCCCACGCTCCCCTTCGCCGACGGCCGCTTGGCCTCCGCCTCGCTACGGCCGACGTGCATCCGCGCTGCAAGGATCCAGAGCGTTTCGGTCGCCTGCACCGCGGCGTCGATGAGCCGCTCCGACGCCGCATCGCGCTGCCAGCGGAGGCGGTCGTATTCCGCCGGCGGCATTCCCGGCGGCGGCACGGCATCAGCCGCCGCAATGATGCCCGCGGCCTTCACCATCGAGCGGCGCAACCGCCGCAGCGTGTGCCGCCAGCCGATGACCGAATCGATCTCGGCCCGCGGCGGGTTCGTGCCGTGGGCCACGTCGCTTGCGCACATCGCCGTCACCGCATGCCGCAACAGCCGGCAGACGCCGGCGAGAAACTCCGCGGCCCGCTCCACCTCCACGATGCTCCCGGAGCCCGTGGCACCCGGCATGTCCACATCGAGCATGCCCCCTTCGTTGCCGTCGTCGGCCGAGTCTCGCCACACCATCGACTCGTAGGCTGCGGCCACGCTTTCCTCGCCGCTGGCCTGGTCGTCGTCATGCTCCTCTTCGTCGCCGAAGCGTTCGTCGCGCGATCCACCGCGACGACCACCCGCCTCGCGCTCGCTCGCCACCCGCTCGAGGCAGTCGGCCACGGCGGTCGTGTTGGCGTCGACGAGTTCGAGAAACCGGCGAACCCGGGAGCGTCCTTCCAGGCTCCGGTCGGCGACGGCTCGCGCCGTCCAGCGGACCGCGGCCGCGAGCCAGTCGGCGCCAGACCGCTCGATCGCCACGCCCTCGAGCAGCGACGCCCAATGGACAAGCAGCCCCATCGCCCCGTCGAGATCCCCCTCGCTCAACAGCGCGTCGGCCGCCTGCGCATGGCTCTCGGGGGAGGAGAAGGCGGAGACCTCCTTCCTCCAGAAGGCGGGGGATGGTGTCGTCTCGACGATCTCCCGCCGCCGCTCGAGTGCACCGATCACCTCCCGCGCGGAGTCGAGCAGCTCGCGGCCCGAAAGGTGCTGCACTCCCGACACGGTCGTCGTGGCGTGGCGATCCCACCAGGTGGCAAGCCGCTCGAGCGAGGTTGCAGACCGGATCACGTCGGACGCGGGCCCGTCGAGGCTGCTCGCCTGCCAGACCGCCGCGTAGCCCGAGAGGATCGATTCCGTCACCGCCACGAGATCATCGACCCGCGGATCGGTGAGGCTCTCGCCCCCCGGCTCGTGGAGGGGAAACTGGCCGCCAAGGCCAAGAATGTTCCAGGGATCGACCGCGGCACCGCAGCCGACCGCGCGGAAGAGCATGTCGGTGGCGTCGTCGAGCAGGTCGAGCGCGCGACCCTTCCCGGTCGCCGGGTCGCCGTGCCGCAAGCTCTGCTGCGCCGCCACCACGCGGCTCGTGATCCGCGCAAACATGCGCGCCGATGCCGCCGGCACCATGCCCGCCATTCGCTCCGCACCCTCGGCACGCCCGAGCCGCGCGAGCACCGCCGCGAGCGCCACGCTCTCCACCTGCCGGGCGCGGCGGCCGGCGAGCAGCGCGTTGATGTGCCGCCGCACGCCGCCGAATGGCTGCCGCAGCCGCTGCATCTCCGCCTCGAGACGCCGCTGGTGGTCTTCGGGAAGTCGGCCGAGCAGCCAGCGGTAAAACTCGTCGCGGTAGCCGGCGATCCGCGGCAAGAGTTCGGAGAGCGGAAGCGCCGCCTGGTGGGCGCCGGGGCCGTGCCCGGAGAGTCCCGATGCCATCAGCATCACGCCGGCCAGCACCGCCGATGACTCGCCGCGCAGCTGTGCCTGCCGCTCGTCGGACTGGTCGAGCGGCGAGGCGGTCGCGGCCTCGGGCCAGGAAAGGATGCCATCGAGCGTGGCCTGTTGGACGACCATCCGCCGGTAGCAGCCGCGGTCGTCGATCCGCGTAGGATCCCAGAGGCCGAAGAGATAGTTGGGGCGGCTCGCCGCGGGGTGCAGGAAGTCGAAGGCACGGGGATCGATCGCCAGTTCCTCGAGCAGCGCGAGATCGAAGTCGGCCTGCTGCAGAAGCGCCGGCGGCGCGGCGGCGAGGATGTCGATCGCGCCAGCCACGAGGTCTCGGTAGCGGCCGTGCGCGGTGCCTGCCCCGGCGACGTAGAGCGGGATCGCCCGCACCCGCTCGTGCGGATAGGGTTCCGAGAGCCGGCCGTTTTCGAGAACGGCCACAGGCCGCCAGCCCACGTAATCATTGAGCTGCGCGATCGTCTGCCGGACGACCTCCGCGGATGGCTCGCCTCCATCGACCGCCTCGTCCCACGGGCCGCCGGTGGCGAGCACCGCCTGCGCCGCCGCCATCACGAAGAAAGGCCGCTCGATCGCACCGGGCGGCTGGTGCTCAAGCAGATCGGCATGGAAGCCGCGGTAAGCCGGAAGCAGTCGGTCGAACACGATCTGGAGCACGGCGCGGGCCTGGGTCGCATCACGAAACGCCGGTTCTGCCGCCTCGAGGGCCGCCAGCCGATCCCGCAGCACCGCGCCAACCCGCACGACCGTGTCGCCCCGCTCGACGATCCCCTGCGGCGTGGCCGGCTCGAACGGCGCATACAGATCGGAAAGCGCCCGCCAGGCGGCCGGGTCAAACGCCCCGGACGAGAAATTCAGGTAGCCAAGCACGAGGGCGGCCGGATCCGCTGCACGCGACGACTTCGATTCCTGCTGCATCGACCGACAAACCCTCGAGGCGTTCTTTCACCGCCGAATCGTATCATTTTTGCGTGTCCGGATTCGTGAACTATCGTTGGGACAAAGACCCCCGAGCAGGAGGACACGCCATGCACACGCTCCGAAACCTGTTTCTCGGCATGGCCGTCGCCGTCGTCGCGGCCCGCGGCGGCCACGCCGACTGCCTCTGCGGCACCGCCGCCGACGAGTTTGCGGCTGAACGGGCCGGGCTCGTGCGGGAATGGCTCCTGCAACTGCCGTTCGACGCTTCGACCTCGCAGCTTGAACGGGTGTCGATCGGCAACGGGCTCGTCGTCGCGCAGACCGGCGATGGCAATGTCCACGCGATCCAGGCGACGGATGGTGGGCCGGGCAGCCCCGGGATCGGCACGCTGCTCTGGACGTTTCTCGCCGGCGGTGACGGCGGGCCGGTGAGCCCGGTGGGCATCGGCACCGACCTCGTCGCGGTCGCGCACGACAAGCAACTCTTCGGCATCGAGCGTGGCACCGGGCAGCTTCGCTGGCAGGAACGGTTCGGCGTGCTCACGGAAAACGGCCCGGCCGTGTCGGGCAGTTGGATCTACCAGCCCGTCGGACCGAGCGGTCTGATGCGGCTACCGACCAACCCCTATCGCCCCGGCCCCAAGGCCGAGTTGCCCACCAAGGCCGATGCGAAAGACAAGAAGAAGGCCCGCGCCGCGAAGAAGAAGGCGCAGCAGAAGAATGCCGACAAAGCCTCGCAGGAAAGCCTCGAACCGATCTCGCTCGACACCGCGGGCGCCATCCACAGCCAGCCGCAGGCCTTCAACGGCGGCGTGCTCTGGTGCACCACCGACGGCACGATCGTGGCGATCGAGCCGAGTGCCGATGGCTGGCAGCGGAATGAATTTTATCTCGATCGTCCGCCGGCGGGCCGGCCGGTCGTGAACAATGGCGCGATCTTCGCCGCCACGGCTGAGGGCGACCTTGTGCGGATCGATACGCTCGACATTCAGGGCGGCGGCCTGCGGCTCACCTGGCGGGTGCTGCTCGAGGCGGCTCCCGAGGCCGATCTCTTCGTGTCGGGCGACCGCGTCGTGGTGTCACTCGGAGAGGACGGCCTGGCCTGCTATTCGGCCACGACGGGCGAACATATCTGGAGCACATGGTTTCCCGGCCGCATCGTCGCTGCGAGCGGCACGCGCGTGTGGATCATCGACCGCGTGGGCCGTCTCACCGGCATCGACGCCGCCACCGGCGAACGCCGCGAGCGGTTCTGCCTCGGCGACTTCAAGCTGCCGGTCGTGAACCAGGCGACCGACAGCCTGATCCTCGCCTCGCCGAGCGGGGCGATCGTGTCGCTCAAGCCGCTCGGCCCTCCGCCGAAACCGTAGGGTAGGCTTCAGCCTGCCATCGGTGGGGCAGGCTTCCAGCCTGCCGATTGTGGCGCATGCCTCCGGCGTGCAGATGGCAGGCTGAAGCCTACCCTACCGGCCGCGTTGCGGGGGCACGCGGGCCTTCGGGTCCTGCCGCCAGACTTCCTGCAAGAGGCCGTAGAGCGTCTTGTCGTACCGGAAGAGCCGGTGCGGATCCTGGAAGAAACACTCCGTCGCCACGGCAAAAAACTCGGCCGGGCTCTCGGCCGCATAGTCGTCGAAGGCCACGCTCCGCCCCTCGTCGAGCGCGTCTTCGAACCGCGCGCGGCAGTCGTCGAAGGCGGCGAGCCAGCGCTGGCGATCACGGCCGGAGACGAGTGGCGGAATGCCGTCGGCCTCACCGTCGAGCATGTCGACCGCGTGGGCACACTCGTGGATGACGACCGACCGTGGCCCGTCGAGAAGGCGGCCGCCTTCCCGCACCCGCGGCCAGGAGAGCACCATGCTGCCGCCCGTCCAGGTCTCGCCGAGCCGCGGTTCCTGCCATTCGAGTTCGCCGCCCCCGTCGAGCGGCGCCGACTTCTTGGCGAGATAGTCGCCCGGGTAGACGAGCACCGATTGCAGGCGGTCGAAGAACTCACCCGGCAGGCCGAGCGCCACGATGCCAGCCTGGCCTGCGATCGAGATGCGGATTTCGTCCGTGATCTCGAGCCCGTTGCAGCCCTCGAACCGCTTCTCGGCGAGGAAGACGGCGATCCATTCCCGCAGCCTCTCGCGGTCGTCGTCGTCGACCCAGGCTGACTGCCGCACGTTGCGGGCGAGGATCTCGTGCCATGCCGGGGGAAACGGGCGGTCACGGATCGCCCGCCGCCGTCGCTCCCGCAGCCAGCCGAACATCGTCGTGCCTCAGCCGGTCAGGACGGCCTCGAGCCCGGGGGAGGCTGGATCTCGAAGCCATATTCCCCGAGGGCGAGCGCGAGCATCACGCAGCCGACCGCGATGGCGATGAACGAAAGTACGAGCATCGCCGTGTAGACGTTCACTGGCGGCGGTGTCTGCTGGTCGTCTGCCATGCTCGTGTTGCTCGTGTTGCTCGTGCGGCGGTCGCTGCGAAGAGAAGGAGGGCCGGTCAGGCTTTCAGCCGCGTGGCGACGCGGTCGCCGGGCTGAATGATGCCCCGCCGGAACTCGGGAACCACGCGGCCCACGCACCGGTCAGGCTTCACGCTAATCACCTGCACGCGGCCGAGATATTCGTCGTCGCGCCAGACCTCGAGGAAGTGGCCTGTCTGCACGCCGTCGTCGCCGCCGAGCGTGACCTCGACCGCGTCTTCGGCCACCGCGGTGACGACACCATCGATCGCCGGCACGTGGTCCCTCGGCAGGCTGTCGATCGCCAGGCCGTGCTGCTTGAGCAGGTCGCGGGCATTGGCGACCTGCTTCTCGAGCTGCTTCTTGCGCTCGACGGCGATCTCGAGGAACGATTCCTTCTCGTGCAGGTCGCCGGCGAGCTTCGCCGTGCGGTCGACCTGCTCGTCGACCTTCGCCTGCATGCCGCGGACCTGCGCCCGCAGGTCGTCGACGGTCTTCGTAACCTTCTCGAGCTCGGTGCGGGTGGCAGTGAGTTCAGCCTGCGCCTGCTCGCGTTCATCCTCGCGCTTCTCCTTCTCGCCGCGGAGGCCCTGCAACTCCTTGTCTTTCTGCTCGAGAGCCGTCTGGAGCTTGGCCACCACCTGGTCTCGGGCGGCCTCCTTCTCGGCCACGCGCTGCGTGAGATCGTTGATCTGCTGCGTGAGCAACTCGCGTTCCTTCTTCGCGTCAGTGAGCTGCGCCTTGTAACCGAGCGGCTTGCCGGCCTGCACCTCGTCGGCGGGCCGCTCGATCTCTTCCTTCCAATTCGTGTGGGTCGAGTAGACGGCGACGGCGAAGCTCATGAACACGAGGCTCATGACGAACACCGCGAACACGAAGATTTTGCCGATGATGTTCATGTCGTTCCTCTTTCCCGCAGACTATCTCTGCATCGGCAGGGCGGTCAACGCATCTCCAGATCGGGTCTTCCGGGCCTTCCGCTTCCCCGCCGCCTCGAGCGCGGCGGCCGCCACAACCGCCACACATAACCTCGTCGGCACAGACCCCCACGCCAGCCACGGGCTGCGGCGGCCGTCGGGGATGACGCGGGCCCGGATCGTGCCGGTGTCGCGGCGGGGACCGCGGGCGAGCAGCCGCCCGGAACCGTCGATCCAGGCGGAAAAGCCGGTGTTGGCCGCGATCACCAGCGGCATGCGGACCTCGACGGCGCGAAAAATGCCCGCCGCGAGATGCATGTCGAGCTCGCTCGACCCCCAGAACCAGCCGTCGTTGGTGAGGTTCACGAGCACGTCCGGCCGGCCGCCGGCGGCTTCGAGGTCGAGCACGATCGACCGCACCGCCTCGGGCAGCGCGGTCTCGTAGCAGATCGTGGGGGCCACGCGCAGGCCTCCGATCGTCACCGCCAGGCACTCGCGGCCTGCGGTGAGGCCCGCAGGCAACGGCGTGAGCCGGTAGAGCCAGGGGAAGCGATTGGCGAAGGGCACATACTCGCCGAACATGACGGGATACATCTTGTCATAGCGGCCGATCACATCCCCGTCGGCAGTGAGGAAGAGGGCCGAGTTGTAGTGCTCCGCGCCACCGGCCGCCCGCGGCGTGATCACCTGACGGTCGAGGCCCACGAGCCAGCGGGTATCATAGCGCCTCGCAAAGGCGCCGACAGCCGCGAGCCGCTCTTGCTCGAGCGCGCGGCGGGCGCGGGCCTGCCGGTCGTCGCTTGCCTCTTCCTGTCCGCTCCCCATCGCCTCGGCCACCACGCTTTCCGGCAGCGTCTCGGCGGGATCGATCTCGAGCAGGCCCCACCGCCACATCGTCTCGGGCCAGACGATGAGGTCGGGCCGCGGACCGGGCGCCGCAAGCGCCTGCACGGTGAGTGCGTCGTAATGCCTGGCCACCTCCTCGGCCGCGGCCGGATCGTGCTTGAGTTCGGTGTCGATCGAGCCCTGCACCAGCAGGATGTCGAGCGGCCGGCGAGTCGATCGCGGCTCCTCGGCGAGCCGCCAGCCGCCGTAGGCAAGCGCAAGCGCCGGCAGGCCCACCACCACGGCGGCCCCGATGGCCGCCCGCCGCGAGCGCGGCCGCGCCAGAACCATGGCGAGACCGGCAGCCACGGCCATCACGATGCCGCCGACCCCGACGGCGCCACAGAGGTCGGCCGTCTGCAGGAGCGTCGTCCAGCGCCACTGCGTGTGGCCAAGCGCCGCGAACGTGAAGCCGCCGAGCACCCAGCCGCGCAATTGCTCGCAGCCCATCCACGCGATCGGCGCCGCCGCCTCGAGCGGCCAGCCGCGGCGGTGCACGAGCCACCGAGCCGTCCAGATGAAGAGCGGCACGTAGGCGGCGATATACGCGGAGAGCGCGACCCAGCCGATCGACGTGGCCGGATGCGGCAGCCGCAGCCAGTGGATCGCCAGGAGCCAGTGCAGGAAGCCGGCCGCCCAGAGTGCAGCCCACGGCCTCCGCCCGTCGAGCGATTCCTGCTGCACGATCAAAAGCCAGGGCAGCGGCGCCAGCCACGCGAGCATCCAGAGATCGGCCGGCGGCTGCACGAGAAACATCGCGATCGCGCCGGCCAAGGCGAGCGTGCTTGTGCGACTGATCATCGGGGATCCTCAGGCGTGGCCTCCAGCGGCATGAATTCCGCGATCGTCATCCCCGCGGCCACGCGCGCATCCTCGTCGACCAACTGCCGCACGAGCCTGCCGGTGACGGGTGCCTCGAGATCCAGCGTCGCACCGCCCCAGGCGAGTTCCGCCACGCGGTCGCCCTCCGTCACGGCCGCCCCCTCGGGCACGAGCCAGAGCGATACGACGACCGCGGCGCCCGCCGCGCCGATGTCCGGCACCACGAGGGGATGGGCGGGTCGTTCCATGGCGCCGCCGCGGCTCACTTCTGCTCGCGCAGCCAGGCGAGCATCACGCGGCCGACGGCGTCGAGCGATTCGGCCGAGCAGTTCTCGGCCGTGTCTTGCGTGGTGTGCCACTGCGGGTAGTCGAAGTCGATGACGTCGCAGGTGGGGATGCGGCCGACCATCCGCAGCGGCACATGGTCGTCCTCGACCGCATACTTCGGACGTGGCACGAACTGCCGCACGCCCATCCGTGCGGCGACCTCCCAGATCGCATCGACGACCGGCCGTGTGTCGGGCCAGGAGGCGCTGTGCTGCTCCTGCCAGATCTCGAGGTTCTTGTCGGCCACCATGTCGAGGATCACGCCGGCGCGGTAGCGAAAGGGTGCGTCTCCCTTCTGCTGCGTTGCTGCATACTCCCGCGCGAAGAAATTCGAACCGAGGCAGTAGGGATCGCGCTGCGCGACGACGTATTCCTCGGCGTCGAAGAGGACGAAGTCGACGCCCACGGGTCCGCGGAGCGACGGCATCGCACCGGCGAGCTCCATGAGCACGGCCACGCCGCTGGCGCCGTCGTTGGCGCCGACGAACACCCCGCGGGGCTCGACCGGGTCGCGATCGGGAAACGGCCGCGTGTCGTAGTGGGCTCCGAGGAGGATGCGGTCGGCGCGGTCGGGATGCCACTCCACGATGATGTTCTCCATCCGCACCGGCTCCCCCGTCCGCCGGTCGCGAATCTGGAAGGCCTGCGATCGCACCCGGCCGCCGACGGCCCGGAAGTACTTCACGATCAAATCCCGTTGCTTCTCCATGCCGGGCGACCCGCTCGGCCGCGGCCCGATGGCGGCGATCGCCTCGAGGTGCGCCATCGCGCGGTCTCCGGAGAATGCCGGTGGCTCGTCGGCACGTGCCCGCGAAACCGCCGCGACCGTCAAGACGGCCATTGCCGCGACGAGAAACCGCCGGCATCGCGCGGAAGAACCGGTGAGCGGCGATGGATCGCAAGGCAGGGAAGCCATGAAAAAAGTCTACCGGCTTCATGGTAAAAAGGGGGATGTCGTTCTTCGGGGCCATGAACCCGCAGGAGGGAGCCTTGCCACATCCGCGACCATTCCGCCGCTGCCTGACGCTCTGGGTGAAGCTCTGGGCAGGCTTGCTCGCGGCGCTCGCAGGCGGCATGGCCAGCGGCGGCGGCGGGCCGGAGAACGTGTTCCTTGTCGTCAATTCGTCGAGCGCCGACAGCCTCGCCGTCGCCAACGCCTTCGCGGCGCTCCGCGGCATCCCTCCGATCAACGTGCTGATGCTGCCCTGGCAGGGAAGCGTCGAGGGGGTGCCGATCGCAACCTTCCGCGACGAGCTGCTGCGGCCCATCCTGCAGGCGATCGATTCCCGCCGGCTCGCGCCGCAGATCGACCACGTCGTCTATTCCACCGACTTCCCCTGGCGGGTCGACTTCACGGCCGAGCTGCCGCCCGAGCTGGCGGGCAAGGACAAGTTTCCCTCGGGCTCGCTCACCGGCATGACCACGCTCTTCGCCACGGTGCAGCAGGGCAGCCCCGCCTACCTCGACCCCGCGAGCAATCTCTATTGGCGGCCGCTCGATGCAGCGGGCGTGCCCACCGCGACGGTTGGCTTCCGCAGCTGGTATGGCTGGGGGCCGCTGGGCGAACTCGTGGAGGCGGGCGGCTCGCGGTATCTGCTCGCGACCATGCTGGGCGTGACATCGGGCCGCGGCAACACGGTGCCCGAGATCGTCCGCTATCTGACCGCGGCTGCCGCCGCCGACGGCACGAAGCCGCCGGGCACGATTTATTTCGTGACCAATTCCGACGTGCGGACGACCACCCGCAGCAGCGTCTTCGCCGCCACCGTCAGTGCACTCGGAAAGCTCGGCGTGAAGAGTGAGATCGTCACCGGCAAACTGCCGATCGGGAAACGTGACGTGGCGGGACTGATGACCGGCAGCGCCGACTTCGACTTTCCCGGTAGCGGCAGCACGGTCGTGCCGGGGGCGATCTGCGAAAATCTCACGAGCTTCGGTGGCATCTTCACTCCTTCCGCGGGCCAGACGCCGCTCTCCGCTTTCCTGCGGGCGGGTGCCGCCGGCTCCAGCGGCACCGTCATCGAGCCCTACGCGCTCCAGGCGAAGTTTCCGCATGCCGCCATCCAGGTGCACTACGCCCGCGGCGCAAACCTCGCCGAGGCCTTCTATCAGTCGGTGCGATCCCCCTACCAGTTGCTTGTCGTGGGCGACCCGCTCTGCCGCCCCTGGGCCGCGATTCCGATCGTGGAGGCGGTGATCGCCCCGGACGCGATGGCGATCCAGCCCGGTGACACGCTGGCGGGAGCGGTTGAACTCGAGCCGCGCGGCACCGTGCCCGGCGCCAAGGGAACCACGGTCGACCGCTTCGAGCTCTTCGTCGACGGAGTGCGATCCGCGCAGTGCGGGCCGGGCGAGCGGTTCACGCTCGACACCACGACCCTCGCCGACGGCCACCACGAGCTGCGCGTCGTGGCGATCGATTCTTCACCGGTCGAGACGCAGGGCCGCTGGATCATGCCGGTGTCGTTTCGCAACAAAGGCCGGTCGCTCTCGCTCGAGGCCGAGCCGCCGCGGGTGAAGCCGGGCGGCACGGTCCGTGTGAGCGTCAAAGGAGATGGGCTCGAGGGTGTCGTGATCTTCGCGATGGGCCGCGTGCTCGGCCGCGAGGCCAAACCCGAGGCCACGATCGAGGTGCCTGCCGAACTCCTCGGCCGCGGCAGTGTCACGATCCGCGCCACCGGCCGTGCCGGCCCCGGCGCCACCAACAGCGTCAACGCCGTGCCGGTGACGATCAACGTCACCGATGCGCCGTAGGGTAGGCTTCAGCCTGCAAAAGCCAAAGTAGGGTAGGCTTCAGCCTGCCATGTAGTCCGCTTGATTCACAAGCGGAACCACCGGTCTCCAAGCGACAGGCTGAAGCCTGTCCTACTCCAGATGCCCGGTCTCGTTGAACGAGACGAGCCGCGGGCCGGGCCATTCGAGAAGCGTGAGCGAGGCGTTGGCCAAGGCTGGCAGTTTCGTGAACGGCCGTTGGGCGGCGGCCGCGAGCAGCGGATGGTCGCGGCCGATCATGCTGCCGAGCGCCGCGGTGAGCACGCCGCCGTGGGCGACGACGATCATGCCGGCGACATCGCGGCGGCCGAGGGCCTCGAGCACCCCGTGGCCGCGGGAGGCGAGTTCAGCCCGCGATTCGCCGCCGGGAATCTGATAGTCGACATCGCCACTCCGCCACCGCGCTACCTCCTCGGGAAACCGCGACTCGAGGTCGGCCCAAAGGTGGCCTTGGAAAATGCCGGCGTGTAGTTCGCGAAGTCCCTCGTCGATGTGGACGGGAAGCCCAAGGACCGCGGCGATCGCCTCGGCGGTGTGGCGGGCTCGCTTGAGCGGGCTCGACCAGATTTCCCAGGTCGCCTGCGGCGCAGTCGATGCGGCCAGCATCGCGCGGCTCCAGGTGGCGACGGACTCAGCCTGGCGTCGCCCGAGCGCCGAGAGCTCGACGTCGGCCTGCCCCTGCACCCGCTCCTCGACGTTCGAGACACTTTCGCCGTGGCGGACGAGGTATTGCAGCATGCGGCCGATGCTACCGCGCCGTCTCGCCGGCGGGCAGGGCGGCGAGGGCCGCCTTGCCGGCGGCGGGCTTCTGGCCGTGCGCGTGGCCGGCATGGGTCTTCGAGAGATGGTCGGCGAAATCCCGGCTCGCGCCCTGCAGCACGAAGACTTCGCTGGCGTTCTGCGGCGCGTCATGCGGCCGCACGATACAGATCACCTCGGCCCTGCCCTCGTGCTTCCGCACGTGATCGAGCAGCGCCTGCTCGCCTGATGAGAGCGCCGCGGGAGCCGCGCGAACGGGAGCGGCCGATGGGAGCGAAATCGGCGCGGGTGCCGCCGCCTGCGCGGCGGCACCCGGGCCAGGCGAGGCGGTGGGCAGGGCGTCGTCGCGATCGCGGCGATCGAACGAGACCGGCGGCATCTCGGCCGGCATGGTCGGCACCGCGGCGGCGGTCGCATCGGCCATGGCACCGCTCGGGTAGACGCTCCGGTAGACGAAGGCCAGTCCCGCCTCGTCGAGCTGTTCGTGAATCGCCGGCAGCGCGGCGAAGAGGCCCTCGTTGTCGGTCGGGTCGGCGGCGTTGCAGACGCCCAAGAGCGTGCCATCGATGCCGAAAAGGCCGCCGCCGCTGCGGCCCTGCACGGGCTGGCCGGCGACCTGCACGTTGGCGGGACCGAGATACTTGTCGACGGCGGTGACGCGGCTGTGGTGGATCGTCGGATCCTGGCCACCGTTGCAGCCCACCGTCACGACGGGCTCGCCCGCGGCGGTCGTGCGCTGCGTGCCGCCCACACGGGCCGGCTCGACCGGCACGTCGGTAAAGATGCTCACGAGCGCGAGATCGCGTTTGAGATCCCACGAAATCAGCTGTCCGGCGAGCCCGCGCGGTGCACCTGGGCCGAAGAGATCGACCTCGATCATGCCCTTGCCGTCGGAGTCGCGGAAGATGTGGCCGCAGGTGAGGATGAGCGCCTCCCCCTGTCGGCAATCGACCACCGTTCCGGTGCCCCACGAGGCGCCGTCGGGATCGCCCACCCGCAGACGAGCGGTGGCGCTCAAGAGTTTCTGCTCGAGGACCGCGCGATCCGCGGCGGAGAGCGGCGGTGGAATGTCGGCGGCCGGTGCGGCGCGGTCGTCGCGAGGGCGGGCCGATCCTGGCAGCCGTTCCACGGATTCACGATCGTCGCGGGCCGCGGCGACGGGCGGCAGCCCTTGCACGGTCGCGGCGACGGCGGCGGTCGCCGGGGCGGCCGGTTCGGTGGAAAGCGGAGCGCTCGAGGCCGTGGCCGGGAGCGGGATGCCTGGGATCCGCGGCTCTGGCGCCGTCGCGGCGACGGGGGCGGCGGGCTTCGCGCCGGGCATTCCCAGCGCATCGCGGCTCTTGGCGAGCAGGTTTTCCATCTCCTCGTGGGTCGTGGCGCCGTTGATGCGGCCCACCTCCTGCCCCTTCACGAGCAGTATGTAGCAGGGAACACCGGTGATGCCGAAGCGCCGGACGAGATCCCCTTCGCGGTCGACGTCGATGTGCCGCACGGCCCAGCCGGCCGACTCCACCTCCGCGACGAGCGGCGCCATCGAGCGGCACGGCCCGCACCACGCGGCGGAAAAATCGAGCAGCACGATGTCGCCTGCGGCGGCGGCCTGCACCGGATTGGCGCGGGCAATTGCGGTGCTCGCGACGACCGCCACGGCGGCCAGCAGAATCGCGATGCCGGCGGCGCGGACGACCGACGGACGGACGAAATTGGCTTGCTGAAACAGGGTCATCCGCGGCTCCATGCTGGGGTTCCTTCGCGGGCGGTGCCGAAGGGGGCGGGATACTGCCGGTACCCCCCACCTGCCACAAGACCACTTTCGCTCCACGTGCGCGTCGCAAGGCCTTTCCCATTCGCCCCGGGCCTGCGCTGTTTCCCCGTTTCCACAGAGATTCTTACAATCCGCTTTCCTCGCAGCCCACGGAACTCCATGCCCGCCCCCGCCCACCGCCGGATTCTCGTCACCTCGGCCCTGCCCTACGCCAACGGGCACATCCATCTGGGGCATCTGGTCGAGTACATCCAGACCGACATCTTCGTGCGGTTTCAGAAACTCCGCGGCCATCGGGCCGTCTACCTCTGCGCCGACGACACCCACGGCACGGCGATCATGATCCGCGCGAAGGCCGAGGGCCGCAGCGAACAGGAACTGATCGCCGCGATGCGCGAGGCCCACCTCGCCGACTTCGGCGGCTTCCAGATCGAGTTCGACCACTACGGTAGCACCGACAGCGACGCCAACCGGCGGCTCTGCGGCGAGGTCTGGCAGGCGCTCCGCCAGCGCGGCCTCGTCACCTCGCGCGACGTGAAGCAGCTCTACGACCCCGTCGCGGGCATCTTCCTCGCCGATCGGTTCGTCCGCGGCGGCTGCCCGAAGTGCAAGGCCGCCGACCAATACGGCGACTCCTGCGAGCAGTGCGGCGCCACCTACGGGCCCGCCGATCTCATCGACCCGCGCAGCACGCTCTCCGGCGCGCGGCCCGAGGAGCGGTCGGCCGAGCACCTCTTCGTGACGCTCGAGGCGATGCATCCCTTCCTCGACCGCTGGACGCGTTCTTCGGGCGCCCTCGATCCGCGGGTCGCCAACTACCTCGCGGGGCACTTCCTCGGTGATCCGCTCCGCGACTGGGACATCTCCCGCCCCGCCCCCTACTTCGGCTTCGAGATCCCCGACGCGCCGGGCCACTATTGGTATGTCTGGTTCGATGCGCCGATCGGCTACCTCGCGGCCACGAGCGAATGGTGCGCACGGCAGGGGGAGCCGTTCGAAGCCTGGTGGCGGCGCGGCGGTGCCAACGAGCCCCCCGCCGAGATCCACCACTTCATCGGCAAAGACATCACCTACTTCCACACGCTCTTCTGGCCCGCGATGCTCGAGGCGGCGGAACTCTCGCTGCCGACGAAGGTCCGCATCCACGGCTTCCTGACGGTCAACGGGCAGAAGATGTCGAAGAGCCGCGGCACGTTCCTGCTCGCGCGGACCTACCTCGACCAACTCGATCCCGGCATGCTTCGCTACTTCTATGCGTCGAAGCTCGCCGGCGGCATCGACGACATCGACCTCAATCTCGAGGAGTTCGCGGCGAAGGTGAACGCGGATCTCGTCGGCAAGGTGGTGAACCTCGCCAGCCGCACCGCGCGATGGCTCGAGCAGACGGGCCTCTCCCCCCGATATCCCGAAGATGGCGGGCTCTTCGCGCAGGCCGCGGCCGACGGCGCCGAGATCGCGGCCGCCTACGAGGCCTGCGATACGGCGAGCGCAATGCGGGCGATCATGCTCGCGGCCGACCGGGCCAATCTCTACGTCGATACCGAGCAGCCCTGGAAGCTCGCGAAGGCCGGTCCCGACGCCGCCGCGAAACTTCAGGACGTGGCGACGGTGGCGCTCAACCTCTTCCGGCAATTGGCCGTCTACCTCGCGCCGGTGCTGCCGAAGCTCGCCGCGCAGGCGGGCGATCTCGTCGGCGGGCCGATCCAATCGTGGGAGGAGTCTCAGCGGCCGCTCGCCGGCCTGCCGGTCGGCGCATTCACCCCGCTCATGCGCCGCGTCGAGGCCGCGCAGATCGAGGCGCTGCTCGCCCAATCGCTCGCCGAAGCTCGTGCACAAAATCCTCAGTCTGCCCAGCAATCCGCCCCGCCAGGAGCCCCGCCGATGGAATCCCAGCCCGCACCGACCACCGCCGACAGCGCCGAGCCCCTCGCCGCCGAACCGCTCGCCCCCACCTGCACGATCGATGACTTCGCGAAGATCGACCTCCGCGTGGCGCGGATCCTCACGGCCGAGGAGGTGCCCGAGGCGAAGAAGCTGCTCAAGCTCACCGTGAGCCTCGGCGGCGACGCGACGCGGACCGTCTTCGCCGGCATCAAGGGATTCCACGCGCCCGAAGCGCTCGTGGGCCGGCTCGTGGTCGTGGTGGCAAACCTCGCGCCCCGGCAGATGAAGTTCGGCCTGAGCGAGGGCATGGTGGTGGCGGCCAGCGGGGCAGGCGCCCAAGGTGTCTACTTGCTTTCCCCGGATTCAGGCGCGCTGCCTGGCATGCGGCTGCATTGAGCCGGCGAGGTCCGCCGGGGGATAGGCGAGGCCTCGACTTCGGAGACGAGGATACGTCAACTCGTCTCGACCTCGCCTACCCCCCGGCTCGTCTTCACTGATTCATCGTTCGCTTGTCGGGTCGTATGATTCGGAAGGTTCGCATCTGGCTGGGACGCCACTTACCAGAAGAGGAGGCTCACCATGGCACAGAAAACGATCCTGTTCCCGACCGATTTTTCGCTCGCGAGCGATGCCGCGCTGCCCCATGCCGAGGCGCTGGCGAAGCAGGCTGGCGCCCGGCTTTTGATCGTGCACGTCGAGGAGCCACCGCTGGCCTACGGCGGTGGCGAACTCTATTACGGACTGCCCGAGCCCAGTTCGGAGCGAATCCTCAAGATGCTCGAGGACGTGAAGCCCGCCGACTCGAAGCTCCCGTTCGCCCACCGGCTCACGATGGGCGATCCCGCCGGGGAGATCGTCCGCATCGCCGCCGAAGAGGGGGCGGAGATGATCGTGCTCGGCACGCACGGCCGCACCGGCGTCACGCGGCTGCTCATGGGCAGCGTTGCCGAGGCGATCGTACGGCGGGCGCCATGCCCGGTGCTTGTCTACCGCGAGACGGCGGAGAAACTGGCGACGAAGAAGCCGGCAGCCGCCGGCGTGTAACGGCCCTGTCAACGCGTTTGGTCGCCGATGCCCACCCGACCGATCCTCGAGCTTCGCGCGAGTGTCCGCTCGCGGCTGCGCGGGTTCTTCGATGGGCTCGGCTTTCTCGAGGTCGACACGCCCGTGTTGTCGAGCGAGGTGCTGCCCGAGGCCCACATCGACCCGATCGCCGTGCACCTCGATGGCGACGGGCGGCCGCCGCATTTCCTGCAGGCAAGCCCCGAGGCCCTGATGAAGCGGCTGCTTGCGGACGGCTCCGGACCGATCTACCAGTTCGCCCGCTCGTTTCGCTCTGGCGAGCGCGGCGCGAGGCACGACGTCGAGTTCGTGCTGCTCGAGTGGTATGCGCCGGGCGCCACGCTCGACGGCACCGCTTCATTCCTCGCGCGGCTCTGCGAAGCGGCCCTCGGCACGACTGGCATCGAGCGGACGACCTGCCGCGATGCGTTTCTCGCGCACGCCGGCATCGACCCCTTCTCCGCCTCGCTCGCGGAATGGCGGTCCGCCGGCGCACGGGTCAGTGTGCAATTGCCGGAGCACCATGCCGACACGCCCGACGACTGGTTCGAGGCGATCCTGTCGGAGACGGTGACGCCGCGGCTTGGTCGCGGCCGGCCGACGATGCTCGAGGAGTGGCCGTCGTCGCAGGCGGCCTTCGCGCGAATCGTGGGCGACGATCCGCCGGTCGCACGCCGATTTGAGCTCTTCGTCGAAGGCGTCGAGCTCGCCAACGGCTGGGAGGAGGAGACGGGCCGCGACGCTCTGCTCGAGCGGATCTCGGCAGCCAACCGCATCCGCGCGGCCGCCGGCCGCCCTGTCCTGCCGGTACCCGGGCGGCTCGTCGAGGCGCATGGCCCGGATATGCCCGCCGGTGTCGGGGCGGCGCTCGGCTTCGACCGGCTCGTGATGCTCGCGGGGGGAGCCGACACGATCGACGGCGTGCGGGCCTTCAGTTCGCAGACGGCCTGATGACCTCGGCCTTTGTCACCGTCCAACGCTCTCCCTGACGGCCCTGCCAGGCCGCCGGCATGGGCTCGAGCGTGATCTCGATAAAGCAGCTGCCGACATCGGCCCGCACGAGCCAGGTCCCTGCACTCTCGCCCGCAGCTGTGTCCATCACCTTGGCCCGGCCGGTTGCCCCGCAGGCGGCCACCGCATCGACGGCGCCGGCCGCCTCGAATCCGCACATGCTCCGCGCGTCGTTGAGGCGTTGCTCATGGATCATGTCGAGCCACAGCCGCGCGGCCGAGCCGGCCCGCGCGGCCGTGATCGATCGCGCGGTGGCCTTCGCGGCCACGGCCTGTGCCCCGAATCCCACGGCGAGCGCGAGACCCGCGATCGCCGCCAGCCGCCCTGCCTTCGGCGCCCCCGGCCGGCGGACATCGCGAAGCGCGGCGACCGCGATCCCCATCGCGACGAGCGGCAACACCCAGAAGACCGGGCTCGCGAGCGCTAAGGCCGAAATGCCGCCGAGCGCGGCCGCCGCCACTGCGAGGCGGCTCACCGGCAGGTAGCCGGCCACATCGTCGGTCGCACTCCCGAGCTGCATGGCATCCTCAGGCTTTTTTGAACGCCCGCTGGATCTCCTCGAGCGACGTCACGCCCTCGGCAACTCGCGCGATGCCTTCCTGCTGCATCGGCCGCATACCGTCCTTCATCGCGGCCTGTCGCAGCACCTTGCCGTCGGCCTTCTTCGCCAGGTAGCGGTTGAGCGTCGGCCCGGACGCGACCTCGAAGATTCCGGTGCGGCCGACGTAGCCGGTGCCGGTGCAGACATCGCAGCCTTTTTCGGCCGCGCGGGAAAGAGTCGATCGCTCCGCGGGATCGATCTTTAACTTCGCGAGCAATTCCGGGGGCGGAAGGTATTCCTCCTTGCACTTGGGGCAGAGCTTGCGCACGAGCCGGCCGCCCACCGCGCCGAGCAGCACCTGTGCGAGGGTCTCTGGCGCGATGCCGAGCTTCATCAGGTTCGTGAGCCCATCGACCGCATCCTCTCCGCGAATGCCGATCACGACGAGCAGCCCCTCCTCCGCCGCGGCGACGAGCTTCGCGGCAAGTTCGGCGTCCCTGACATCGCAGCAGGCGAGCGCCCCCGGATAGCCGCGGCGAGCCTCCTCGACCGCGCCGGCCGGAGACTGTTTCTTCGCGGCATCCCAGCGGACAACCTTCACGTTCTGGATTTCTGTGCCCGGGCTGGTGGCATCCTCGATGGCGACGAAGTCTCGGACGAGCCGATCGGCCGCCGTGAGGATCATGTCGAAAAGCGTCGACAGGCCGCCCCGCTTCGGTGTCGCGACCACGAGGAGTCCCTTCTCGAGCGCGAGCAGGTGCCGCACGCGATCGACCAGCGGCGGCGGCATGCCGGTATCGGCGATCGACTTGAACTTTGGTCGGCCATACTCGAGGGCGATCTGCACCCGCTCGCCCGTCGGCACTCCCTGCGACACGATCCGGCAGGGCCAGGGCTTTCCCTCGATCACCGTCACGAACTGACCAGACTGCCGCCCGCGTCGTTCCTTCGGGTCGAGGCCGGCGACGGTCTTGAAGACGGCGAGCACGGCGTCGCCGACGGCGCGGTCGAGCGTCTCCGCCGGCCCGATCACTCCGTCGATCTGCCGATGCACCGCCGCGGACTGTTTCGCGAAATCGATGACGAGGTCGCTCGCACGATCCTTCACGGCGGCCGCGATCAGCTCGCAGGCCTGAGGGTAGGCCTCTGCGCCGGTCGCCTGCTCGAGCCGCGCCGGGTCGCCGCCGCGAGCCACATCGAACGACACCTTCGGAAGCGTCGCGACGGTGGCGGCCGCGGGGGCAGCCGACTTGGTCCCTCGGCGCAATAACCTCCCCAACAGGCCGCCGAGCGCGTCGCCGAGTCCACGCCGCGGCTGCTCCGGCAGTGGGGCACCGAGCAGGCAGAGCACTTGCTCGCCCGAGCCCCCCGCCCTCACGGTCACGCGGCACGGCCGTCGAGCGGCTTCGGCCCCGACGATCAGTTCACCCTCCTGCGTTCCCTTCGTGGCGGTCGGCTTGACGGCGGAGAGCGACTTGATCGCGGCAACCAGGCTTGTCAGGTCATCCCGCTCGAGCGGGTCGCCATCCTGCCAGGCGTTGTCGATCCTCCAGCGCACGCTCAATGCCTGCGGAGAAAGATCGAAGAGCAGGCCCGTCGCGGCTTTCGCCGTGGCGGCAGCAAAAGCCGCCTGGGCCTGCCCAAAGCCGGGCAGTTTCGCGGCTGTCTTGCGGCGGGCCGCCAACTCCGCCGGCGTGCCGCCAACCGCCTCGAGTGAGGCCGGCTTCAGCCGGGGCTTCTTCGTGGGCGGCGGCGTCTTGGCGGACGTGCCTCGGGAAAGCTTGAGGGCTGCCATGGCGAAATCAGGCGACTCCGATGCCCTTGAGGGCCATCATCAGGGCGTCGCGGTTGGGCGCGATTTCGAGGGCATCTTGCCGGTCGATGAGCCCCTGATCAATCAGGCTCTTGAGGCTCATGGTGAAGTCCTGCATGCCGTCCTGTGCCGATTTCTTGATGTGATCGGGCAGCAGGTGATCCTTCTCCTCGAGCACGTATTTCCGCACGAGCACGTCGAAAAACATCAGCTCGCACACGGGCACGCGGCTGACGCCGGGCTTGATCGACTTGAGCAGCTTCTGCGCCACGATCCCCTTCATGTTGAAGGCGATCGCGCTGCGGATGGCGGCATGCTCCTCCTGCGGGAAGAGGTCGAGGATGCGGGTGATCGTGCTTGACGCGCTCGCCGCGTGGATGGTGCCGAAGACGAGGTGCCCCGTCTCCGCCGCATGGATTGCGGTCTTGAAGGTCTCCACGTCGCGAAGCTCGCCCACCAGGATGATGTCTGGGTCCTCGCGGACGGCGTGCTTCATGCCGACCTCGAAGTTTTTGACGTCGGTGCCGATCTCCCGCTGATTGATCAGGCACTTGTCCTCGGTGAAGATGAACTCGATCGGATCCTCGAGCGTGAGGATGTGCTTGCGGTAGTTCTGGTTGATGTAGTTGAGCATCGACCCGATCGTCGTGCTCTTGCCCGAGCCCGTCACGCCGGCGAGCAGCACCATGCCCTGGTCGAGCTGGCAGAGCCTCTCGATCGCCGGCGGCAGGAAGAGCCCCTTGAAGTCGGGGATCGTGTTGTTGACGCGTCGGGCGACCATGCCGAGCGAGCCCTGCTGGTAGAGCAGGTTCACGCGAAACCGCCACTTCACGCCGTCGACGGCGCAGGTGTGAGCGAAGTCGGCGCCGCCGTCGGTTTCGAGAATCTTGCGTTGCCGCTGGTCGAGCATCGGCATGCAGAGCTTTTCCATCTGCTCGTCGTCGAGCCTGGGGGCCTTCAGCGGCTGGAGCGCCCCCTTCACCCGCATGAAAGGTGGCTGGCCGACCTTCAGGTGCAGATCGCTGCCCTGGAGCTTCACGAGCGCCTCGAAGAACCGGTCGATCTCGAGCGCCGGGCGGCTGCCCCGCGCAGCGCTCACCGGGGGTGGCGTCTCGTCAGACGGGGCGATGGAGGATGCGTTCGGGATCGTGGCCATGGCAAATCGGGCTGGGCCGGTTGCGGGAAGGATCGTGGGCAGGGATCGGCGGCGGGCGCGGGCTACGATCGCGGCGGGCGGACGGGGATGCCCCGTTTCAAAAAAAGTTCCTTGACCTCCCGAATCGTACACTCCCCGAAGTGGAAGATGCCAGCGGCCAGCGCCGCGTCGGCCCCGCCCTGCTCCACGGCGTCGGCAAGGTGGCCCGGGCAGCCGGCCCCGCCGCTGGCCACGACCGGAATTCCCACGGCCCGACTCACGGCCGCCGTGATCTCGAGGTCGTAGCCGTCCCGCGTGCCGTCGCGGTCCATGCAGGTGAGCACGATCTCGCCGGCGCCGAGCGACTCGACATGCCGCGCCCAGGGAACGGCCTCCAGGCCCGTCGGCACGCGGCCGCCGTTGACGAACACCTCCCACACCTCGCGGCCGTCTCGCACCACCCGTTTGGGGTCGATGTTCACGACGGTCGCGCAACTGCCGAGCCGATCGGCCACCTGCGTGATCAGTTCCGGCGTGCGCACGGCGGCCGAATTGATGCTCACCTTCTCGGCGCCCGCCTGGATCAGCTGGCAGGCATCGTCGAGCGTGCGGATGCCGCCCCCGACCGTGAACGGCATGAAGATCGTCTCGGAGACGCGGCGCACCACGTCGAGCATGATCGCGCGGCCCTCGTGGCTCGCCGTGATGTCGAGGAAGACGAGTTCATCCGCCCCCTCCGCCTCATAGCGGGCCGCCACGGCGACCGGATCGCCGGCGTCGACCAGGTCGAGGAACCGCGTGCCTTTGACCACGCGGCCTTTTTCAACGTCGAGGCAGGGGATAATGCGTTTTGCCAGCATCAGCGCCGCCCACTGCCAATGACGCCTTCTTCGGGGCTCGAGGCCGTGGCGTAAAGCCGCCGCGGGATTCGTCCCGCCAGGAATGCCTGCCGTCCGGCGAAGCAGGCCGCCTTCATTGCCTGCGCCATGCGGAGCGGGTCGGCGGCGTGGGCGATCGCGGTGTTGAGCAGCACGCCATCGACGCCGAGCTCCATTGCCGCCGCCACGTCGCTCGCCGTGCCCACGCCCGCGTCGACGATGACGGGATAGTCGGGATCGCCGTCCTTGAGATACTCCAGGCAGATCCGCAGGTTGTTGGCGTTGAGGATCCCCTGCCCCGAGCCGATCGGGCTGCCGGCGGGCATGACGCTCGCGGCGCCGAGATCCTTGAGCCGCTTGGCCACGATCGGGTCGTCGGTCGAATAGACGAGCACCGCGAAGCCGTCAGCGACGAGCCGCGCGGTGGCCTCGAGCGTGCCGACGGGGTCGGGGAGGAGCGTCCGCTTGTCGCCGAGCACCTCGAGCTTCACCCATTCAGCGCCGGGATTGCCGAGATCGCGAAGCAGCTCGCGGCCGAGCCGCGCCACCCGCACGGCATCGTCGGCCGTGAAACAGCCGGCCGTGTTGGGAAGGATCGTGTAGCGCGAGGCATCGAGATGATCGAGGATGTTTTCGCCGGCGGCGTTGACCAGCCGCTCACGGCGCACCGCGACGGTCACGCAGTCGGTTCCGGAGGCGTCGAGGCACCGCGCCATCTCGGCGTAGCTCGCATACTTCCCGGTGCCGACGACGAGCCTGCTTGCGAGCGTCATGCCGCCGACCACGAGCGTATCGCGGGCGGTCGTGTCGACGGTGGGGGCGGAGGGTGAGGTCATGGTGGGTGTCCGGGGTGTCAGCCGCCGCCGACGAGCGTGACGATCTCGAGGCGGTCGCCCGCTTTGAGCATACAGCCGGCAAGGCGGGCCCGCGGCACCACCTCCTCGTTCACCTCGACGGCGAGCGGCCGGCCGGCGAGGCCGAGCGCCGCCACCACGTCGAGGGCCGAAGAACCCGTCGCCGCCGGGTAGGGCTCGCCATTGACCTGAATCTCGACCACGCCCGAGTTAGCCATGACCTATTTCGCCTTCGCGCCGGCGGGTTTCTCCTTCATCCCGCCCGGCGTCGCCTTCGCGCCGCCGCCGCGCGGCCGCGCCACGTCGAGCGGCACGAGTTCCGCAACCCCGGCCTGCTGGGCACCGAAGGGAATGGCGTAGGCCACGGTGGTGCCGGTCGAGGAATCGGTCACGTAGAGGACCGAGCTGGCGAACTGCATCCCGCCGCCGGCCGGCATGTCGGCGATGCCCGAAACGAGCAGGAACTTCGGGTTCTTCACCTGCCCAGCCTTGAAGCCGAGATCCTTGAGCACGTTGTGCTTGTAGCCACTGGCGAAACGCGGCGGCGTGGCGGCGGTGTTGAGGATGCCACCCGACAGATCGCCTGTCTCGAAGTCGAGCATGAAGAGCGCTTCGATTTCCCCGTTGATCGGCACGGTGCAGACGGCGAACGATTCGTCGGCCAGCGATGTGACAGCCTGAACTCTGGCGAGCGGCGAGCGGGGCGCAGCCGCGCTCCCGACCACTACACCCGCGGCAAAGAGCGCCGCTGCGCACGAGGCCCATCCAAACATCTGCGCACCACGCGAAAACCTGATCATGCCCGACTCCCTTCTGGAGGAAACACGTTATTGAGGTTTGAAAGCCCAGCCCACGAAAGCCCGAAGCGCGAGCGAGGTGGGTGGCGTGGATCGCACATTTTCCTTGCTTGCGCTGCGGGCTTCCGTGAGCTACTGCGGCTTCGCGTCCGCCTGCACGGAAAGACGGAACTTGCCGATATTGTGCTGGCCATCGGCATACTGCTGGTCGATCGTGATCGTCAGCGGCGCCCCGGCGGGGATCTTCACGTCCGGCGCGATGTCGAACGTGGCGGAGTGTTCCTTCCCCGTGGCGCCGGAGATTCCCCAGCCGGTGGCGGGATTGCCGTCGATCGCGGCGGCCGCCGCGAAGTTCGGCTGCGCGTAGTCGGAAGTCGCGCTGCCGAATTTCACATTCGTCGAGGTCTCGGGCTTGCCGGGCACCCCATGGAGGACGCCGAACGTCGTGAGTACGAAGTTGCCGTTGCCGGAGCGGCCCGGGCCCTGCGATGGCAGGCTCGGGTCGGGCAGCACTTCGAGCCTGATCGACCGCGGCTCCACGCCAGCCGGCAGGACGGCCTTCACGGTATAGGTGTCCTTGGCGAGCTGGCCCGTCACCATGATCGTGCCGTCGGCGCCAATCGTGCCGGTCGCGCCCGCCATGCTCTTGAACTCGCTCGGCACAAGCGGCTTCCAGTCACCGGCAGGCGCGGCGGGCGGAGCGGACGGCGTCGGTGCGGGTGCCGGCGTAGTCGGCGCTGGTGTCGTGGCGGTGGCAGTGGCAGCGACAGCCGCTGCTGGCGGAGCCGGCGGCGGGGGTGGCGGGGGAAGCAGTTTCGGCGCGGGCGTCGGCATGACAGCGGCGCCGGCATGCGTGCCGACGATCACCGACTTGCCGTCCGGCGCGAATGCCACGGCCCAGACGCTCGACTTCTGCGCGGCCGGGCCTTCCTGTTCCCCCTTGGCGCTCACGTCCCAAAACTTCACCGCTCCATCCAGGCTGCCGCTCGCGAGCCGGCTACCATCGGGCGAGAACGCCGTCGTGGTCACCCAATCCTTGTGCCCCTTGAGCGTCGCCGCCTCCTTCGCGTCGCTCGTCGTCCAGAGCTTGATCGTGCGGTCGGCGCCGCCGCTGGCGAGCTTCGAGCCGTCCGGCGAATACGTGACGAACCAGATGGCGTCGCCGTGCCCCTCGAGCTTCACCTTTTCGTTGCCGTTCACGTCCCACAGCTTGACGAGCTTATCTCCGCCTCCGGTCGCGAGCGTGCCGCCATCCGGAGAGAATTCGACGGCGGTCGCGGGGCCGGCATGCGCGGAGATCGTCTTTGCCTCGCTGCCATCGGCCGTGTTCCAGATGATCACCGTGCCATCCTCTCCGGCCGTGGCCAGCTTCGAGCCGTCCGGAGAGAAGTCGAGCGACCGCACCCATCCCTTGTGCTTTTTGAGATCGCTCTTGAGCGTGCGCGCGGGATAGTCCCAGAGTTTCACGAGCCCGTCATAGCCGGCGGTCGCCGCGAGCTTGCCGTCCTTCGAGATGCGCACGGCCCAGACGGCCGTGGGGTGTCCGGCGAGATCGCCGACCCGCGCGCCATCGGCCTTCCAGACGACCACGTCGCCCGGCCGGTAGAGCAGGCTCTCACCGCCGGCCGTCGCAAGTGTCGCGCCATCGGGGGCATATTCGGCCGCGATCACCCAGCGTTTGAATTCCCCGAGCGTGTTCGCTGGCTGGTCAGTCGGTGTGGTCGCCGGCTTCGCAGCTGGTGCGGCGGGCTCGGCGGCTAACGCCGGGGCGGTCGCACAGACGAGCAGAGTCGCGGTGATCCGAAGGCAGGCCAGTCGCATGGTGAAGCTCTTTCTGTCGGGGCTAGTGGCGGGACCGGCAAACTCGCCGGAGGGCCATTAGTATAGTTTCTCCCCATGGCCACGCTCGACCGTCGGAAAACCGGAGCCCTGCCGCCCGCGGCCCGATCCGCCCGCCGCGCCATCCTCGTCGCCAGCGGCGACCTCCGCGAGGAGGCCAACCGGGTCTGCTGGCCTGCCCAGCAGGATCTCGAGGCGGCGCTGGGGAAGGCGTTCGCTGCGGCCGGATGGAGTCTCACACGTGGCCATGCCGCGTCGAAGTCCCGCGGCCACGGCTTCATCGCCTCCGCCCGTGAAGGGCTCGACGTCTTCGCATCGATCGACCCACGAGCGCCGCTCGTCGTCGCCGAGGCCGTCTGGCAGTATTCCAACCACGTGCTGCCCGGCCTCACGACCCACTCGGGCCCGATCCTCACCGTCGCCAACTGGTCGGGGCGGTGGCCGGGCCTCGTCGGCATGCTCAACCTGAACGGCTCGCTCACGAAGGCGGGCATTCCCTATGCGACGCTCTGGGCCGACGACTTCGCGAGCCCCACCTTCCGCCGTCACCTTGAGTCGTGGCTCGACACGGGCGTCGTGCATCACGACACGAGCCACGTTGTGCCGCTCGCCGACGTCTCCATCCCCAAGCCGCTCGCACAGACGGCCGAGAGAATCGCCACAGACCTGCGGCGGCGGAAGTCGCTGATGGGAGTCTTCGACGAGGGCTGCATGGGGATGTACAACGCGATCATCCCGGATCAGCTGCTCCACGCGACGGGTGTCTTCAAGGAGCGGCTCAGCCAAAGCGCGCTCTACCACGAGACCATGCGGGTCTCCGACGCCGAGGCCCGCGAGGTTTTTCGCTGGCTCGAGAAGGCGGGCATGCGGTTTCACTTCGGGCGGCCCGAGGCGACCGACCTCACGAAGGCCCAGGTGCTCCTGCAGTGCAAGATGTACGTAGCCGCCTTGCGGATCGCCGATCGCTACGGCTGCGATCTCGTAGGCATCCAATACCAGCAGGGCCTCAAGGACCTGCTGCCAGCGAGCGATCTCGTCGAGGGGATGCTCAACGATTCGAAGCGGCCGCCGGTGACAGCCGAGGGGGCCTCGCGCGTGCTTTGGAAGGGCAAGCCGCTCGTTCACTTCAACGAGGTGGACGAGTGCGCCGGCCTCGACGGCCTGATCACGCAGCGCGTGCATGAAGCGCTGGGCCAGCCGTTGGAGAACACGCTTCACGACATCCGCTGGGGCGACTGGGATCGTTCGCGATCGACCGACCAGTGGGTCTGGGTGTTCGAGATCTCCGGAGGCGCGCCGCCGGCGCACTTCATCGGCGGCTGGAAGGGTGCGGAGGGCTGGCGGCAGCCGCCGATGTATTTCCGGCTCGGCGGCAGCACGCTCGCGGGCGTGAGCAGGCCGGGCGAGATCGTCTGGAGCCGGATCTGGGTCAACAACGTCGCCGGGCAGGAGCGGCTCTGCATGGACATCGGCCGCGCGCAGGTCGTCAGGCTCCCCGCGGAGGAGACCAGGCGCCGGTTGGAGGAGACGACGAAGCAGTGGCCGATCATGCACGCGGTCACCTACGGCATCTCCCGCGACCAGATGATGGCCCGCCACAAGGCCAACCACGTTCAGGTGGCCTATGCGAAGGACGCCGCCAACGCCGACAAGGCCGCCCTCACAAAGGCCGCCGTGGCACGGGCCCTCGGCATCGACGTGCATTTCTGCGGCACCCGCGGCCACGGCGTCTCGCCCCATCTGCGCTGGGACGCCTAATCGCGGCAAGCTTTATTCACGATTGAAAAACCGGCTTACGAAAGCCCGACGCGCGAGCGAGGTGAGAGCGGGCTGGGATGGTGAGCGGAGGGACCTTGCTTGCGCTACGGGCTTCCGTAAAAACGGTCTTTGAAAAACCATCCCCCGGAAAGGAACTCCATGAAACGGTCTGGCTACCTCGGCATCGACGCAGGCACGCAGGGGCTTTCGGTGATCTTCACCGATGACGAAATGCAGATTCTCGCGACGGGCGAGGGGGCGTATGAGATGGTGCCGGGCCTCGCCCCGGAGTGCTACGAACAGCACCCGGGCGACTGGGAACGGGCGCTCGGCATCGCCATGGCCGACCTGCGTGAGAAGCTGGCCGCGGCGAAGGTCGAGCCCGACGTGCGGGCCATCGGCATCTCGGGCCAGATGCATGGCGAGGTGCTCGCCGACGAGCTCGGCCGTTCGCTCGGCCCCGCGCGGCTCTGGTGCGATGCCCGCAACGAGGCCGAGGGGCACGAGCTCACTGATCGGCTCGGAGTGAAGATGCCCAAGCGGATCACCGCGGCCCGCTGGCTCTGGACGATCCGCAATCAGCCAGAGAAGGCCGCCAAGGTGGCCCACATCACGACGCCCGCCGGCTGGATCGCATTTCGGCTCACCGGCCACTGGAACCTCGGGATCGGCGACGCGGCCGGGATGTTTCCGATCGACCAGAAGACGCTCGACTACGACGCGAAGCTGCTCGCCGACTTCGACGCCCTCGTCGCCGGCGTCAAAACATCCTCGATCCGCCCGCTCGGTGATCTGCTCCCGACGGTGTGCCGCGCCGGCGAGGATGGCGGCACGCTCGACGCCCATGGCGCCGCCGTGCTCGGCCTCCCCGCGGGCATTCCCGTCGCGCCTGCCGAGGGCGACCAGCCCGCGGCGCTCGCCGGATCGTTGATCGGCCGGGCGGGGATGGTGGCGATGAGCTTCGGCACGAGCGTGGTCGCCAATTCGGTGGGCGACCGGGCGTTTCGTGGGATTGCGACGGCGATCGACCACTTCTGCGCGCCCGACGGCAAGCCGATCAACATGGTCTTCCTCCGCAACGGCACCACGCCGATGAACACGGTCGTGGAGATGTTTGGCAAGGCATCGGGCGGCGACCGCGGTGCGGGCTTCGCAGCCGTGATGCCGCAGTTGCTCGCGGCGCCGGACGACTGCGGCGGCCTGCTCGCCCTCCCCTTCATGGACGACGAGCCGGGCCTCGGCGTCTCCCGCGGAGGCACGGCCTGCGTGGTGGGGCTTAACGGCACGAACGCCACGCCGGGCAACGTCGCCAAGGCGATGCTCCTGGCGACGATGTTCAACCTCCGCATGGGCAGCGACCTGCTCGACGCCCAGGGCTACCCGCGCAACGAGATCATCCTCTCGGGCGGCCTCACGAAGACGCCCGCCCTCGGGCAGATCCTCGCCGACGTCTTCAACACGCCGGTCACGATTCTCGACGGCGCGGCAGAGGGCACGGCCTGGGGCGCGGCCCTGATGGCGAAGTATCGCGCCCTGTCGCTCGCCGGCAGCGTCTCCGACTGGCAGACATTCCTGGCGAGCCACGCCTCTGGCAAGCCCACTCGTTTCTCGCCGCGGCCGGCCTCTGTCGCTGTCTACAGCCGCCTCTACGACCGCTACCGCAAGCTCGTCGCCCTGCAGGGCCAGCTCCTGTAGGACAGGCTTCAGCCTGTCATCAAGCAGGCTTCAGCCTGTCACGCCCCTCCGCCTGATCCCCTTCGCGCCCAAGGGAGCCGCCGGACGTAGGCGAGGGGGTCGGCGGAAGCTCGAGGAGCATTTGGACCGAGTCCTCGAGGGACACCGCGACGAGACTTCTGCCGCCCCCGAGCCGGTGCGAATCGAGAGCGGGAAGGATCGGGATCCGCTTCGGGACGAAGCGGTCTACTTACACCCGTTCCTTCAGCCGGCGGCTCGCGCGGGTGAGCGTGTCACGTTCCTCCGGCGTGAGGCTGGCCTCGCCCGAGCGGCTGATCTTCTCGAGAATCTTGTCGACAGACTCTTGCAGCTCCGCATCGAGCTTCGACGCCGGGCGTTTCTCCGGCTCCGAGCGGGCGGGCCGCGAGCCGAAGTCGTCCTCCGGCCGCACCACCCGCATCCGCCGCCGCCACCGCGCGGTGAGGTCAGTGAGGCCGCCGAGGTTCCAGCCGCGCCAGGCATAGACGAGCCCGAAGATCGCGCCGGCCAAGTGCGCCACATTCGCCACCTGCCCACCGCCGGCGGCCGCACCTTGGACGTCTGACACGAAATAGAGAATGCCGAGCGCCCAGGCCGGCACCGGCAGCACTCCCCAGAGCAGCACCGTCTGGTGGGGGTAATACCAGATGAAGACGGCGAAGACGGCCATCACCGCGCCGCTGGCGCCCACGAGAAACATCCGCGGCGCGAAGGCGGCCTGGCCAAGTTGCACGCTCACGAGCCAGGCGATCCCCGCGAGCACGATCGCCGTGACGTAGAACCGGAAAAACTCCGCCCGCCCCATGACGTCCTCGACGGGGCGGCCGAAGAACCAGAGCGCGAGCATGTTGAAGACGAGGTGCCACGGGTTGGTCGAGTCGTGTACGAACCCGTAGGTCACGAGTTGCCACGCCTCGAGGAGATGCTGTGGCAGGTCCCCTTTGAGCGCCAGAAACCCGTTGACCGGAAACTCCCCGGCGCCGAGCAGGTTGGCCACCCAGATGGCGATGTTGGCGACGATGATCGTGAGCACGCCCGTCCATTCGGCCATGAAGGACGAGGGCTCTGGCCGGTAGTAGCCGCGGTCGGCGAATCCCATTGGCTTCATGGTAGGCCGTTCCTGGCCAGCGGGGCAACCGCGAAGGCGGGGCGGGCCGCTGCCGAAGCGGTTCGGCGTGTGCTAGATTCCGCATCGCTGGCCTGGACCACCCTGCGCATCGCACGGTTCACAGGCAACCACACACCAGTCAACGAGGAGAGAAAGCATGGCCACGAACGGCACGCTCGGCCGCAAACTGCGCATGGGGATCGTCGGAGGAGGTCAGGGCTCGTTCATCGGCCGCGTGCACGTCACGGCCGCCGTGCTCGACAACCGGGCTGAGCTCGTGGCCGGCGCGTTTTCGAGCGACGCCGAGCGGTCCAAGGCGAGCGCCGCCGACTATGCGGTCGATCCCGCGCGGGCCTACGGCTCCTACGAGGAAATGTTTGCGAAGGAGAAGGCGCTGCCGGCGGAGAAGCGGATCGACTTCGTCTCGGTGACGACGCCGAACCACATGCACTTCCCGGTGGCCAAGGCGGCCGTCGAGGCCGGCTTCCACGTCATCTGCGACAAGCCGCTCACGCTCACGCTCGCCGAGGCGGAGGCCCTCGCCGACGTGGTGAAGAAGTCGAACGTCGTCTTCGCCGTGTCGCACAACTACACCGGCTACCCGCTCGTCCGGCAGGCCCGCGAGATGATCCTGTCGGGTGAGCTCGGCGACATCCAGGCGATCCGCACCGAATACATCCAGGGCTGGCTGCGGACGCGGCTCGAGGCCGAAGGGCAGAAGCAGGCCGCCTGGCGGACCGACCCGAAGAAGAGCGGCGCCGCCGGCGCCTTCGGCGACATCGCCACCCATGCCTACAACCTCGGCCGCTACATGACGGGCCTCCTGCCCGACAAGATCAGCGCGAACCTCAAGATCTTCGAGCCGGCCCGCGCGCTCGACGACTACGGTCATGCCGTCGTCCGCTACGAGAACGGCGCCCTCGGCACCGTGACGGCCTCGCAGATCAGCCACGGCCGCGAGAACGACCTGCGGATCCAGATCGACGGCACGCTCGCGAGCCTCGAATGGCACCAGGAAAACCCCAACCAGATGATCGTCCGCAAGAACGGCGAGCCGCACCGGATCTACACCCGCGATCCCAACGCCCCCTTCATGAACGCCTCGGGCAAGGCGGCCTGCCGGCTGCCCTCGGGGCATCCCGAGGCCTTCTTCGAGGCCTTTGCCAACGTCTACCGCGCCGCCTACGACGCGATGGAGCAGGCGGCCGCGACGGGCAAGCACGAGCGGACGAACACGATCTATCCCAACATCCACGACGGCGTGGAGGGAATGTATTTCATCGAGCAGTCGGTGGCGTCGAGCAAGGCCGACGGTGCCTGGCTGCCGCTCAAGCACCCGCTGGCCCGGCACTAGGCGACCATGGCAAAGACAGACACGGCGTATTTTGTGTTCGACATCGAGAGCGTCGCCGACGGCGATCTCGTCTCGCGGCTGAAATACCCCGGCGAGAAGCTCGCTCCGCAGAAGGCGATCGCGAAGTATCGCGAGGAGCTGCTCGCCGAGAACGGCAAGGACTTCATCCCCTACACGTTCCAACTGCCCGTGTCGCTCGTCATCGCGAAGATCGCGCACGACTATCGGCTCATCGACCTGGTCGCCCTCGACGAGGAGCAATCGCGGCCGCACGAGATCGTGCGGCTCTTCTGGGACGGCTGGCAGAAATACAAGCGGCCGCGGCTCATCAGTTTCAATGGCCGCGGCTTCGACCTGCCGCTGCTCGAGCTCTGCGCGTTCCGCTACGGGCTCTCGATTCCCGATTGGTATGCCGAGGATCGCAAGAGCTTCGACCAGCCCCGCAACCGCTACAACACCTGGTCGCACTTCGACCTTCATGAGTGGCTCACGAATAACGGCGCCTCGCGGTTCAACGGCGGCCTGTCGCTCGCGGCCAACCTGATCGGCAAGCCGGGCAAGATGGATGTTGCGGGCCACATGGTCCAGGATCTCTGGGAGGCCGGGAAGGCGGCGGAGATCAACGACTATTGCCGCGGTGACGTGCTCGACACGTACTTCATTTTCCTGCGGTCGCGGGTCGTCGCCGGCGAGCTCACGCTCAAGGAGGAGCACGCGATCATCGACGATGCGCGGCAATGGATCGAAGAGCGGGCCAAGGCCTCGCCAGGGCTCGCCCGCTACCTCGCCGCCTGGGGCGATTGGAAGAGCCCGTACCAGTAGGACAGGCTTCAGCCTGTCGCTGTCATTGACAGGCTGAAGCCTGTCCTACTTTGGCAGCCTGAAGGCTGCCCTACTTGTCAGCGTCTTCGGCTGGTTTCTCTTCAGCCGGCTTTTCTTCAGCCGGCTTCTCCTCCTCGGCGGTGAGGCTGCCGAGCGCGTCGAGCGGGCTGGCCTCACCAGCGGGCTTCTCCTCGTCGGTGGCGGCCGGCTCGGAGGCCGCATTGGCCGACGGTGGGGCGAGGGCCGCGGCCATCGCCTTTGCGGCGGCCTTCGCGGCGGCATCGATCTTGCCCTTCGGTGCCCGGGCCTCGACCGTGTACATCCGGCCGCCGATCACGACTGCATAGCTCCAGCGCTCGATCGTCTCCGCCATGCCATCCGTCTTGATCGTGCCAGGGACGCCCCAGGCCACGCCGAGATGGTCACCGATCTTCACGGCGGCCGGCTTCTGAAGCGGCGACGCATCACCGAGCGCCTGCTTCACGCCGGCGGCGATGCCGGAGGCGAAGTCCTTGTGATTCTCCTCGGTGATCTCGCCGAAGCCTTCCGGGGCCGGGGCGGCCGTGACGAGCACCTTCGGATACGACTTCTTCAGGCCCGGCTGATACTTGACGAGGCAGTCCTTCTGGCGGGGCAGCCGCGTCCAGCCGGTGGGCGACGAGACGGCGATGCGTCCCTCGTCGACCGCAAACGCCGTGGAGGGGTCGATCGTTGGCGCTTCCGCGGCGGCGTCCTTCGACTTCTTCTTGGGGGCCTTCGCCGAGCAGCCGCCCGTCGTCAGCATCACATTGAAAGCAAGCAGGCAGAGGACAATCCTGCCCACGACGAGCCAACGACCCTGTGCGGTCATGACGGACCCCCCTGTCGAGCCGGGCAGTGCCCGGCGGCTACTCGCTGATCGCTTCCTTCACCAACTGGACGAAGTGCTGAGACTTCGAGGTGTTCGTGAGATCGGCCGCCTTCTTCTCGGCCGCCTTCTTGTCGGCGTATTCGAAGAGCACCAGCCGCTTCATCGAAGGGTTGAAGACGCCCCAGTAAGCCTTCATCCGCGTTTCCTTGGCAACCTTCTTGCGGCTGGGCTTCTTGGCGGCGGCCTTCTTCGGCTCCTTCGCGGCCTTCTCCTTCTTCTCCTTGGCGGGCTTTTCCTTGGCTGCCTTCTTCGTGGTCTTCGCGCGGGCCTCCGCTGCATCCGCCTGGGCCCTGAGTTCCTTGCGATTCACCGTTTTCCGCGCCATAACGCCCTGCCATCCTTCCAAAAATGTTGCCTGTGTGCGGCGACCAAACGCGCGGCCGCCTGCTCCATCCGGCCGCAAGGGCCGGGAGCGGTCGGCAGTATAGCGGCGCCGCGCACCGCTCGCACGGGCGTCTATACTTTCCGCTTATGTCAACCACCGCCGCCGACGTCCAGCCTGCCGGCCCCCTCGCCGCCTACCGCGGCCTCGAAGACGCGATCCTCGCTGAGCGGATCGAGGCCGTCCGCCGCCGGATGGGGCCGCGGCTCGTGATCCTCGGCCACCACTACCAGCAGGACGGCGTCATCGCCCACGCCGACCTCCAGGGCGACAGCTACCAGCTCTCGAAGTCGGCCGCGGAGCGGGAGGGCTGCGAGGCGATCGCCTTCTGCGGTGTCCACTTCATGGCCGAGACGGCCGACATCCTCGTCAACCGCCCCGAGAAAGTGGCGGCCCGCGGCGGCAGGCGGGTGGCCGTCGTGCTCCCCGACATGGCCGCCGGCTGCTCGATGGCCGACATGGCCGGCATCGAGCAGGTGGAAGATGCCTGGGCCGATCTCGGCACCGTGATCGACACCTCCGACATCACGCCCGTCACCTACATCAACTCGGCCGCGAGCCTGAAGGCCTTCTGCGGCCGCCACGGCGGCATCGTCTGCACGTCGAGCAATGCCCGCGCCGTCCTCGACTGGGCGTTCGCGCGAACGAAGCGGGTGCTCTTCTTCCCCGACCAGCACCTCGGCCGCAACACGGCGCGGAAGATGGGGATCCCGCTCGACGAGATGTGCGTCTGGAATCCCCATGATCCGACGCTCGGCGGCAACTCGCGGGAGCAGCTCCAGAAGAGCCGCGTGATCCTCTGGCAGGGACATTGCAGCGTGCATGCCATGTTCAAGCCGGAGCACGTCGACGCGATGCGGGCGAATATCCCGGGCGTGAAGATCCTCGTGCATCCCGAGTGCGCGATGGAGGTGGTCGACAAAGCCGACCTCGCCGGCTCGACGAGTTACATCCTCCGGCAGGTCGAGGAGGCTCCGCCGGGCACGAAGTGGGCGATCGGCACGGAGCTGCACTTGGTGAAGCGGCTCGAGCAGCGGCATCCTGAGCAGACGATCCGCTTTCTCTCGCCGGTGGTCTGCATGTGCGCGACGATGTATCGCATCGACCTCGCCCATCTCTGCTGGAGCCTCGAGCATCTCGAGGCGGGGAAGCCGGTGAACGTGATCCGCGTCGACGACGAAACGGCGAAGTGGTCCGTGACCGCACTCGAACGCATGCTCGCCGTCCGGTAACCATCTCTCCCTTCCGCGCTCAATCCGCCGCCGAAACGGCAGAAGTCGCCTCGCGGTGTCCCTCGCGGACTCGGTCCAAATGCTCGTCGACCTTCCGCCGATTTCGCCGGCTCCGCTGCCCGAGTAGGACAGGCTTCAGCCTGTCTCCATTCCTGTGGGGCAGGCTTCCAGCCTGCCAATTCCTACCGGCTCAGCCCGGCCGGCACGGCGGCGGTCCGCTGGTCGGGCCGCGACTGCATGCGGAGCGCGTCGATCGTGGTGACGAGCTCGCGCAACTTCACCTCATCGACATTGCCCGAGAGCACGGCGTGCACCGCGCCGGCGGTGTTGAGGAGCAGGACGTTCGGCTTGCCGGGATGGACGCCGTAGGCGTGTTCGAGGCGACCCTCGAAGTCGAGCCAGACCGGCACGCAGGGCGAGTCTTTGCGCATCTGCGCCCGGGCGACCGGATGCATGGCCCGCGGGAGTTCGGGCAGGCTCGCGACGGCGATCACGCGGACGTCGGGCACCCGCGCACCGGCGGGCCAGCCGGCGAGGCCGATCACAGGCTGGCGGCTCCACTCCGTCGCCGAGACCTGCGTGGCGGTCGGATGGAAGTGCACGTGGAGCCGGCGGCCGAGTTCCTGCGCCGCCTCGGCCCCCTTGCGTTCCGCGTAGACGAGCACGACCACGTCGCCGTGCATCGTGCCGGTCTCGTGCCGGTGCTTGAATTGATCCTCCATCGCGATGTTCACCACCCGCTCCGCCGGCTGGGCGAACGCGGCCGCGGAGACCGCGAAGAGCGACACGATGGCGAGGGGGAGCCGGGCAGTGCGCATGAAAGCACCTACGGGTGATGGGGAACAGGGGAAGTACCGCGCCGCCGGCCGCCGGCACAAGGGGGGTTTCGCAAAGTAGGACAGGCTTCAGCCTGTCGTAGAAAATCCGCTTGCGGAGCAAGCGGATCCACGCTGGACGTAGGCGAGCGGGTCGGCGGAAGCTCGACGAGCATTTGGACCGAGTCCGCGAGGGACAACGCGAGGAGACTTCTGCCGCCCGCGAGCCGGCGGGGCGTAGAGAAGGCATGATGCGGGATCCGCTTGAGGAGCAAGCGGTCTCCATTTGGCAGGCTGAAGCCTACCCTACCGGCGCGGGCGGAGGATCGAGAGGACGGCCGGGAGGAAGATGAGGGAGGTGACCGTGCAGGTGGTCACGCCGAGCGTGAGCACGCGGCCGAGGCTTTCGAGGCCGCGGTGGCTCGCCACCATCAGCGCGCCGAAGCCGAGGATCGTCGTCAGCGCGTCGACGAGCACGGAGTTGGCGGTCGAGGCGCTTATTCGATACGGGCCGGATCGCTCGAGGTAGTCGTGCATGATGTGCACGCCGTAGTCGACGGCGATGCCGAGGATGAGCGGGATGCCGATCAGGTTGGCGGGGTTGAGGTCGATCCCCACGAGCCCCATGAGGCCAAGCGTCTGCGCCATGCCGAGCGCCAATGGCAGCGCGGCGAGGAGCGAGTTGGTGAGGCTGCGGAAGTCGAGCCAGAGCACGGCGAGGATGACGATCAGCGAGTAGAGCGCCGCCTGCTCGTAGCTCCGCTTCATCTCGAGCGAAGCCTCGTAGGCCTGCAGCGGATTGCCGGTGGCCCGCGGGTCGACGCTTCGCACGTCCTCCACGAACCGCTCGAGCGACTCGAAATGCCAGATGTCGCCGCGGCCGTAGATCTTGAGCAGATGCTTGCCGCTCTGCCCCACGAAGCGGTCCACGAGGCTCGGCGGCAGGTCGGAAAGCGTGGGCGGCTCCGGGTCGGCCACGCCGGAGAGCGAGTGGAGCCGGCTGAGCAGGTCGCCCGCCGACCGCTGCTGAAACGTGGCGATCGCCTGGAAGCATTCGTTGGGTCCCATGCGGCGCAGCGATTCGCGGGCCCGCTCCAGGTGCCAGGCGGTGCGCAGGGCGCCGGGCCGCTTCGAGGCCTCGGCCTGCGCCCAGGCGAGCGTCTCGCCGAGCGCGTCGAGCCGGTCGATCGGGATCTCCGGCGGCCGCTCGGGCAGCGACGCCAGCCGGCCGCGAATCCGCTCGATAAGCGGCCGCTTGAGCTGCTCGTCCACGGGCAGGAGCGACGCGATCTCGTCCACCCGCTCCACGCTCGCGAGCTTCGTGAGCGCCTCCTTCCGCTCGAGCAGTTGCTCGCGCGAGTCGGCCATCGACAGGGCATACCAGACGCTCTGGTCGCTTTCGGCGAGCAGCTTCTTCTCGATCTCCACGCTCTCGAGGCCGTCGGGCTGCATGTTGAGCAGGTTGTGGTCGTAGTCGAGGTCGTGCAGGCCGGAGGCGATCGCCATCGTCGCCGCCATCGCCGCCAGGGCCACGAACCGCGGGTGCCGCATGACTGGCTCGAGCCAGGTGTGCACCGGCACGGGCTCCGGAATCCGCCGGCCGAGCGGCCCGCGATCGACGATCGCCACCACCGCCGGCAGCACGAGGAGCTCCGCCAGGCAGCAGAGCAGGATGCCGCCGCCGGCGATCAGTCCCAGTTCCGCCACCCCCACGAAGCTCGTCAGCGCCGCCGAGAAGAAGGCCACGGCCGTCGTGATCGCGCCGGTGAGGATGCCAGGGCCGACCGACGCGCTCGTTTCGAGGAGCGCCTCCTCGCAATCGAGGCCGCGGCGACGCATCTCGAGATAGCGGCCGATGTAGTAGGTGCCGTAGTCGATGCCCACGCCGATCATCGTGACGGTGAACGTCACGGAAAGGATGTTGAGATGGCCGACACTCGCCGTCGCCCAACCAAAGGCCCATGCCATGCCGATCACGAGCACGCCGTTGGCCATGAGCGCGTGCCGCACTCCGCCGAAGCCGGCGATGATCACGATCACCACAGCGGCGAGCGAGAGGCCGCTGGCCCACACCATCGATTGCTGGCTGGCCCGCATCTCGTCGTCTTCCATGACGGGCAGGCCGGTGAGGCCGATCGTCACGTCGGGATGGCGGGCGGCGACGAGTTTCATGAGCCGCCGCAGTTCGTCGGTCGCGGCCGAGGCGCCGGCGAAGCCCCCCTTCTCCTTCGCCAGCCGCAAGAGCACGAAGCCGAGCTTGCCATCCTTGGCGAGTAGGTGCTCGCTCGAGAGATCGCGAAGCGTGGAAAGCGATTCGGGCATCCCCGGCCAGGGCGAGACATAGTCTGCGGGCTGCGGCTTCCCCGGCGCGGCCGTCGGCTCGAGCCCCGCCACGAGGCTCTCGGCATACCGCTCGAGCGCGGCGGCGGGGGGCTCGTCATTCGGGCCCGCGCCCGGCTGCGCGCCGGCAACCATCTGGCCGGCGAGGCCGCCCACCATCGAGGCCACCTTGAGCTGCGCCCAGCCGCCATCGAGGATCGGCTCTGTCCGCTCGATGAAGCGGTCGATCTCCGCCAGGTCAGCCGGCGAGAGGTAGTGCAGGCCCTTGGCGCGGATCTTCGAGAGATCGACCTCGTGGAGCACGGAGCGGAAGAGCGTGCCGTCGCGGCTGATCTCCTCCGACACCTCCTCGAGCACCGCCACAACGCTTGCCCGCGACGGCCCTTCCACCACGACGACGGCGTCGTCGTCCTCGCCGAATTCGGCGATGTAGTCGATCCAGAGTTTGTTGTAGTCGCTCTTGGGGTCGAGCAGGTCGGTGCGGCTCACCTTGTAACCGAGCTTCTGCGACGTCCACCAGCCGGCCGCCGCCGCCGACGCGATCGCGAGCACCGTGATCGTGAGGCTGTGCGAGATGCAGAGCCGCGTCCAGCCGACGAGCGCCCGCGCGAGCAGGCTCGGCCGCGCATGGTCGGGCGCGGCGCCGTCGCCCGGGTCTTCCTCTGCGCTCGAGTGATCCATACGGCCGTCGCCTTCCGCAATCGTGGGGGGGCGATCGTAGGAAAACTGCGTAGCGGGGCCAACACCCGCTTTTCATGGCGCCGGTAAGCGGCGCAGACTGGGAAAACCTTCTGATTTTCCCAGGGCGAAATGACTGGCCCGAAGGGTCGCCGCAGGCCGAAAAACCTTCCTGACCGATCCCGGGCAAGCCGGGATCGGATCGACCGTTTTCGATCCGGGGGGATCTTCATGCGTGCGCACCGATTGCCGGCTCGTGTCGTCGTCTCGATGGGTTTTCTGGTCGCGCTGGCGGCGGCCGCGCCGGCCGCGCGGCTTCGCGCCGCCGAGTCGCCCGCGGCACCGGGGCTGTTCCCGGCATTTTCCGACGGCGGTTCGTCGAGCCGCGAAGCCCGCCGGCAGGCGATTGAAGCGCTGCCGCTCAAGCAGATGACGGAGCCGCAGCGCCGCGCCGTCGAGCAGGCGCTCCGCTCCACGACGCTCTACCGCAAGCTGCCGGTGCAGACGCTCACCTGCGATACCGACCTCTTTGAATTCGCACTCGACAACCCCGAGTCGATCGTCGACATGTGGCGGGTGCTCGGCATCAGCCGGCTCGTGCTCGACCCCGCGGGGCCGGCGCAGTGGCGGCTCGCCGACGGCTACGGCACGGTGGGCATGCTCCGCCTGCTGCACCATGCGCGTCGCGGCCAACAAGGCACGCTCGTCTTCCACGGCCGCGGCGCCTACTCCGGCCCGCTCGCGCCCAAACCGCTGTCGGGGACCTGCCTGCTCGTCGTGCAGCACGAGCCCGTGGCGCCCGCCGCCGACGGCCGGCAGCGGCAGCAGATTCGGATCGACGCCTTCCTCGATGTCGATGGCGTCGGCCTCGAAATCGTCACGCGGTCATTGCAGCCGCTCATCGTCCGCTCCGCCGCGTCGAATCTCCACGAGATCTGCCTCTTCATGTCGACGCTCTCCGAGGCGGCGGTAGAAAACCCGGAGGGCATCGTGCACCTCGCCTCGCGGCTCACGCGAACCGATCCTGAAGACCGGCAGTCGCTCGCGAAGATCGCGCGGGCGGCTGGAAAAAACAGCCCGTTGGCGGCCGCGACGCCCGCCGACGCGGAGCGGCTCCAGACGGAGCTCGCCGCCCGCTGGCTCTCGACCGACGAGCTCGATCAAGTCCACCGCCGGTAGTAGGGTAGGCTTCAGCCTGCCAAAAGTAGACCGCTTGCTCCGCAAGCGGTCTACAAGTGACAGGCTGAAGCCTGTCCTACCTCACCGTGTGGTATCACCGCTGGCCGGCGGCGCGACGGCCAGCCGGGGGCGGGCCTCGGAGGCCACGAGATAGGGCCGCTTGTATTCCGGCATGTAGCCCTGCGCGCCGCGGACCGACACCTGCTGCCCCACGAGCGGCGCGAGATTCACGCCCGCCTGCGGGGCGACGAAGGCGAGCACGGTGTTGTTTTCGTCGACGATCGCCCAGCGCGGCGCGTCGGGCCGGCGCGAGACGACGGTGGCGAGCCGGCCGGTCGACTCCATCATGCTCGGCGGCGTCCAGGTCGGCTGCCCACCGGCCGGCGCGCCGCCGGCCATCACGCCCGGGCGGATCGGCCGCGTGCCCACGCCGGAGAGGCTCGACCACATGCTGCCGAGCCGCAGCGGCGAAGGATCCGCTGGTGTGGCCGCGACCATGGCCCGCTGCTTGTTTTGGATCGACTCGAATCGCATGAGCCGGGCGTCGACTGCCTCCGCCCGCAGCCGCTCCGATTGCGTCGTCGTCTGCTGGGCGGCAACCCGCAGACGCTCCCGCAATTGCACGAGATTCCACTGATCGGTCGGGCCGGTCACCGCCAGCGAGAGCGCCAGATCGATGTCGGCCAATTCGTCGCTCACGCCCGCGGCGCCGCCGCTGGTCGTGGCCACCGGACCGGGCCTCGGCGTGGCATCGAAGACGCCCGTGCCCATCGGCAGCCAGCCGGAGAAGAGCCGCTGCGTGAGCGGCACCGGCTCGAGCGCCGGCGGATCGGCGGTGGCGGTCGGCTGCGGCGCGGCTGACTCGCGGGCCTCGTTCACGGCCAGGGCGATCGCATCGCCCGCCTCCTTGATTGCCAGCGCCGCCTCGGCGGCACTGGCTCCGGTGGCTGCTTCCGCTTCGCGCGCCGGCTGTGGCGCGAGCGCGGCAAGGGCCGGCGGCAGTTCGAGGTCGGCGAGCAGCACCCAGCGAAACTCTCCAGGCGGCGGCTCGATTCGCGACCAGAGGCCGGCATGGCGGCCCTCCGTGATCCGCACCTGCTCGATCACGCGCACGCGTTCACCCGCCTCGAGGCTCACCTGCGCCACGTGCCGCAGGTCGTTGAGCTGTGAGCCGATCCGCGCCACGGCGCCGTCGGCCACGATGACGCCCGTATATGATCCCGCGGGGATTGCCGGCGCCGCGCCGTCGGCGGGCGTCTCACCCAGCCGCGTTTCGGCATCCACATCGGCGGCGCGGATCCAGCTGAAGCTGCCTTCGACGGGCCGCACCGCGCAGTAGCCGCTGCCCGCTGGATCGATCGACCAGACCTCGACCGACTGGCCGTACGCGAGCCGCTCAGTGGGATAGAAATCGTTGCTCGGACCGGCGCGAAGATAGGTGTGCGCCGCCGCCACGCGGACGGTCGCCGGAAAGGGGGACGCAGCAACGGTCTCGTCGGCGCGCGACGGCAGCGCCATGGCGAAGAGAAGGCTCGCGGCGATCGCGGGGCGCATCGTGATCATGCGCGGAAAATAGAAAAGCGATCGCGTTGGCGAAAGGCCTAAAAAACAAGCGCGTAGACGAGGCTTGGGCGTCCTCGTCTACGCGCTCTGGAGACCGTGCCGAAGGCCCGGCCACCGACCCTCTTGTAGACCGTCCGCCCCGGTTGCTCAAGCCGCGATTTTCGATCCGCTCCGGGGCCGGAAAATGGGCTGGCGCGGCCTGCCCAAGACCCCCACCAATGGGCTATCTGGCGTGGAGCGGGGCGGTTGGGGAAACCTGCGCCCGGGGTGGGTCAGGCCAGGGGTGCTGTGCCAGCGGCGCCGGCGCCAGCAGACATGACTGCGCGATCGTTCTCGTCGAGCCGGCGATCACCAACGATCGACCGGCCGCTCGAGCACCTCGCGGAGCAGGATCGCCTGGCGGATGCTGGCGGGATTGCGCAATGCCTGCGCGAGTTCGGCGGCAACCGTCGCACGCGACTTCGCTGGCGGCGGCGCAGCAGCCGCAGGCCGAAGCGCCGCGGGAGTTGCGAGGGGCGAGCGATCGTGCTTGAGATCGTGCGCGAAGGCTTCGCGCACATGGCTGGCCACATCCGTCGCAATGGCTGGCTTCTGCTCCGCCGGCTTCACGGTCGGTGCCGGCTTCACGACTGGCGCGGGCTTCTTCTTCGCCACCGGCTTGGGTGCCGGCTCTCCGGTCGCGCGGCGCAGAAATTCCTCGATCTGTTTCTGGAGTTCCTCGCGACCTTCTGGCACCTGCGGCGGCGCGAGACGTGGCGGCTCAGGCCGGGCGGGCTCGGGCACGCGAACGACTGGCGGCTGCACGGGGCGGCCGTTCCCCGCTACGCGGCGAAACACGGCGAAGACCTGCGAGAGGATCCAGAAGCCGACGAACAGCAGCGGGAGGAGGTTCTCCAGCCAATCGAGCCCGGCGGCGAAGAGGATGCAGGGGATGGGCATGGGAATATGGGGCAGGCTGAAGCCTACCCTACGGGGCGGTGGCGATCGTGCGGCGCATGTCGGTGTCGGCCTGCAGGTTTCGCAGCTTGTAGAAATCGACGATTCCCAAGCTGCCGCTGGCGAGCGAATCGGCGATCGCTTTGGGCACCTCGGCCTCCGAATCGACGAGCGCGGCCCGGCTCTCCTCGATGCCCGCAAGCATCTCCTGCTCCTTCGCGACGGCCATCGCGCGGCGGCCTTCGGCGTTGGCCCGGGCGACGCGGGTGTCGGCCTCGGCCTGGTCGGCCTGCAGCCGGGCGCCGATGTTGGCCCCCACGTCAATGTCGGCGATGTCGATCGAGACGATCTCGAATGCCGTGTTGGCATCGAGACGGCGGGCGAGCACGGTCTTCGAGATCACGTCAGGATTCTCGAGCACGTCGGTGTGCCGTTCGGCCGAGCCGATCGCCGATACGATTCCCTCGCCGACGCGGGCGATGATCGTCTCCTCGGTGGCGCCGCCGATGAGCTGGTTGAGGTTCGTGCGCACGGTCACCCGCGCCCGCACCTTCAGCTGGATGCCGTTCTTGGCGACGGCGTCGAGCGACTCGCGGCCGCTGTTCTTGCCCGGGCAGTCGATCACCTTCGGATAGACGCTCGTCTGCACCGCCTCGCGGACGTTCCGGCCGGCGAGGTCGATCGCAGTGGCGAGCTTCCAATCGAGTTCCTTGATCTTCGCCTTGTTGGCGGCGATGAGTGCCTGCACCACCAGCGGCACGCGGCCGCCGGCGAGGTAATGCGCCTCGAGGGCCTGCCGGGTGATGCCCGTAGCATCGCCGAGGCCGGCCTGCACGGCCATGATCTTGCTGCGGACGATGACGGTGGGATTCACCTTCTTGAAGCTCATCGCCACGAGATCGAAAAGCCCGATCCCGGCGCTCGATGCATACGACTGCAGCCAGAGCCGCAGGTAGCGGGCGAGCAGCCCGAAGACGAGCAAGAGCGCGAAGATTCCCAAGCCAAGAAGAATCAAAGTCGGCATTTCATAACTCCTGAGTCGGCTTCAGCCGCCGGATATCGTTTTGCTACGGAAGCCCGACGCGCGAGCGAGGTGTGTTGGCGTCTTTTTGCGGGGCAGGTGAGGTCAACGCTGATTGGGGTGGATCGCGGATGGACCTTGCTTGCGCTGCGGGCTTTCGTGAGTGGGTTTTCGATTCCCGATACAGATGCAAGCCTTGTTCCGGGTCGGGCGCCAGTCAAGTTGCGGGCGGATCGAGCCGCTCGAATTCGAAGGTTTCCAGCGTCGAGGAAAGCCGCGATCCGTCGCCTGGCGTCTCGCGTGCCGGCGGTAACGAT
>JBIIOK010000148.1:0-5560 GCA_044336985.1 Pirellulales bacterium | reverse complement strand
CAAGCCTTGTTCCGGGTCGGGCGCCAGTCAAGTTGCGGGCGGATCGAGCCGCTCGAATTCGAAGGTTTCCAGCGTCGAGGAAAGCCGCGATCCGTCGCCTGGCGTCTCGCGTGCCGGCGGTAACGATTGCAGGGGCTTCTCCGCGGCCGCCGCCTCGCGGGCCGCCGCCGAGATCACGACGAGCGCCCGTCCCTGCACGCCCACGGCATCCACCGCGGTGCCCACTTCGATCGGCCCGCTCTCGCTCATCGCATCCACCTTCATCCCACCGATCTCGACGATGCCCCAGGGGAGCATCTCTGTCGCGGCGCGGCCCGTCCGGCCGACGAGTTCCTTGAGCCGCAGCCGGGTCGGCGCGTTGGGCAGCATCTCGAGGGGATCGGGGGGTGGCGGCAGCACACGCCGGCCCAGCGGCGTCTCCGGAAACCAGCGGAAGGCGAGCGCGAGCACGCCCGGCACGACGACGGCCGCGACGGCCAGCACGATCATGCCGGCAAGCGCGCCCTGCTCGAGAAACGCGGTCGCCACCGCGGCGACGATCGCCGTGACACTCAGAAACCCGAGGATGCCGCCCGATGGCAGAAACACCTCGAGCACCATCACGCAGAGGCCGAGCAGAAATAGCACGACGACCCAGACAAGCGCGCTCATTGGCCACTCCGCGGACGAGCGGCGCCGTCGTGCAGCGGCCTCACAAAGACCTTGCCACCCCGCACCTCGACCACTCGCACCGGCTCCCCAGGCTCGACGAGCTGGCCGAGCGTGGCCACGTCGTGCACGCGGCCGCCGATCCGCGCCTTGCCGGCGGGAGCGAGCCGCGAGGTCGTCGTTCCCTCGAGTCCGAGGAGCTCCTCGAGGTGCTCCGCGTCGAGTTCGTCGTCGGCGGCCGGCGGCTCCAGGAGCACGTTGCGCAGCACGGGCGCCCGCGGCAGCCAGCGGCGCACGAGCACGCCCACGAGCGCCACGCCGATCGCCGCGGCGAGGATGCCGAGCAGCGACCACTGCAGCTGGCGGATCTGATAATCGTTGGCCGGCAGCACGAATGACTGGCTCGCGAGCACGAGCGACGCGATCACGAGCAGCCCGCCGCCGAGGCCGAGCACGCCGAATCCCGGCAGCACGAAGATCTCGGCCGCGAGGCAGAAGAGCCCCGCGAGGAAGAGCATCACCTCGAGCCAGCCGCTCGTGCCGTGGAGATACTGGCTCCAGAAGTAGACGATGAAGGCCACCATCGAGACGAAGCCGCCGAGACCGAAGCCCGGCGTGTGGAGCTCGATGTAGAGCCCCGCACCGCCGATCAATAGCAGGAGCCACGCGACACCGGGGCTCGCCAGCGCGTCGAGCAGCCGGTCGGCCCAGCCCGGTTCGATCACGGCCATCTTGTCCGAGAGCCCGTAGGTCTTCGCGAGGCCGTCGGCATTCTCGACGACATGCGTCGCGAGGCCGAGCGATTCGGCCGAGCGGCCGGTCAGCTGGATCGGCCCGATGCCCACCTGCGCTCCCGGCAGCCAGCCATCGCGGTCGTCCCGCGGCAGCAGTTCCTCGTCGCTGAAATAGTCCACGCGTCCGGTCGCCCCCTGCACCGCCCGCCGCACGATCAGGCCCGGCTTCACGAGCGCGATCGGAAGCGACCACGACCTGCCCCGCTTCTTCGCCACGCCCTCGCGCCAGGCCACGGCGAGCGCGTCGGCCTGCCGGTCGTCGAGCGTCGCCGCACCCTCGCCGCCGAGGATCGCAGTCGGTGTCATCACGAGTTCGTCGCAGGCCAGCGCCACGAGCGCCGCGTCGGCCCGCGCCTCCTTCGGCACCCAGGCCACCGTCCGCACGCGGGCCGGATCGAGGCCGGCGAGCCAGGAGGCGAGCACGATGGCTTGTTCGGGCGCTCCGCCTGGGCTGTCGATCCGCAGGCAGAGGAAGTTGGTGCCGCCGGCGAGCGCCTCGTCGATGCGGCTTCGCGCGCGGGCGACGGCGTCGGCCGTGATCGGCCCGGCGAGCACGACCTGCGTCGCCTTCCAGCCGCCCTCGAGCGATGGATCGACCGTAAGCGATGCCTCCGCCACGTTGAGCCCTCGGGCCAGTTCACCGCGCGTGCGGGCGAGCAAGCGCACGAGCCCCAACTCGCGGCCGCGGCGGCCGGTGAGTTCGAGCGGCAGCGGACCGAGATCCTCGACGTCGAGCACGGCCACGCGCTCCTTGAGCGCGGCGAGATCCTTCCGCTCCACGAACTGCTCGCCGTCGTCGGTCGAGGCACGGGCCACCTTGGCGGCCGGGTCGAGGAGCGCGAGCGCCACCGCGGGGGGCACCGTCTTTCGTCGCGCCGCCACCTGCATGTAGGCGGCCCGCATCGCATCATCGATATTGGGCTCGTCGGCATTGGCGGGCCCGAGCACGGCATCGGGGGGCATGACGATCTCCTCGCAGGCCAGTGCCACGAGCACCGCATGACCCTTCGCTCCCTCTGGCAGGAAGGCCACCGTCTTCACGCCGTCGAGCCGACCGTCGGAGAGAAACCGCGCGAGCTCGAGCGATCGGCCAAAGTCGCTCGCGAGCGCCCCTTCGTCGTCGCTGAGATCAAGCTGGAGGACGAGCACGCCCCGCTCGCCCCCCTTCAGCCGGCCCTTCAGCCGGTCGAGCTGGCGAAGGATCGCGGTCTTCACCTCGGTGTCGCGGGTGCCGGTGATCGGCAGCCGCACGGCGATCGCGACGGCCGGCGCAGGCTCGCGAGCGGCATCCTCGGCCGCGGGGCATGCCGGCGAACCGGCCACGCCCACCATCACGGCGAGGAACGCGAGCAGCCACCGTGAAAGCCGGTCGAAACGCATGAGGGCATTATACCCCGGTGAAATCCCGCCGGCCTGGCGGTTGCGCTCCGCACGGAAGCCCGCAGCGCAAGCAAGGTCCATCCGCCTACCATTCCAATCAGCGTCGCCCCCACCCGCCCCTCGCAAAAACGCCCCCACGCTCCTCGCTCGCGCGTCGGGCTTCCGTAGGCCCCTGCTATACTCCGCCGCATCATGAGCACCACCACATCCGTTTCTCACACGCCCGTCATCGCCGAACTCATCGGTCTTATTGGCGAGAAGGCCCTCAAGCGCGGCACATTTACGCTCGCTTCGGGCCGCACCGCCAGCTTCTATCTCGACGCCAAGCAGGTGGTGCTCGACGCCCGCGGGTCGATGCTCGTCGGCCGGGCGATCCTCGAAAAGCTCAAGGCGCACGGCCGGCTGCCCGACGCGGTCGGCGGCATGTCGATCGGCGCCGATCCGATCACGAGCGCCGTCGTCACGATGGCGGGCGTGGAGGGTCTCGCCATCAAGGGCTTCATGGTCCGCAAGGAGCCGAAGGACCACGGCACCAAGAAATACATCGAGGGCCCCGTCGCGCCAGGCCAGCGGGTGGTGATCGTCGAAGACGTGACCACGACGGGCGGCTCGTCGCTCGTGGCGATCGATCGGGCGCAGGAGTTTGGCCTGGTGGTCGAGCGGGTGATCACGGTGATCGACCGGCTGGCCGGCGCCCACGCGGCCTTCGCAGCCCGCGGGATCCCGCTCGAATCGCTCGTGACGATCCGCGATCTCGGCATCGACCCCGACGCGGCGTAGGCGGCCACGAAAGCCCGACGCGCGAGCGAGGGGAGTTAGGGCTTTTTTTGTGGGGCGGGTAGGGGTGGAGTTGGTTGGAGTGGCGGGCGGATGGACCTTGCTTGCGCTGCGGGCTTCCGTACCCCCTTTCCCCACCGCGCACGGCGAGCGTAGGATTTTCGTATGCCAAAGCGACTGCGATACCTGGTGCTTCTGGCCGCGCTCGCAACGCCCGCCGCCGCGGCGCCGCTCGCCGAGACCGCGCCCGAATCGATCGCACAATTGATCGAGCAGCTGGGCGATGCCGACTACAACCGCCGCGAGTCCGCGGCCGCCGCGCTCAAGGCGATCGGGCCGGCGGCGGTCGACGCGCTCCTCGCCGCGGCGGAGATGAGCACCGATCTCGAGGTGTCGCTGCGGGCGCGGTGGATCGCCGACGCGATCCCGCTCGAGATGCCGCACGATCCGCCCGAGGTGGCGAAGCTGCTCGAGCGGTTCAAGAGCCGCGAGGTCGGCGACCGCACGCAGGCGATGCGGCGGCTCTTGCGGGTGGATGGTGACGACGGCATCGAGCCCTTGGCGAGGATCGTGCGGCTCGACCGCTCGGCGAACAGTTCGCGACTGGCAGCGGCGTTGCTCGTGCGCGAGTGGCGGCCCGACGACCCCTTCTGGCCCGGCCTGCGCGGGCGGATCACCGCGGGTGTCGGCGCGAGCGACCGCCCGGCCGCGCGGTTCCTCCGGGCGCTCGTCGCTTTTTCCGAGGCGACCACGGGCGACAAGGAGAAGATCGACAAGAGCCTCGCCGCCGCCGAGACCGCGCTCGCCGACCTCGGCAAATCCCGCGAACGGCCGACGCTGGCCGAACAGAGCGAGGTCGATGCGACGATCGTGCTCGAGACCCAAACCATCTTCGACCGCTGCCACGCGCAATTGCTGCGGGCTGCCGGCCGCCGCGATGCAGCTGTCGCCGCCGCGAAAAAACTGCTCGCCGAGACCATCGCCGATAGCGACGCTGGCCTCGACACGCTCGTGAGCGACGCGGTATCGACGCTCGTCTGGGCCATCGAGAGCGGCCTGCCCGAGGCCGTCGACGCGCTCGCCGATCGGCCCGAGCTCATCCGCGATCACGCGATCGTCGGCTTCGCGGTGGCCGCCGCCGAGCGGGCCCGCGGCAACCAGCCGAAGGCCGAGTCCCTGGCGGCCGACGCCTTCGAGAAGACCGATGGCGATTTCCCCGCGCGGCTCCAGGCTGCCGTCATGCTCGCGAAGTGGGGCTGCGTCGAGTGGGCCACCCGCTGCTATACGGCGATCGTCGAGGATCCTCAGGTTCCCGTCGAGCAACTGTCGATCGCGGCGACCATGTATGCGGAGTTTCTCCACGATCTCGAGCGGGAGGACGACGCGGCCAGCTGCCTCGGCCGACTCCTGGCTTCCCTCGAGCAAAACGCCGGCGCCAATCGGGTGCAGATCGCGCAGCAGCTCGGCCGTGATCCGCGGTCGACGAAGTCGCGAATGCACTTCTTCGAGTCGTGCGGAGCGGCGCTGCGTGGCGATACGAACGCCCGTCGGAAAGCTGCGGAGCTTGCCGTGGCGGCCTATCCGAAGGATGTCGATGCGCTCATCGCGCTCTACACGCTTCCCGACAGTTCGGCGGAGCAGAAGGCCGCCGCCGTGGGGAAGATCAAGAAGGCGCTCAATCAGATCGAGAACGAGATCCAGGCCGTTCCCGACGATGCGAATGGCTACAACGAATATGCCTGGCTCGTGGCCAACACCGAGGGCGACATCGAGAAGGCGACGAAGTATTCGAAGCTCTCGCTCGTGCGGTCGTTCGACAACGCCAGCTACCTCGACACGCTCGCCCACTGCCGCGCCGCCGGCGGCGACTACAAGGCCGCGATCCGCACGCAGTCGCTGGCAAGCCGGCAGGAGCCCCACAACCGATTGATCAAGCGGAATCTCGCCCGCTTCGAGAAGCT
>JBIIOK010000233.1:0-2915 GCA_044336985.1 Pirellulales bacterium | reverse complement strand
CCATGCACCTCATCCCCCTCCGTGACACGAGCCTCGCCGTCCACGCCCGCGGCAGCGGCATCCCGCTCCTGCTCCTCCACGGGTTTCCACTCGACCATGCAATGTGGTCGGGCCAGGAGCCGCTCGCCGAGAGCCTGCGGCTGATCGTGCCCGACCAGCGCGGCTTTGGCCGCAGCGGGGGCGCGGGGCCCGAGAGCATCGCGCAGCTCGCCGACGATTGCATCGCCCTGCTCGACGCGCTCCATGTGACCGAGCCGGCGGTGATCTGCGGGCTCTCGATGGGCGGGTATGTCGCGCAGCACGTCGCAGCGCGGCATCCCGACCGCGTCCGGGCACTCATCCTCGTCGACACGAAGCTCGAGGCCGATACACCCGAGGCCCGGGCCGGCCGCCGCGATCTCGCCGCGACGGTCGAACGGGTAGGTCAGGAGATCCTCGCCGATGCGATGATCCCCAACCTGCTCGCGAAGTCGGATGCCGCGCGAAAGAGCCCGCGGCGGGGCGAGGTCGAGGCGGGCCTCCGTCGCACGATCCTTGCCACGCCCGTCTCTACGATCGTCGCGGCGCTTTCCTCGCTCGGGGCGCGGCCCGACATGGTCGAGCCGATGCGGCGGGTGGCCGCGCCCACGCTGCTCGTCGTCGGCGCGGAAGACACGATCACGCCGCCGGAGTGCCTCGAACGGGCCGAAGAGGTATTCCCGAACGCACGGCTCCTCATCATGCCGCAGTGCGGCCACATGGCGCCGCTGGAGGAGCCGGCCACGTTCAACGCGGCGGTCCTCGAGTTTCTCCGGGAGGCGGCGGGATGAACGGGGGCGGCCGGCGTTGCGATGGCTCCGGCCGCCGCCGCCAGTCTCGCTCCCGCGTCTCCTGCCGCTGCCGCAAAAGCCGCTGCTCTTCCTCGAGCGCCTCGATCCGTTCAAACACGTTGCCCGGCGGCCGCCGCTCGGCAGTCGGCGCGGTCGCGCGGCCGAGCACATAGCCGAGCACGAGCCCGCCGATCACGGCGGCGGCGGGCACCACCCAGAGCATGATTCCGCTCCACGGGCTCCGCCGCGTCGGGCCGATCGACGGCCGGGCGTTGCCGGCGGCCGATGCCGCCACCATCTCGAGCGTGGTGGCGGTCATGCTCGGCGTCGCCGCCGAGCGCGGCAGGATGTCGAGGAGCTCCCAGGCTTCGCCGAGCGCCTCAGCGGGGGTGTCGTCCCGGCTGTCGGGGCGGTTGGTCATCGATGCCCCTCACGCTCGTAGGGCTCGAGCGTCTGCCGCAATTGCTCGCGGGCCCGGTGGAGGAGCGACTTCACCGCCGCCACGCTCAATCCCATCGCGGCGGCGATCTCGTCGTAGGAGCATTCCTCGAACTTCGCGAGCAAGACGGCCATGCGCTGGTTGTCGCCGAGGCCGGCGATCGCCCGCTGCACGATGTCTTGCAGTTCGCCGCGGTCGGCCTGCCGCGCCGGCCGCTGCCCACTCGCGGCGATGGCGAGCTGCTCGAGGCCGATCCCGCTCTGCGAGGCCGAGACATTGATCGGCACGCCGCGCTCGAGCCGCCGATAGGCCCGCTGCCGCAGGTCGCTGGCGACGTTGTTGGCGATCGTGTGGATCCAGGTGGAAAACTTCGCCGTCGGCTGGTAGCCGTCCCGCGCGCGATACACCCGCAGAAACACTTCCTGAGCGAGGTCTTCGGCGGTGGAGTGGTCGCCGGTGTGGTGGCGGAACAGCGTGACGAGCCGATCCTGCCAGAGGCCCACCAGCTCCTCGAACGCCCCGGCGTCGCCATCCCGCACCCGCAGCATCAGCGCCGTGGAAGGATCGCTGGCCATCGTCTCACTCACGAGCCTTTGCGGGCAAAAAATGGAGCGGAGGAGGATCGAACTCCCAACCTCGGCATTGCGAACGCCGCGCTCTCCCAGTTGAGCTACCGCCCCGCACCGGGGGATGGTGGCTGGCCACCTTCGCCCGGGGGAAATTTGATCGTAGGCGAGCCGCGGGGGGCTGTAAAGATGCTCGATGGGCGGGCCTCCAACGTGCCCTACAATGCGGCTATGCAAGTCCCTCCGATCGTCGTCCGTGGTGCGCGGGAGCACAATCTCCGCGATGTGACGGTCGGCCTGCCGCGCGGGCGGCTCGTCTGCATGTCGGGCGTGAGCGGCTCCGGCAAGTCGAGCCTCGCCTTCGACACGCTCTACGCCGAGGGGCAGCGCCGCTATGTCGAGAGCCTCTCGACGTTTGCCCGGCAGTTTCTCGGCCAGCTGCCCCGGCCCGACGTCGACAGTGTCACGGGCCTCTCCCCTTCGATCTCGATCGCGCAGAAGTCGGCCGGCACCAACCCGCGGTCGACCGTGGCGACGATGACGGAGATTCACGATTTTCTCCGCGTGCTCTATGCGCGGGTGGGCACGGCCCACTGCCCCCAGTGCGACAGCGTCTTGGAGGCGCAGCCCCGCGACCAGATCGTCGAGCGGATCATCGCCGCGAAGGCCGGCGAGCAGGTGATCATCCTCGCGCCCCTCGTCCGCGACGCGAAGGGGGAGCATCGCGATCTCTTCACCGACCTCGTGCGGCAGGGTTTCACGCGGGCGCGGGTCGATGGCCGGATCGTCCGCGTGGAAGAGCCGCCGCCGCTCGAAAAGCTGCTCAAGCATTCGATCGACGTCGTCATCGACCGGCTCGTGCCGGGCGACGCGAGCAAAAGCCGGCTCGCCGAGGCGGTGGAGCTCGCCCTCCGCACCGGCGGCGGCCAGGTGATCGTGGCAGCCGACGCAGCGGGCGAGTCGCTCGCGAGCGATCGGAAGGACGACCTCATCCTCTCGAGCAAATATGCCTGCGTGAAGTGCGGCGTGAGCTATGCCACGCCCGAGCCGCAGCTCTTCAGCTTCAATAGCCCGCAGGGCGCCTGCCCCACCTGCGACGGC
>JBIIOK010000142.1:0-5954 GCA_044336985.1 Pirellulales bacterium | reverse complement strand
GCTCGATGATCGCGTTCCACTCGGCGACCGGCAGTTTCTGGAGCGCGTCCTTCTCCGATAGCGCCGCCGCAAACCGCGCGCGGATCTCGGCGACGATCTTCGGCAGATCCCACGACGCGATCGACTTCAGATCTTCCGAGGCCACGCCGCCGCCCGTCCGCTGCGCGAATCGCCAGCGGTTGTTCATGAAGTAGCCCCACGTCCAGTTGGCCCGGATCGCCTCCAAGGCTCCGCGTGCCTCGGCCGGGGCTTTTTCGATTGCAGCCGCAAGCAGGATGAGCCGCTCGGGATCGTCGGCGGGCCGATCGCGGGTCTCGGTAAGCACCTGCGTGGCGATGTCGCGAGCCACCTCGGCCGGCCCGCCCTCGGGGGTGTCGTCGCCGCGGGCATCGTCGAGTGTCATGCGGGTGGCCCCGAGAAGAAATCCGGCAAGGATAAGAACCACGGCGGCAAAGCGGGACGGCACGGAAAAGCCCTCGGGGAAACCTGGGGATCGCTCGAGATGGAAGTCTACGGGTCAATGAGCACGGCTTGACAATGAATATACGCCTGTATACTACTCTCCACTGAGCCCCGAAAACCTATCCACCGCAGGATCCGCTTCCGGAGGAAGCGGTCTACTTCTTCCCATGCCCCACGACCTTCATGCCACCCTTGAGCGTGCGTTCGGCCACACCGCCTTCCGCGAGGGACAGGAACAGGTGATCGAGTCGCTGCTGGCCGGCAGGAGCGCGCTGGCCCTCTTTCCCACGGGCGCCGGAAAATCGCTCTGCTACCAGTTGCCCAGCCTGCTGATGGACGGGCTGACGGTCGTCATCTCTCCGTTGATCGCCCTGATGAAAGACCAGGTCGAGGCGCTTCAGGCGCGGGGCATCGCGGCGGCGCGGCTCGATTCCTCGCTCGCGCCGGCGGAGGCTGCGGCCGTGTATGACCGCATCCGCACCGGCAGACTGAAACTGCTCTATATCGCCCCGGAGCGGCTGATGAGCGAGCACTTCGTCGCGCGGCTGTCGCGGGGCAAGGTGGCGATGATGGCCGTGGACGAGGCCCACTGCATCTCGGAGTGGGGGCACAACTTTCGCCCCGAGTATCTGCGGCTCGCGCATGTGGCCAAGGAGCTCGGCATCAGCCCTGTCTTGGCGCTCACGGCCACGGCGACGCCCGCGGTCGCGGCCGACATTCGCCGGGCCTTCGGCATCGCCGAGGCCGACCACGTGCAGACCTCGTTTCGGCGGTCAAACCTTGCCTACCGCGTCACGCCCTGCGCCGACCGGGATCGCCTTGCCCTGCTCACGAGCCGGCTCCAATCGCGGCAGGGGCCGACGATCGTCTACGTAACGCTTCAGAAAACGGCGGAGCAGGTGGCGAATCACCTGCAGCAGAGCGGCCTCAAGGCCCTCCCCTACCATGCCGGCCTGCCGGACGACAAACGGCATGCGGCGCAAGACGCCTTCATGACCGGCCGCGCCGACACGATCGTCGCCACGATCGCGTTCGGCATGGGCATCGACAAGGCCGACATCCGCGGCGTCTATCACTACAACCTGCCGAAGACGCTGGAGAACTACGCACAGGAAACCGGCCGCGCGGGCCGCGACGGCCAGCCCTCCGTCTGCGAACTCCTGGCCTGCGCCGACGATCGGATCGCGCTCGAGAATTTCACGTACGGCGACACGCCTACGCCCGAGGCGCTTCGGCAGCTCCTCGGCCTGATTCTTTCGCCAGAAGCTTCCCGGGCCTGCCGACGATCCGAGCATCAGCCTGGTGAATTCGACTTCTCGCTCTACGAGCTCGCGCAAGCCACCGACATCCGCCCGCTGGTGATCGAGACGGTGCTCACCCATCTGGAGCTGGGCGGGGTCATCCGGCCGCTGGGGTCGTTTTATGCCGGCTATCAGTTTCGGCTGCTCGCGCCCGAGTCGGCCGTCTTGGGCGAGCACACGCCTGAGCGGCAAGCCTTTCTCAAGAAGCTGTTGCAGTGCGGCAAGCGCGGCACGACGTGGAACACGATCGACCCTGATCTCGTCGCGGCCGAGCTGGCCGAGCCGCGGGATCGCATCGTCAAGGCCCTCGGCTGGCTCTCCGACTCCGGCAGCATCGAGCTCAAGCCCAGCGGCAGCCGGCAGCGCTACCGGCTGACCGGCGGCCCAGCCCAGCCCGACAAGCCAGCCGAGCCCGATCTCGACGCGCTCACCCGCTCGATGCAGGAACTCTTCGCCGTGCGCGAGGCCCGCGATCTCGAGCGGCTCAAGTCGGTGCTCGACTTCGCCGCAGGCCGCGGCTGCCTGACGCAGAGACTGCTCGAGTATTTCGGCGAAGAAGGCGGCTCTCACGAGAGCGGCGGGCCACTCGGGCGGTGTGGCACCTGCACGAGCTGTGATGATCCCGGGCCCACGGCCGCAGAATCGGCCGCAGCCGCCGCGCGGGAAATCCCCGGCTCTATGTCACCAGACATCACAGCCGCGCAGGCCGCGGCGATCGAGGCCCTGGTGGCGGAGGATCGGTCGTCGCTCCGCACCCCCCGGCAGCTGGCCCGATTTCTCTGCGGGCTCACGAGCCCCGCCACGAGCCGGGAGCGGCTGGGCCGGCACGCCGCCTTCGGCCTTTTGGCCAGCGTTCCCTTCGCCGCCGTGCTCGCCCGCGCCGAAGCGCTTCTGGGCAGTGCGTAAAACGCCCGGGCAAAACGGGTTATGAGCCGGGCGTCAACATGGTTTCCGGGGGAAACTCGTGCTACAGTTATGCTTGTTTGTGTCGGCGGAGCGCAACGCCGTCACCCTTGGAACGTCGATGCCGAATGTCTCGTTGGGGCCGTTCCCGCCGGGGCCTGTCAGCAGCCAGGAGGTTTCATGTACCGCTCCACTCTCATTGCGCTGGCGTTTGCTTTCGTCACCTGGCAGGCAGGATCCGCCCAAGCTGCGGAAAAACTCTCCTACAACGAGCAGATCCGGCCGATCCTCGTCGAGAACTGCTTTGGCTGCCACGGCGCCGACAGTGCCGGCCGGAAAGCCGATCTCCGGCTCGACGATCGCGATGCAGCCGTGGAGAGCGGGGCGATCGCGCCGGGCGATCCCGATTCGAGCGTGGCCCTCGACCGGATCTTCTCCGATGATCCCGACGAGGTGATGCCCCCGCCGGCCGTGAAGAAGACGCTCACAGCCGATCAAAAGGAATTGCTCAAGCGGTGGATCGCCGAGGGGGCCGAGTATCAGCCGCACTGGTCGTTCATTCCGCCCCAGCGGCCGGCAGTGCCGGCCGTGAAAAATCAGGCGTGGGTGCGCAACCCGATCGACTCGTTCATCCTCGCGCGGCTCGAGAGTGAAGGCCTCACCCCCGCACCGGAGGCCGAACGCCGCACGATCGCCCGCCGGGTCGCGCTCGACCTCACCGGCCTGCCCCCGGAGCCGGCAATCGTCGACGCCTTCGTCGCCGATCCCTATCCGGATGCCTACGACCGGCTCGTCGATGCGCTGCTCGCGAGCCTCGAATGGGGCGAGCATCGCGGCCGCCACTGGCTCGACTACGCCCGCTACGCCGACACCCACGGCATCCACTCCGACAACTACCGCGAGATGTGGACCTACCGGCAGTGGGTGGTGAACGCGTTCAACCGCAACATGCCGTTCGACCAGTTCACGATCCTGCAGTTGGCGGGCGACCTGGTAAGCGACCACAGTCCCGATGCCACGCCCGAGCAGATCCTCGACACCAAGATCGCCAGCGGCTTCAACCGCTGCAATATGACGACGAGCGAGGGGGGCGCGATCGACGAGGAGTATCTCGTCCTCTACACGCGTGATCGCACGGAGGCCACGTCGGCCGTGTGGCTCGGCCTCACGACCGGCTGCGCCGTCTGCCACGACCACAAGTTTGATCCGCTGTCGCAGAAGGAGTTCTACGAGCTCTCGGCTTTTTTCAATAACACCACGCAGGCGGCCATGGATGGCAACATCCGCGACACCCCGCCGATCCTCGTCGTGCCGCGGGTCGAAGACCGGCCGCGGTTCGCCGCGGTCGAGCGGGAGTTGGCCGCGGGCCGTGCCGCCATCGAGGCCCGCGAGCGGGATGCCCGCCCCGAGTTCGACCGGTGGATCACCGAGGCGACGCCCGACACTGCGGCAAAGTTCGCGCCGCAGGACACGCCACTCGTCCAGATCGATCTCCGCGAAGGGGAGGGCACGAAAACTCGCGCGAAAATTCTCGGTAAGGACACCGATCTGCCGCTCACGACCACGACGACCTGGCAGGCCGGCCCAAGCGGCGCGGCCGCGTTGCTCCTCGACGGCCGGGCGGCCGAACTGGCGAACAGCGGCGACTTCGAACACGACCAGCCGTTCAGCACGACCTTCTGGATTCGGCCGCCGGCGAACGACGCCTCCTATGCCGTGCTCGCCCGGATGGACGAAGCCAACGCTTCCCGCGGCTGGGACGTGTGGGTGCAGGAACGCGGGGTGGGCATGCAACTCATCCATTCGTATCCCGCCGACGCGATCAAGGTGCTGTCGTCGGCGCAGCTCAAGCCGGATGCGTGGACGCTCGTGTCGGTCACGTACGACGGCTCGGGCAAGGCCGAGGGCGTGAAGGTCTACTACGACGGCAAACTCCAGGCCTCGAAGGCCGAGACCAACACGTTCAAGAAGAACACGATCAAGGCCCAAACGCCGCTCGTCATCGGCGGCCGGTCGCAGGCGGCGACGGCGCACGGCGTCGGCCTGGCAGACTTGAAACTCTGGGGCCGTGCCCTCACGGCCGGCGAGGTGGAGGGCCTCTCGCGGGCCCAGGCGATCGCCCAGATCGTGAAACTGCCGGTGGCGGAGCGGGTGAAGGCCGGCGACGGGCTCTATGACTGGTGGCTCGCGAACTTCGATGACGCCCACAAGGCCGCGACAGCAGGCGTGGCGAAGCTCCAAAGCGAGCACGCCGACATCCGTAAGCGGGGCACCGTGGCCCACGTCATGAACGAGAGGGCCGAGATGGCGAAGGCCTACATCCTGGCCCGCGGCGAGTACGACAAGCGCGGCGCGGAGGTGAAGCCCGACACGCCTGACATCCTGCCGCCGTTCCCCGAGAGCCTCCCGAGAAACCGGCTCGGCCTCGCCCAGTGGCTCCTGCTGCAGGAGCATCCGCTCACGAGCCGCGTGACGGTGAACCGGTTCTGGCAGGAGGTGTTTGGCACCGGTCTCGTGCGATCGAGCGGCGACTTCGGCGTGACGGGCGAACTTCCCAGCCACCCGGAACTACTCGACTGGCTCGCGATCGAATTCGTCGAAAGCGGCTGGGATGTGAAGAAGCTCTTCCGGCTGATGGTGACGAGCGCGGCCTATCGGCAATCGGCCGCCACGACGCCGGAGAAGCTCGCCAAGGACAACGCCAACCGCCTGCTCTCCCGCGGCCCGCGGTTCCGGATGGATGCCGAGATGGTCCGCGACTACGCGCTCGCAGCCAGCGGCCTGCTCGTCAAGCAGATCGGCGGCCCGAGCGTGAAGCCCTACCAGCCGGAGGGAGTCTGGGAGGCGGTGGCCATGGACATGAGCAACACGAGCAAATACAAGCCCGACAAGGGCGAGAGCGTCTACCGTCGGAGCATGTACTGGTTCTGGAAACGTTCGGCCCCGCCCGCCTCGATGGACATCTTCAATGCGCCGTCGCGGGAAAACTGCTGCGTGAAACGGGAGCGGACCAACACACCGCTCCAGGCGCTCGTGACGCTCAACGACCCGCAGTTCGTCGAGGCCGCCCGGGCGCTCGCCGATCGGGCTCTCGAAGTCGCGGGAGACACCGACGACACGCGGATCGAATTCGTCGCTGAGCGGCTGCTCGCCCGCCCCTTCACCGCCGACGAAGTCGCCGTCGTGAAGCAATCGCTCGCCGATCTGACGGCCTGGTACAAGGATCACGCCGACGAGGCGAAGCAGCTGATCGCGGTGGGCGACTCGAAGCCGCGGGCCGCCGATCCG
>JBIIOK010000043.1:0-19270 GCA_044336985.1 Pirellulales bacterium | reverse complement strand
GGCTGCGGGAGTCGATCTTCCTGGTCGACGCCGCGGCGATCGGCGGCCGGCCGGAGGCCGACGTCGAGATCCGCTATTCCACGCCGGCCAACACCGCGCTCTTGACCGCGCTCGAGTATCGCGGCGGGAATTTCCCGCTCTCCGCGGTCGGCGCGGTGCACGCGGATCAAAACGTGCTCGCCCCGCGCTACGCCCGCAACATCGTCGGAGAGCCCCTGCGGGTCGATCGCGAAACCTTTAAGAGCGGCATCGGCACGTTCGCGCAGAGCCTGCTCGAAATTCCGCTCGGCGGCCGGTTCAAGCGGTTCACGAGCAAGGTCGGCGTCGACGCGATGACGGAGGGCCGTGGAACCGTCACCTTCGAGGTCTATGGCGACGGCCGGAAGCTCTGGGCGAGCCCGGTCATGACGGGCCTCGATGCGGCGCGGGACGTCGACGTCGACGTCAGCGGCGTCAACCGGCTGCGACTGGTCGTGACCGACGGCAACGACGGCAACAAGTTCGATGCGGCCAACTGGGTGAACCCGGAACTGAAGCCATGACACGTGTTCTGTCCTTCGTCCTGCTCTGCCTCGCCGCCGGCGTCTGTCGGCCAGCGGCCGCGGAATCGATTCCCGAGACCGTCGAGCCGATCGTCGTCGACGGTGTGCTCGACGAGCCGGTCTGGGGTATCGCGCCGCCGGTCGACGTCGACTCTATCGGCAGCAAGCAGGGAGAGAAGTCCGCCGAGAAGCGGATGACGGCGAAGTATGCCTGGGATGGCAACTACCTCTACATCGGCTACGAGACCTTCGACGCCAACCTCCTCGCCAAGGGCAACGACCGCAGCGACGGCCCCGAGGGGAATCGGCGGCCGGGAGCATCGATCTCCGATCCCGCCACGAAGGTCGACGTCGTTGAATTTTTCATCTCGTTCGGCGACGAGCGGTTCATGTGGGAGATCCACCACAACGCGCTCAACCAGTTCAACGACGTCTTCTGCATCGTGTCGCATCCGGACTGGCCCGTCGCGAAGGGCACGCTGGCCGCACATGGCATCATGTTTCTCGACTCCGAATTCCTGCGGGACGATCCGCCGCACACCCTCGCGACCGCCGTGAAGCTCAAACCCAAGGCCGACAGCGCGGCCTCCACGCCCAACAAGCCCGGCGACACCGACACCGGCTACACGGCGGAGATCCGCATTCCCTGGCGGGCGCTCGGGATTCCCACCGCCGCCGAGACATGGCGGCAGGAGAACGGGAAGAAGGTGCCAGGCCCCTGGAAGCTCGAAGGACAGAAACTGAGCCTGCTGGCCGTCGTGCAGGATGGCGATCTGCCGGAGCGGTATCACCATTCCGGGCCGAAGCGGAAGCCCGGCTGGTTTCACAAGGACCAGCCCGACTGGCCGGTGTACGAATTCGCGACCGCGGAGAAGTCGGCCGACTCCGCTGCCATCCGTGAGCTCCTGGCCGAGCAGGAGAACGGCAGCCCGTCGTGGGAGGCGGTCGAGAACCTGCGGAAATCCGGCATCACGGCGGCGATCGCCGCCGCCGCGTTCCTCGACGAGGCCAAACCCGCGCAGGCGGAGATGCTCTGCGACGTCATCGGGACCGCGGGGAAGTGCCGGCGGATGCATTCCGAAATCCTGCGGCTCTATCAGCCGGCGGCGTTCGACCTCTTCTACGCGCCGGCTGCCGCCGAAGCCCAGAAGCCGCTGGGCGTCGGCCTTGCCTGGAAGGCCTGGCCGCGGTCGCTGCCCGATGCGGTCGTCCGCTGTGCCCCCTTGCCGACGATCGCCTGGATGAAGGCCCAGGCCGCCGCGACCGATCCCGATCTCGAGAAACTGCGATCGTTGTTCGAATCGCTCGGCTGGTGGCTGCGGGCTGAAAACGAACGGCAGCATGCCGGTGAGTTTCGGGCGGCGATCGCCGCTTTGAGCGGCAATCCGGCGATCGCGGGCGATCCGCCCACGGCGACGGCCCTGCTCAGGCTCGTCGGCGATGCCCGGGTCACGGCGGCGGGGGATTGGGCGATCCGGATGCTCGGGGCTCCCGACGAGGAGGTTCGGCAAGCGGCGGCGATCGCGGTCGGCCGTGTCGCGGGCGACGGCAAACCGGGGAGCCCGCAGCCGCCTGCCGAGCTGCGTTCCAGGGCGGTCGCTGCCTGGCTCGAGCGGGTTCGTGTGGAGTCATCCCCGGCGGTGCTGGCCAAGCTCTCCGAGGCCGCCGAGGCCTGGCCGGAATCGCAGGAGGTCGGGCGGGCGATGAACGAACTGGTGCTCCGCTCCGCCGACCCCGACGTGCAAAGGTCGATCATGTTCGCGGTCGCCAACACCAGCTGGCCCGACCGGCAGGCCATGATCCTTGCGACCCTGCTCAAGGCGAAGGGGGGTGCGCTCGGGACCGCCCTGGATGCCGCGTCGGTCCATCCCGACGCCTCCTTCCTGCCGGCCATCAAGCAACTGCTGGCGGAGGAGCCGGAGGCCAGTCCGCAGTTGATCGATGCCGTCGGTGCGGTCGGCGATGCGGAATCGATCCCGCCACTGCTCGCCTGGCTGAAGCGGGAGAAAAACACGGCCGTGAGGATGAAGATCATCATGGCGATCAACCGCATCCCCGGGGATGCGGCCGCCAGGGTGCTGACCGAGTTATTGGCCACCGTCGCCGAGCCGCTGCAGGCGGATCTGCTCTGCCGGATCGCAGGCCAGCGCAGCCTGCCGGGCGCCGCCAGGTTTCTCGCCGGACTCGCCGAAGATGTCACGGCGCCGGACGCGATTCGAGGCCAGGCCATCTGGGCGTTGGGCAACTACGCCGACGCGGATGCCCGGAATTCGCTCCGCCGGCTGACCGAGGATCCCGCGAGGTATTTTCCGAAATTGGCCGCCGATCAATTGGTTCCCGAACCGCTCGAGCAGGCCCGGCTGTTCATCGACCTCGCCCGGCTGCGGCAGGGCGACAAGGACGCCGAGGCGGAGGTCGTCCGGCGATTCCACGCGGCGACCCCGGCCACGCAGGTCGCCGTCTTGCGGTCGCTCGCGCAGATCAGGCTGGATTCACCGACGATCGTCGCCGGCTTGAGGTCCGGGGATTTCGCCGTGCTGGAGGCTGCGGTGCAGGCGGCCCGGGCCGGCAATCCGTCCGCGCATGCCGCGGATCTGGCGGCGATGCGGCAATCCCCGTTCATGACCGCTCTTCTCACTTCCGGTCTCGATATCCTGCAACTTCGGGCCGCCCTGGATCCAACACGATGAAACCATTTCGCCCCTGCTTGCTCGTCGCCCTGGCCTTGCTGCCGACATCCGGTCGCGGCCATGAATCACCGATCGACCATGTCGAAAGGGAGCTCCGGCTGTTTGCCGAGGACGGGAAGGTGCGGCTCGTCTATCGCCTGCTGCCGACCGAGCGGGCGACGCTCATGGAGCTCAAGTCCATGGATGCCGACGGCAACGGCAGGATTTCCACTGAGGAGCGGGATGTCTTTCTGACCGCCAAGGCGAAAGCCATCGCGAAGCGGATCGAGCTCACGATCGACGCACGTCCGCTGCCGGTGGAGGCCGTCGGCTCCGTGCGCTGCGACCCGCAGCTTGGCCAGACGTTCGTCTTTGCCGCTCCCTTGCCCACGCTCCCATCCGGCCGCCATCCGGGCCGGCTGATCGACGGCCATTCCCGCGACTACCCCGGCGGCTTCGTCTGGAAGGATCCTGGGCAGGGCGGTTCGCAGGCGATCCGCTTCGAGCCGGTCGAGGCCAACACCGATCGCCGCTCCCAGGATCACCCCCCGTGGCTGGAATTGCGATTCAATGTCGTCGTTCCTTGACTCTCGTTTGCATTCCCCTGTTCTGTTCAACCCCCACCCCCTGGATCCCATCATGAACGCACCGAATGCCCAACAAGCCATCGACCACGCCCGCAACGCCCGCGACCGCGTGCTCGGCGAACTCCGCAAGGTGATCGTCGGCCAGGAGGACCTGATCGACCAGGTCTTCATCGCCATGTGCGCCGGCGGCCACGTGCTGCTCGTCGGCGTGCCCGGCCTCGCGAAGACGCTGCTCGTGAGCACGCTGGCCAAGACGCTCTCGATGCACTTCAAGCGGATCCAGTTCACGCCCGACATGATGCCCAGCGACATCACCGGCACGGAGATCCTCGAGGAGGATCATTCGACCGGCAAGAAGCAGTTCGTCTTCGTGCAGGGCCCCGTGTTCACGAACCTGCTGTTGGCCGACGAGATCAACCGCACGCCCCCCAAGACGCAGGCGGCGCTCTTGGAGGCGATGCAGGAGAAGAGCATCACGGTCGGCAAGAAGACCTACAAACTCGACGAGCCCTTCATGGTGATGGCGACGCAGAACCCGATCGAGCAGGAGGGCACCTACCCGCTGCCGGAGGCGCAGCTCGACCGCTTCATGTTCAACCTCTACGTCGACTATCCCTCCGACGTGGAGCTCAAGACGATCATCAGGAACACGACGGCCGGCGGGCTCGAAACCCCGGAATCCGTGCTCACCGGTGAAGATGTGATCGAGCTGCGGAAGGCCGTCCGGCAGGTGCCGATCAGCGACCACGTGCTCGAATACATCGTGCGGCTCGTGTCGGCGACCCACCCCAACAAGGAGACCTCGCCCGACATCACCCGGAAGTATCTCGCCTGGGGGGCCGGGCCGCGGGCCGGGCAGTATCTGGCCCTGGGCGCGAAGAGCCGGGCGCTTTTGCGCGGCAACCCGCAGGCGACCACCGACGACGTGCGGGCCGTCACCCGTGCCGTGCTGCGGCATCGCATCTACACGAACTTCACCGCGCAGGCCGAGGGCATCGATGCCGACGGCATGATCGACCGGCTGCTGAAGGTGGCGGATGAGGCGCCGGCGGCCGCGGGCGCCGGGCACAAGGCGAAGGCTTCGGCAGCGGCTTCATGATCTCATCGGGCGACGAGCCCGCGTTTCACCCTGCAATCCAGGAGACAGCCCGTCATGGCACAACCGGTTCCGTCCCGCTCCGCAGCCCTGCGATTCGGACGCCGCGACGTGTTTCACTCGCTCGGCGCGGCGGCGGCCGGATTCGCGCTGGTCAATCACGCTGTCGCCGCGGACGATGCGGCCGGGGCGCAGGTCGTCGACCGCTCGTCGAGCATCCGGATCACGGGGATCAAGACCTACTGGGTCGGACCGATCGTGTACGTCAAGCTCGAGACGAACCACGGCATCTCCGGCTGGGGCGAGGTGAAGGGCACCGACCCGCGGGTGGGCAAGGTCTGCGTCGAGTCGCTCTTTGAACTGGTTGACGGCGAGAACCCGACGCGGATCGAGCACCTCTGGCAGAAGATGTTTCGGGCCCACCGCGACATCCGCGGCGGCGCGCTCCTGGTCCACGCGATGTCGGCGATCGACGTGGCGCTCTGGGACATCGCCGGCAAGCTCTGGAACACGCCTGTCTACCGGCTCCTCGGCGGGCCGACCCGCGACCGGATCCGCGTCTACCACACGAAGCAGGCGGAGAAGGTGGCCCCGGGCGGCCCCTATCCGCACGCGGCGACGCCGGCCGACGTCGAGGCGATCCTCGCGCGGATCAAGACGGCCCGCGACCGTGTCGGTCCCAAGGGGGCCGTGATGTTCGATGCCCACTCGGCGGTGCCGCCCGCCACGCTCATCCTGCTGGCGGCCGCGATCAAGCCCTACGACGTGATGTTCATCGAGGAGCCGGCGGTGCCGGGCAACATCGAGGTCTTCAAGCGGCTCAAGGAGAAGATCGACATCCCGCTGGCGACCGGCGAGCGGGATCGGACGATCTACGAGGTGATCCCCTACCTCCAGGAGCGGTGCATCGACATCCTGCAGCCCGACTGCTCCCACACCGGAGGCATCAGCCAGATGCGGAAGATCGCGACGCTCGCCGAGGCCTACTACGTGCCGCTGGCGCCGCACTGCACCGGCAGCTTCCTCGGCATCGCCCCGAGCCTCCACGTGGCGGCGTCGATCCCGCTGTTTCTGATCCACGAGTTCTATCCCCCCGACTTCAATTACTTCACCCCCGACAAGAAACCCGACTGGGTTCCCGTCGCGCGGATGGAATATGCCTACGATGCCGAAGGCTTCATCGGGCTGCCGCCCGGGCCGGGCCTCGGCGTGGAGGTGGACGAGAAACTCTTGGCAGAGGAGGCGGCCAAGCCGCAGACCTACAAGTGGCCCGGAGGCAAGCTCAAGGACGGCTCCGTCGCCGACTATTGAAGAGAAATGGTGCCAGCCACCAAATCTGGAGAAGATAGGTAGCCTCCTTGGGCAAATTGCCCAGATTTGGTGGCTGGCACCATTTCCTACTCGCGGCCGTGGAACTGCTCTTCCTTGGGCAGCTTGTTGACCGGCCAGGTCGCCGGGAAGAACCGCACGACGTGGCCCGGGCGGAAGCCCTCGAGCATCATGCAGCACTTCACGGTGATCCGCACGCCGCTCGAGCCGACCTCCGCCGGCACTTCCTCGATCGCGAGGATGTTGCCCCCCTTGCGGTCGTGCATCGGCTCGTAGGTCATGAGGCACTCCCGTGCGACCGCGATGCCCCCCTTCGGCGCCTTCGGATCGTCCTCGGGGGCCGAGAAGGGCCAGCCGTGCGGCTTTTCGTCGATGCCGTGGAGTTCCTTGAACAACTGCGGATCGACCCCGTCGAAGAACGTGATCGTGACGATCTGCTTCTCGTCGTCGACGGCCTCGATCCAGCCCGGCAGGCCGCGGTCGCGAACATGGTCGCGATGCCGCGCGAGCTGGAGCGCACTGGCCAGCGCGCGGCTCGTTTCATCCAGCCAGATCTCGAGCACACGGCCGGGGCCGTGGAGCGTCGCCCAGGTGATGTTGAACTGCACCTCCTGCCCGACCGCGATCGATTCCAGGCTGCCGAACCCCTGCCCGACGTGCACCCGCGTGCCAGACATGAGGTCGAAGGTCTTGGGCGGGCCGACGGGCTTGCCGCCGCCTGGCTGGCCAAGATCGACGAGCGTGCATGTGATCTTCTTCGCGGCGAGGTCCACCGCGTCGATCCTCCAGGCCTGCTTTTGCCGCGCGCGAAAAGAGAAGTCATCCTCCAGCCGCAGGCACCGCTTGAATTCCCAGTCGGCCGTGCGTTGGCGATCGGGCCCGGGCGGCGGTGGAGACTTGTCGCTGGGATCCTTGAAATAAAAGAGGCCATGCAGGTGTGTCCCGAGCGGGATGTCCTGCAGGGCCGCGGGAGCGCCGTGGTAATAGATCGACCCGTAGGGCAGCAGCGTGCTTTCCAGCGGCAGGTCGAAATGCCCCACATACTGACTGTCGTCGCGATCGACCCGGATCCGGAACCGCCGCTCGGGATGGTCGCACTGGATCAGCTCGCCCGAGATCGCATGGGCCGAGTTCGCGGGGGGAAATTTTCCCTCCACGATTTCGTACCACTTGAGCGACGTGTCGGGATTGTCGTCGGTGCGAAACGGAGCGACCTCCGCGGCGTGGAGCGACGCTGCGACGGCGACCAGGCATGAAACGACCAGGCATGAGCCGACGAGAAACCACAGGCTGCGATTCGACATGGCAGTGTCCGCCCGCATGGTCAGCCGAGCGCCTGCGAGACGGTGCCGAGGCTGTCCTGGAAGGCGTCGGTCTCGACGCCCGCCCGTTGGCACATGGTCAGGAGCAGGTTGCTCAGCCGCGCCCGCTCGTCCACCGGCCGCGAGCAGACGCGATAGAGGGCGTCGGCGTTGGCGACGTCGTAGCTGCCGATCTTCGGCAGGTTGAAGTCGACGTGCCGCCCGTGCCGGTAGCCGAGTGCCCGGCCGCCGGCGAGGATCGTCGGCAGATTCGCGTTGCCGTGGCTCTGGCCGTAGCACATGCCGCTCCCCCAAAGCACCTGCGTCGTGTCGAGGAGCGGCCGGCCCTCCTCCTCGCAGGCCGAAAGCTGGTCGAGCAACGAGGCGAACTGCTCGACCAGGAACGTGTCGGTGTCGCTGAGCCGCCGCATCTGCTCGGGATCGCCGTCGTGGTGGGAGAGCGAGTGGCGGCCCGACGAGATGCCGATGTCGGGCACCGCCCCGCCATTGGCCTCGCCGCAGATCGAGCAGGTGATCACCCGTGTCGAGTCGGTCCGCAGGGCCATCACCATCAGCTCCGCGAAGAGCGCGTGGTAGTCCCGCACCCGCGACAGGTCCGCCTTGCGGGTCAATCGGGCCTCGTCGTCGGGGGCGATTTCGGGTTTGGGCGTGTCGAGCCAGGATTCGGCCCGCTCGGTGCGCAGCTCCACCTGCCGCACCGCCGTCAGATACTCGTCGAGCTTCGAGCGATCGTGGGAGCCGAGTTTCCCCTTCACCCGCTCGGCGTCGTCGGCCACGAGATCGAGGATGCTCCCGCGACGCTCGAGTCGGCGGAGGACGGCGGCCTTGCTCTCCTTCTCGACCCCGAAGAGCATGTTGAAGATCTGCCGCGGGTTCCGATCGGCCGGGAGCCGGATGCCGTCCCGCGACCAGGCCAGCGAATTGCCCTCGATCGCCAGTTCCAGCGAGGCGAATCGGGTCGACGGCCCCTGCACCTCGGCGATGAGCTGGTCGGCCGACACGCTGTTGCGAAAGGCCCCGCCGTCGGCGGGCACGTCGGCGGCGGTGAGCCAGATGTTTTCGCAACCGTGGCCCTTGCCCAGGCCGTGCGGATGATGCAGCCCGCTGATGGGCGTGACGTTGCCGCGATGCCGCTCGAGGGCCTGCATCGGCTTCGTGAACCGGAAGTCGCTGCCGTCCTTTTCGATCTGCCAGGTCACCGGGTTGACCCCGTTGGGAAAGTAGAGAAACACGCTTCGCCTGGGGGGGGTGGCCGGCTTCGGCCCTGCCGCCACGAGGCTCGGCGGGATCATGCAGTCGAAGAGCGGCAGCGACAGGGAAACCCCGAGGCCCCGCAGCACCTGCCGCCGGCTCATCAGCCATCGATGCGTGTTGACGTTGCTCATGGGCAGGCCCTCAGCGTTTCTGGAACAAGTCCGACGTGACAAACGCCATGATGATATCCCGCAGCAAGTAGTCGTGCTCCCGGCCGGCCCGGGCGATCGCCGCCAGATCCTCCCGGTCGGAAAACGACATCGTCCGCCGCAGGCCGTAGGTGGCGAGCTTTTCCACGAATGTATCGTTGAATGCGTCGATGTCGGCCAAGAGCAGCTGCTTAAACTCCCCTGGCGTGCGGTAGCTGCGGCCGTCGGCCAGCGTGCCGGAGGGATCCACCGGCGGGTCGTCGCCCGTGCCCATGCCAGCTTCGTGCGTCCGCCACCGGCCGATGGCGTCGTAGTTTTCAAACGCCAGCCCCAGCGGATCGATCGTGCGATGGCAGGAGGCGCACCGCGGATCGTAGGTGTGGGCCTCGAGTTTCATCCGCACCGTCGCCTTCGGAGCGTCTGCCGGGCTCGGCGGAATCGGGTCGATGTTGGGCGGCGGCGGTGGCGGCGACCTGCCGAAGATCGCCTCCAAGACCCACTTGCCGCGATGTACGGGCCTGTGCCGCGTGCCGTCGGAGGTGAGCGACAGGATCGCCGCCTGCGAGAGCAGCCCGCCGCGGCGGCCGTCGGGCGGCAGCGACACGCGGCGCAGCTCCGTGCCCTCGACGCCCGGCAGGCCGTAAAACTCCGCCAGCCGCCGGTTCGCCATCGTCCAATCCGAGTCGAGAAACTCGCGGAGCGTCAGGTTTCGCGCGAGCACCTCGTTGAAGAACGAGGTCGTCTCGCCCACCATGCTCGTTTCGAGCGAGCGATCGTAGTCGGGGTAGAGTGTCTTGTCGGGCTCAAACATGCCGACCTTCCGCAGGTGCAGCCATTGCGTCGCAAACGACTCGCCGAATCGCCTCGCCCGCGGATCGGCCAGCATGCGTTCCGCCTGCCGCGCGAGCTCGGTTTTGTCGCGGAGCCGGCCCTGCTCGGCGAGGGCGAAGAGCTCGTCGTCGGGCATCGTGCTCCAGAGCAGATACGAAAGCCGGCTGGCGAGCTCCCAGTCGTCGAGCGTGTGGCGGTCGGCGTCCTCGTCGCCCTCGGCCAAAAATAGAAAACTCTTCGAGCAGAGGATTGAGAGCATGCCGGTCTTGAAGGCGTCGGGAAACGCGGCCCCCGCGTCGAGCTCCGCCTTCACGATGGCGACGTGGCCGTCGAGTTCCTCGGCGGAAACGGGCCGGCGAAACGCCCGCCGCGCCAGGTTCCCGAGCCCGATCCGCACGTGGTCGAGGTTCCCGGCCTCGGCCGGCCAATACTCGTCGCGCCGCCGCTGCTCCTGCTCGCTCACCAGCGGGCCGCGCCAGGAGACCTGGTCGAGGATCAGAAACGGATACCGCGGCCGGCCCTGCTCGTCGGTGAGCTTCATCTGCCACGGCGCCCGGGCGTGCTTCGTGCTGATGAACGGGATGCGGCTGTGGCGTGTCGCCCGAAAGTTCTGGGACAGGCCGACGACGTCGTTGGTGACGTCGATCGTCGGATGGCCCGCGGGGAGGTGGGCCTGGAAGGTGACCGTGATCGGCTGGTCTTCGGGGGCGACGATGTCCTGCTCGAAGAGCACGCGGCCGAAATTCTGCTCGAGCACCGAGAGCCTGGGCGCGCGGCCGTGCTCCGGCTTGAGTCCGCTGAGCGTGTAGCTGATCTCGTAGATGCCCGCGGCCGGCAGAGGCTGGATCACCGAGCCGCGGTAGCTGTCTTGCGCCGTCAGCTCAAACCGCACCCTGTCGAGCTGGCCGAGTTCGCGGAGCCGTTCGCGATGATTTTCCTCGATGGTAATCTCGAGGACAGCCCGGCGTGTGGCCTCGAGGAACTTCGGCTTCTCGGCGGGGTAGGCCTCGGCGAGGATCGTCTCGGCGGCGGCGACATATTTCTCGATGGTGGATGGCGCGAGCGTGAGCACCGAGCCGAGCCGCTCGAAGCCGTGCCATTCCGGGTCCTCGGGAAACCCGGAGGGATCCTCGGCGTCGAAATGCACGCCGATCAGGTCGCGGACGGTGTTCACATACTCATCGCGGGAGAGCCGGTTGTATGAGACACGGCCCCGCCGCGCGAGCCGCGCCGCCTCCCCCTCGTCGAGCCGCGCCGCCAGCCACTCGACGATCGCCGCCGATGCCTCCGCTGTCGGCCGGTTCTTCGCCTCCTCCGGCGGCATCTCGCCCGCCGTGATCCGCCCGAGCACCTCGGCCCACTGCGGGGTGTTCTCCAGCCCGACCTTCCGGGAGAGCGTGTCGAGACGAAAGCCCCCCTCCTGCTTGTCTTCGCCATGGCAGCCGAGGCAATGGGCCCGAAGGTAGGGCCAGGCCTTCGTCTCGAAGCCCGGATCGGCATCGACCGCGGTCGCGGCCGGAACGGCCGCAAGGGCGAGGCAGACCACGCAGGAGATCGCGAGCGGTTTCATGGGTAGCCTGCGAACTTTCTACCCAAAATTAGCGTCAGAAGCCCCGATTCCGCATTCGGCCACCATCGTGGACCCCCGTTCCCTCCGGAAAACTGACGGGGCTGGCCGGTTATTCCTGGACGGGAGCGGATTTCTCGGGATTGACCACGACACGCTGTCGTGTCCCTGGCCCTCGAGGTCGGCCAGGGAGTGCCGTTCGGCATTGACCGAGCTTTCCAGACCATATATGTCGGGTACAATAAACCGTGTATTTTTAACTCAAAACGTATGAAATGTACCCCCGCGAATTGAATCTCCCGCTCGGCGAGCAGAGTTGTTTTCTCTTTGGTCCGCGTCAAACGGGCAAAACAACACTGCTTTCGGCGGTTTCCGCTCAGCTTCCCCGTTTTGACGTCACGCTGCTCGATACCGAGACGCTGCTGGCCTACGGCCGCGAACCGGGCCGCTTTCGTCGCGAGGTCGAGCACTGGGTCGAGCGGCATCCAGGCGGCATCGTCGTGGTCGATGAAATTCAGAAACTGCCGCCCCTGCTCGACGAGATTCAGTTCCTGCTGGATTCGCTCCGCGGTCGGGTCACGTTCGTCATGACCGGCTCCAGTGCGAGGAAACTCAGGCGCACGTCGGCGAATCTCCTCGGCGGCAGGGCCTGGCCCTACACGCTGTTTCCGCTGACGATCAGGGAGTTGGGGCGGGACTTTGATCTGGGCAGTGTCCTGCGATTTGGGTCGCTCCCGCCCGTGATCGGCCGGCCGGAAGGGTTTTGCCGCCGGTTCCTCAAGGCCTATGCCCAGACCTATCTCAAAGAAGAAATCCTCCAGGAGGCGCTCGTCCGCAACGTGCCGGCATTCAGTCGGTTCCTGGAACTCGCGGCCGACCAGAGCGGCGGACTCGTGAACTACTCCACCTTCGCCGCCGAGACCGGCGTCGCATCGAAGACGATTCGGGAGTATTACCAGGTTCTCGAAGACACGCTGGTGGCCTTTGCCGTTCCGCCATACACCCGCAGCGCCCGCAAGCGGTTGACCCGCCACCCGATCTATCACCTCTTCGATCTGGGCGTCTGCAATGCCTTGGCGGGGCGGCTGGCGGCACAGCCCACCCGCGGCACATCGGCGTATGGACGCTTGTTCGAGCAGTTCATCGTGCTCGAGCTGAAGCGGTTGCTCACGTATCGTGAGCTGGACTGGCCGATGTATTACTGGCGGACGGCGCACGGGGCCGAGGTGGACATCGTGCTGGAGACGGATGGCGGCGTGTGGGCGATCGAGATCAAGAGCGGGGCGACGATCCGGCCGACCGACTTGAGCGGGCTTCGGTCGTTTCGCGAGGATCATCCCGCTGCCCGGCTCGTCTGTGTCGCCTCCATCGATCGGCCTTTCAACGTGGGCGATGTCGAGTGCCTCCCCTGGCGAACATTTTTCGAGGAGGTGGCGGGGTGAGCCCGACGGGGTACGTGTTGTCGCGGCACGGGAGCAAGGGATAGTCCGGCCCCAATGGCACTTCCGCAACCATGGCGATAGGCATTTCCGGGCCGATGGGCCGCCCGGGAAACCCTGTGACCGCGGCGACCATGGGCGGACCGGCAGGTGGACGGCGTGAGTAAACGGCCGTACACTATCCACCGCCAGACATCCGCCTCGAAGCTCGGGGCAGCCCGGGCCGTGGCCGCACTGGCCGCGGCGGCCAGGCAGACCAACCCCAATCGGTGGATCGCCAGCGGTTTCATAAATGAGGGTTCCGAGCGGGCTACCGGCTATACTGGTTTTAGCGGAAAAGCCCAAATTTCGGCCCCCCGCCTCAATCGCGATTTCTGGCCGCAATGGTCCGATTTTTCCGACGCCAAAATTTTTGTTGCGAATGCCTTAGCGCCCTGCTATACTGGTCAGCGACGTTGGAGATCATACGATCACTAATGTCAAAATCTGACTGCGATTTGGGTCGTCAATTGGCTCCTTTAATTGGCTCCTTCAATTGGCTCCAAGGGGGGGTAGAACGATGTCGAATAACTCATCATCAACGTTGCTCCCACATAAGAAGGTTTCTGAAACTGCGTTCCTGTTTCGCTGTCATCGAGTGAATGCCATGAAGACAGTCATCGCGCAATCGCGACCGAGTCGTGTGTGGCGGAGCATTGCGCTTGTGTGCGTGGCGTTCGCCGCTGCCGCGGGCGTTGTTGGCTCGGGCGACACGGCCTTCGCGCAGACGAATCTCTACTGGGACGCCAACGGCGCGACGGCCGGCTCGGGCGCCACGCCGACTGGAACGTGGGGCAGCAGCGCATTCTGGAGCACGAGTTCTGCCGGCACCGTCGCCACCGGCGCCTACACCGCGGGCAGCAACGTCTTCTTCTCGGCCGGCAGCGACGCCACCACCTACACGGTCACCGTGAGCGGCTCCCAGAATGCCAACGGCATCACGTTCCAATCCGGCACCGCCACGCTGAGTAGCGGCACGCTCGGCATCGGCACAGGCGGCATCACGCTCGCGTCGACGGCCGGCGACGCGTCGATCGGCTCGGCCGTGAGGCTCACGGACACGCAGGCCTGGACTGTCGCCACCGGCAAATCGCTTACGGTGAGCGGCATTATCGCCCTCAACAATGCGCTCACGCTCGCGGGTTCGGGCACCTTTAGTTTTACGAATAGCAGCAACACCGGCACGGGCAAGCTCACCATCTCCGACGGGGCCACGCTCAGAGGCATCAATGCGATGGGCCGGCTCGGAACGGCCCCCTCGTCGCCGGTCGCCGACCAGATCACGCTCAACAACGGCACGATTTGGTTTGACAACGGCGGCGGCGGCGGCTCTTTCGTTCTCACCATGACCGCCAACCGCGGGATCACGCTGGGCGCCGGCGGTGGAACGCTTCAGACATATGCCGGCAGTACCCTGTTTCTGCCCAATAACATCACCGGCGTTGGTCGCCTGACGCTCGATGGCAACACAGCGAATGGCAATTTTGTTCTGACAGGCACAAACAACTATTCGGGCGGCACCACGATCACCAGCAACGTTGGTAGCGTGAGAGGCAACACGTTGGGCCTCCAGGGCGACATCTCGAACGCCAGCGCTCTGCGGTTCGACCAGATGACCGACGGCACCTACTCGGGGTCGATCACCGGCACTAGTGGCAGCGTCAGCCGCACTTCCGGTACGGCGGCTGCCGGCACGATCACGTTCACGGGTTCGAGCAGCTACTCCTCAACGCTGAACGTCAGGCAGGCGACGCTCGCCCTGGCCGGCAGCAACGGGTCGTTTGGCTCGAACGCGATTAACCTCGGCACTGAGGGATCTGCAGACACTCTGGTGGCTGGAAACACCTTAGGCGGCGGCGCCGCCCTCGTGCTCGACAACACGGCCTTCAACAACACCAACCGCCTCACCGGAACGGCAAACATCACATCCGTCGGCGGAACGATCGCGTTTCTCGGCTCGAGCGGCAATTCGTCGTCGGAGTCCCTGGGCTTCCTCGCCCCAAGCACCGGCCTGACCACGATCTCGCTGGCCAATGGCGCCGCAGCGGGCTCCACCTCCGAACTGACGTTTTCCCAGCTCGTCGACCGCGGCGCAAGCGCCTCCATGGTGAATATCACGGCCAGCGGCCTCGGCACCCTCGGCGGCTCCGGGGCGGGCAATTCCCGCGTCTTCTTCACCGGCCAGGCAAACAATACCATGTATGGCTGGATCACCGTGGGGGGCACCGCCTTCGCCAACTACACCACGGCCACTGGCATGACCCCCCTGGCCGTGTCTACCGAATTCAGCGGCACGACCGCCCAGAACTCCACGAACGTGGCCTTCACCGCCTCGCGGGGCGGTGCTTCTTCCACGCTGAACGCGGCCCGCACGATCAATTCGCTCACGGTCACGAGCCCGGGCGCCGGCCAGTCGATCGATCTCTCCGGCAACAACCTCACGGTGACCAGCGGCGGCGTTCTGGTCAACGGGACCGACCCCTTCGAGATCAAGAACACGCTCACCACCGGATCGATCACGTCAACGGCGCCGAATTTCTTCGTCAGCGATCCGGCGGGGCAGCTGACGGTGAGCGCCCCGATCTCGCTCGGCGCGAACAACCTCGCCAAGGGGGGCCTCGGCACGCTGACCTTGAGCGGCAGCAATGCCGGCACGGGCAACGTGTTCGTCAACAGCGGCACGCTCCGGCTCGCGGGCGGGAATGCCGTTCCGGACGCGTCGAACGTGACGCTCGCCAACTCCGGTGCCGTGACCCTGGCGCTCGATGCCTCGGAGACGATCGGCAGGTTGATCAGCACTAATCCCTTCTCGCGGGTCATCGTGGCGGGGGGCAACACCCTCACGGCCAACAACTCCAGCGCGACCACCTTTAGCGGTGTCATCGATGGCTCGGGCAACTTCGTCAAGGGCGGCTCGGGGGATTTTACTCTCAATGGCCCGACATCCAACACCCTGACCGGCACCACGTTCGTCTATAGTGGCACTCTTAGCATGCAAAAAGTCAAGGGTGTGACAGCCATCGCCGGCGATTTGGTGATCGGCGACGGCACCAATGCGGCGACGGTGAGGACTGTAGACACTGACAACCAGATCGCCGACACCTCGACGGTCACCGTCAACAACGCGGGCTATTTAAACTTTGCAGGTCTTGCAGGTGTTGATGGTGCTCCAAACAATTTCGACAACATCGCGCTCTTGCGTGTGAAGGGTTTCGTGAACATTCCCACTCTGTTTACGCTGGGCGTGAACGGCCTGGAACTGACAGGGGGAACTGGCGCGAACAACGGTGGCGTTAACGGCATGATCAGGCTGGGAAATTCAACGGGGCCGGCGGGCGTACTCGACTTCTTAAGCGGCACCTTCACGACCCTCGCCTCGAGCGCGACGGCGTGGATCGACACCAATGCTGGAGGTGGGAATACCGGCAGGTTGAATCTCGTCGGCGACCGGACCTTCGCGATCGCCGACGGCGGGGCGGCGATCGACTTAGCCGTCGCAGCAGCCATCTCGGGCTCGGGCGGCCTCATCAAGACGGGCGCCGGGCACATGCGGCTTTCCGGCACGACCCAGGCTGGATCAGCCAACGGTGGCGCAAATCGCACCGCCTCTTACACCGGCGCCACGGAGGTGCGGGAGGGAACGCTCTCCGTCACAGCCAATAACGGTTTGCCGAGCACGACGTTCCTGACGATCGGCGGCGCCGCCGGCACGAGCGGCGTGTTCGACATGAACAACCAAAATCAGACGATCGCCGGGCTCTCGAGCGCCGGCGCCGGCACGGGCAACACGGTGACCAACTCGGGTGCGACCCTCAGCACCCTCACGGTGAACACCGGCTCCGACTCTTCCTACGGGGGCTTGCTCTCCGGCTCGATGAGCCTCGTGAAGAGCGGCTCGGGCACGCTGCGGCTCGCCAGCGGCTCGAGCACCTATTCCGGCACGACCACTGTCTCCGCGGGCGTGCTCTCGATCTCCAACACGACCGGCGGCCTCTACACCGTCTCCGCCGCCGGCGCCGGGCTCCTCGTTGGCAACAGCGTGAGCGACGCCACGTTCAACGCGTTGCGGACCTCGGGCAGCTTCGTCGCCAACTCCTTTATCGGGTTCGACACGACCGGCACCCGCGGCTACGAGGGCACGGCGATCGCCAACACGGCAGTCGTGCTGGGCCTCATGAAGATCGGCAGCGGCACGCTCTCGATGAACGTGGCCAACACCTACACCGGCACGACGGCGATCAACGAGGGCGTCTTCTCGCTGGGCGTGACCAACGCGATTCCGGCGTCGAGCCCGGTCGTGCTGTCTGGCAGCGGCTCGCTCGCCTTCGGCTTGAGCGGCTCAGCCGTGTCGCTTGCGAGCCTCACGGGCGGTTCGACCCCGATCGCCCTGCAAAACGCCTCTCTGCAGGCCTTGGCCCTGACCCTGGGCTCCGGCTCGTACACGGGCCAGTTCACCGGCCCCGGGTCGCTCGTGAAGACGGGTGCCGGCACGCTCACGCTCTCGGGCTCCAACTCGTATGCGGGCCCGACCACGCTCGGCGGCGGCCTGCTCGCCCTCGGCAATGCCGATGCCCTGGCCGGCGGCGGCAACATTCTCTTCACGGGCGGCACGATGCAGTTCAGTGCGGCCAATCAGGCTCAGGCCGATTACGGGGCCCGGATCGCGAGCAGCACCTCCGCGATGGCTTTCGACACCAACGGCCAGTCGGTCACGTTCTCGACTCCGCTGGCAGCGAGCAACGTCGCGGGCCTCACGAAGGTGGGCTCCGGCACGCTCACGCTCGCGGCCAACAACCTCTATTCCGGCACGACGCAGATTTCCGGGGGCGTCTTGCGAGCCGGTGGCAACTCGGCCTTCGGCTCGAACTCGATCGTGAACCTCGCCAACACCGCCGGCGTCGCCCTCGATCTCAATGGCTCGAGCCAGTCGATCGGCAGCCTCACCGGCGGCGGCAGCACGGGTGGCAACGTGATCCTGGGCGGCGGCACGCTTGCCATTGGCTCCGCGAACACGAGCGGCACGTTCAGCGGCGGTTTCACGGGCACTCCCGGCACGCTCGTGAAGCAGGGCAGAGGCGTGCTCGCTCTCAACGGCACGACCTCGTCGTTCACCGCCACGACGCTCGAAGCCGGTGCGTTGACGGTGTCGCCGACGTCGACGTCGACGTTCGCCCTGGGCACGCTCAATCGGTCGGCCGGCAGCGGGCTCAACCTCCAGCCGGGCTCGGGCACGATCACGGTCGATCCGTCCACGCCTGGCAGCGGGAACGGCAACATCATCGGCCCGTGGGCCGTCACCGGCTCGACCACGAACCTGACCTACGCCGCGCACTCCGCCGGCTCGATCACCGGCTACACCGCCAGCGGCACGGCGACGAATGCTTCCACCCTGTCCAGTTTCAGCTCCGCCTCGAACGTCCTGCTCCAGACCGCGACGGGCTCCATCACCTCGGCCGTCACGGCCAACACGATCCGCTACACGGGCGGCGCTCTCACGACGACGATCGGCAGCCAGCCATTCACCGTCAACGGCCTCATGAACGCGGGCAGCGGCATTTGGACGATCGCGGGCGGCACGATCTCGATCTCCTCAGAGACCAACGAACTGGTGGTGGCGACCAATAATCAGCAAATCATCATCAACAGCGCGATCAGCGGCACGTCGGGGCAGGGCCTCACGGTCATGGCGCAAAGTAGCTGGGTGTATTTTGCAGGCAACAACACCATCCCCGGCCCGATAAACGTCTTCGGCAGCGCCATGCTGAATCTCAGCAGTAGCGGCACCTACGGGGCGATCAACCTCAGCCGCGACGGCTCAACGGGGTTAACCACGAGCTTCACGGGCGTGCAGCGGTTGGGTGCGATCGCGGGCGTGGGCGCGACGTTCACGAAGGCGGGCACGGGCACGACGACCCTGGTTTCCACGGAAAGTTCCTACACGGGTAAGACGACTCTCAGCGGCGGCATGGTCGAAATCTCATCGCTGCCAAACCTCGGGCTCGCCGGCGGCCTTGGCGCCCCGACGACCGTCGCCAACGGCACGATCGACATCGGCTCATCCGTGACTGCCGCCACGCTCCGCTACGTCGGCAACAGCAACTCCACGACCGACCGCGTGGTGAACCTGGCAGGCACGACCGGCGGTGCGACGCTCGACTCAAGCGGCTCTGGGGCCCTGGTCTTCACCTCGGCCTTCACGGCCACAGGCAACGGCGCCAAGACCCTTACGCTCACGGGGTCGAGCACGGCCGCCAACGCGATCGTCTCGGTGCCCAACTCGACCGGCACGACGAGCATCGACAAGACGGGGGCGGGCACCTGGTGGCTGACGGGCAACAGCGGCTACTCGGGCCAGCTCCGCGTCCTGGACGGCACGCTGGTGGTGGGGGCGAATGTGCCCGGCAGCGGTAACAGTCCGTTTGGAGCGGAGGCGTCGCCCGAGCCGA
>JBIIOK010000140.1:0-6082 GCA_044336985.1 Pirellulales bacterium | reverse complement strand
GTGCCGCGGGCGACCGGGGTGCCGTCGACGTTCACGGCCACGTCGTAGATCCGCAGGCTGTCGAGCCAGCGGTGCATCTCGTCGGTCTTGAAGAGCTTCGGCACGACGACGCCCGTCTCGAGGTGGGCGAAGTAGAGTTCGGCCTCGCCGTGCAGGCGGTCACCCACGCGGCTGGTCACGTTGACGAGCGAGCCGCCCGCCATGGTCTCGACGATCTCCGCCACGTATTCGAGCGTGTCGCCCGGAACAGCGTCGAACTGGAAGTCGGCCTTCGCCACCTTGGCGAGCACGACCTGCTTCTTGAAGTCGAACGAGTCGGCCACGAGGAGGCCGGCCGTCTGGGCCATCCCCTCGATGACGAGCGTCGTGGGCATCATCGCCGCGCCGGGAAAATGGTCGTGCAGATGCTCCTCGGCGAGCGTGACGGCCTTGACGGCCCGCGCCTTGCGACCGCGAACGAATTCGGTGAATCGATCGATCCAAAACCAACGCATCGCCTGCCTCCGTCACATTCCTCGATGAAGCCTCATCCAGCCGCCTGCACATGCACGCTCGTCGTGAGCACGAGCGGCACGGGCTCCCGTGCGTAGTGGCATTCGACGAGGGCCGCCGCATGACCTTCTGTCGGCCGGCCCAGCATTGCCTGCCAGGATGCCGCACCGTCGGCACCGGCCGCAACGGGCGCGGACGTCCAGCGGGCCTGCCGGAAATCGCGGCTCGGCGAGGTCGCCTGCCAGAGCACCACCTCCGTCGGCTGTTCGTCCGACCGCACGGTGCAGGCCACGCCCTCTTCAGTCAACGCAAACTCCCACCGCAGGTCGGGGAGCCGCTCCGCGCCGATCGCATGGCGGCCGAGCGCCGCCACGAGGCCGGCGAGACGGACGGGCGGCAGACCGTGGCCCTCATTGGGCGCGTAGGAGACCCAGCGCGGTCCCGACAGACCGTCGAAATAGAGGTCGAGCGATTCGAGCGGCCAATAGGGATCATTCGTGCCGAGCGCAATCAGCTTCGGCTGCGTGATCCGATCGCGGTAGCGGTAGGGATCGACGATGTCGATGAGCTCGCGGCCCCGCGGTGTCAGCAGGAGTTTCTCGATGCCTCGCGACGTGTAATCCTCGAGCTTGTCCGACATCGCGCCGAAGCTGGCGAACTGCAGTTCCACGTGCCGCTCGAGCGAGAGCATGTCGATCACCATCGGCAGGGCGGCCCGCACGCGATCGTCCACGGCCGCGGCCAGCCAGGTCGTCCAGCCGCGCTTGCTTGCCCCAGTGACGACGAAGCCATCGACGTCGAGCCCGAACCGATCCCGCGCGATTTTCCCCGCCGCCGTCATCGCCTCGACTGCCGACTTCACCATCGGCAGCAGAAGCGGCCACGAGGCATCGCCCGTGCGGGCAAACTCGACGAACGTGTGGGCGATCAGATCGTCTTCGGAGAGCCCGTCGAACATCGGCTGGTAGGGCACCTGCCGGACGACCGCGGCCGGCAGGCCGGCCGCGTTGGCGAAGAGCGCGAGCGTCTTCACGGTGTCGGACGGGCCGGTCGCCTTCCCGGCCTCCGGCACCTTCCCGGCGCTGCCGCCGTCGATCCAAAGCAGCATCGTATCGGTGGAGGCGGGATCGGGCGGGCAGTAGATGGAAAGCTCATGCGCCCACTCCGCCCCGCGCCATGTCTGGCTCACAAGGCGGCAGGTGCTGTAGCGCCCGCCCGCGATCTCTCCGTCGGCCACATGCTCGCACCGGGTGGCGGGATCGCGCGCGAGCGCGTAATCGGCGAGCGCGCCGGCGGCCTGCTCGGCCACGCCCGGCGCGGCCTGGACGCCACCGGCCGCGAGGCAGCCCGACGCGAGCGCCGAAAGCGACTCCACGGCGAACCGGCGGCGCGACCGCAGCCGCTCATCCGGATGACCGGAGCAGACACGGGGATCAGGCACCTCCGGCATAGATCTCCTCGAACGAGCGCAGGTGCTGGCACATGTATTTGGCGGCGATGCGCTGCGCGATCTCGAGGATCCGCTCGCGGACGTCCGCGGGCTCGATCACCTCGACGCAGTCCGCCAGGCCGAGCAACTGCGGGATCATCTCGTCGTCCCAGGCCCTGTCGATCTCGAGCAGGAGGCCGCCATCGGCCTGCTCGCGAACCTTCTGCCGCGGATGAAAAGGCTTCTCGCGGGCCCAGCGGGCCCGGGAGGCATCGATGCGGATCTTGTAGCGCCGCGGCGGATCGGCCGAGCGGAAGATCGTGATGCTGTCGGCGAGCATCGACTCGACCGATTCGCGCCGCCGCTTGAACGTGCGCGACGAGGGCTTGGCGTCGGCGATCCGGTCGAGCTTGAAAAACCGGATCGTGTCGCTGTCATCGGCCGATTGGCCGCGGCCCGCTGAGGCCGGCGGCCGATAGGCGGCCACGTAAATGCTGCCGTCGTAGAGCACGAGGGCCTCGGGGTGGATCACGGACGCCTTGGGCTTGCCGGAGGCGAGGCTCGTGTAGCGGATCCTGAGCTCGAGCGAGTGCCGGATCGCCCGGTTGATCGCATTGAGCGTGCGGGGGCCGTATTTCGCGGCGGGGGGCTTCGGGTGCACCACGAGCCCGTCCTTGTGCTCCTCCACGTATTCGAGCAGCTGCGGCGTGGCCACACTCTCCACCCGCGACATGAGCTGGCTGATGCCGCGCCAGTAGAAGGTTCCGGCCAGCGGCGCGAGGAAGTCCCGCGCCACGGCGAGCGAGAGAAGCTCCGGCAGCGAGATCGCCGGCGCGGTCAATTCCACCTTGCCTTTGCCCGGCTCGATCGACCAGGCCTGGCACGCTGCGCCGCGGTCCGACCGCTTCCGCGACCGCTTCAAGGCGTAGCCGAATTTCTCCAGGAACTCGAGGTCGCGGCGAATGTTTTTGTCGGACATCTCCTCGATCACGCCCCGGCTGCGGAGCCGATCCTTGAGCTCGGCCGTGGTAAGCGGCTGCCGGGCGCCGAAGAGGATGTCGATCAGGTGGAAGACGCGGAGCAGCTGTTCGTGCCGGCTGAGGGAGTCCATGGATGTTTCCGCGGAGTGCCGCCGCGGCCCGCCCCGTCGAATGAGGGAGCCGAGCCGCCCAGGGCCCACTCAGAATACCCTCCGCACGCCTGTTTTTTCTGCCTAAAACGCCGCCGGCCGAAATTTTCGTCGGCCGGTCGCGTCCGCCGCGGCGATCCTTCCCGCCCTTCGTTCAAGGACCAACCTCTTCTGCCGTCCATCGACGAGGGTTTCATGAGCCGCTTCCGCAAACAGTCCCCGGCATTCATCACGACGAGCGTTCGGCTTGTCTCGGAGACACGGAAACGTCTGCGGCCGCTTTTCGCCGGCCTCGCGATCCTGCACCGCGAGGGCCATGCGGGGGCCGCGTGGACGATCGATGTGTCTGAGGATGGCGGGCTTTTTCCGCACGCGCCGGAGTCGCCGGAAGACCTGGAGTGCGTCGTGGACCTGCACCGCGCCTTGAGGCGGCAATGCCGCGTCGGCGCGGCCCTCGCGACGCCGGCAGACCTGGCTGCGGCCGCGCCACGGAGGCCGCGACGAGCCGCGGGGCCGGAATCCGCATGCCGCCGGCGGCCCGAGATCTACGGCTGGTCGCTCATGTATCAACTGCCCGGCATGCGGGGCACGGCGGCGATCGACCCGCACGACCGCTTCGACGACCTGCCGGCGCTTTTCGAGTCGCCGCTCGAGTTGATCGACCGCTCGGTGTTTCTCGCCGCGCGGGGCATCCCGAATCGTCCGATCGCGATCCTCACGCGGCCGGAGGATTTCGTGCGGCGCGAGACGGGCGAAGGCTGGACAAACCGCTACTACCCGCAGGCGCGATTCCGGCGGCCCTGCCGACTCGAAGCCATTCTCTGACGCCGCCACGCGGCCCCGCCGAGCCAGAGCAGGGCGGAGCCCGCGCTCACGATCGAAGCCGGCTCGGGAACGGCGATGACGCCGCCAGTGGGCCCACCCAACTGCGCCACCTCGGACTGTGTCATTGCCGAATCACGGAATTGAAGGTTGGCCACGTAGAGTTCGCCCAACTCGCCATCGTTGTCGTTGAACAGAAAGAATGCCGACAACGATGGTGTCAAAGATGGATGCGTGTCGAACGCCGAGCCCACCGACCATGCCCCATCGACGATCAGGTCTTGATTCCTGAGGGCGTCATCGCGATCGTTTTGAACGACGATGTTGTCCCAGATGATTTCTCCGACCTTCCCGCCGTTCAGAAACGACTCATACCGCGGGATGTTGGATGCCGCGTCAAGATTCATGACCAAAGCCAGCCGATACCATGTGTCGGGCTGAAATGAACCTGGAGCGGAATAGATCGCGCCGCCGATATTTTGCGACGGCTCACGCAGAAAAAGCGAGCCGTCTGAATTCGCCCGCGGCTGGAAGAGATTGATGTAATTCTTCGGGCCGCCAAAGCTCGCTCCTGGCACGAGTACGTCCATCACGACCGAATAGCGATTGAGTTTGGCCGCCGCGCTGCCGTTGTTGGTGCCATTCGCTTGCAACGGAAATGTCGCCATCAGTCCGGTCGCGGCGCCGCGACCACTCATATCGGGAACCCTCATGACGTTCCCCGCATGACCTGCAAGCGGCGCTATCCCGAAAGAAGAAGTCGTGCGGTAATCGAGCCCAGGTGGATTGGCCGTGCCGCCAAACGGAATGTAGTAGGGGGTCGTCGGCAGATAGTTCAGCGACATGCCCGCGATGCCAGACGCTGCGGTGAGCGGCGTAGGGCTCGAAAAATCCCAACTGCCGATCACCTCGGCGCGGGCCGGCACCGCGGGTGGCGCCGCCACAGCCGCGATGACGATCGCGGCCCAGACAGCAAAGAAGTTATTCCTGGCGTTCATGCCAACAGCCCCCCATGCTTGAAACGCAAAGGTGCGGCCGTCGAAGAAGACGCTGTCGCGCGGGTAAACGCGCGATCAAAACGGGGCGACGCTGAACAACGACCAGACCAGAGAACGGTGCGTCACAACCAGCTGGCGAAGGCTGGAGGACTCACGCGTTGTTCAGGGGGCCGCACCGGGACGAATCTCCGGAGGCGACCTTCGCGTTCACGAGCGTTTCTCGAAGAAAAAGTTCTGAAACTTCGTCTTATTTATAAGCGGCCCCAGCGCGCGGTGCAACTCCCTGGCTAAGCCGGCGCGTTGGGCTCGCGACGCCCCGCTTCCCGTGCCGAATAAGCCTTAGAATTCACGAGTTTTTTACACAGCGGCCGTTCGCCAACGCGGTTCGGAACGGGTACTCTCGGGACGACGGGAACGGACCCCCACTTCGCGACCACGCGTCTGCCGGGATGCAGCATGGCCACCCAGATCTCCGCCGAAGCCCGAGCCCATCAAATCGAGCACCTGCTCGACGAGGCCCGTCACGGGTCTGACGCCGCGATCGGCAGCCTCTTCGAATCCGCGCGTGCCTATCTGCTCTTTCTTGCCAACAAGGAGCTGCCCCGGGGGCTGCAGGCAAAATTTGGCGCCTCCGACCTCGTCCAAGAAACGGCGATCGAGGCGCACCGGGATTTTCGGCGGTTCGCCGGCAGCACGCCGGAGGAGTTTTACGCATGGCTGCGTTCCATCCTGCAAAACAACCTTCGCGACGCCGTCCGACGCTACGAGGTTTCGCAGAAGCGCGACATCGCCAAGGAAACGAGTCTGTCTTCTCTCACCGACCGTCGCGACAACGTGCAGACGGTACTCTCCGGGCCGCATGATCGGTCGCGACCGCCCGACGGCTCGATCATTCGTCGCGAAGACGCCGCGAAGATGGAGGCGGTGCTCGCCCGGCTCCCCGACGACTATCGCATCGTCCTGAGGATGCGCTACTGGGACGGCCTGTCGTTCCAGCAGATCGGCGACCGGTTCGGCAGGTCGGCCGAGGCCGTGAGAAAACTCTGGTATCGCGCCGTCCAAAAACTGCAGGACGAACTCCGCTCACCCGATGATGCGACACGAATCCACGACCGCGAGCCCTGATGCGGCGAATGCCGACGCGGCCGAACGGCTCGCGGCGATCGACGACTGCCTCGGCGGCATGCCGCCGGACGGAGCGGCGGCGATGCC
>JBIIOK010000139.1:0-6094 GCA_044336985.1 Pirellulales bacterium | reverse complement strand
TACCCCCACGGGGAGTCGAACCCCGGTTTTCGGACTGAGAACCCGACGTCCTGGGCCACTAGACGATGGGGGCAGGTACTCTTTGAAACTGTAAGAGTGTCGGACGGGGTGTCAAGCAAACTTGAGCACCCCGCTCCAAACCGCCGCAAACCGTCCTTTGCCGGCAAAAACAGCTACCGCGGCGGCCGAATGCGGGCCGGGCCCCGCGGCCGTGCGCGGCCGGCCAGAAACCCCGCGATCATCGCCGCGATGGCCGCCGCAGCCGTCGCCATCCAGATCCTGCGCGACGAATCCCGCTCCAACTGCTCCCGCTCCATCGCCGCCTGCAGTCGCACCGTCGCGTCGCGCATCTCCTGCGTCCGCACCGGCTGCCGCGATTGCCCGATGCCACCGCGGGATGGAAGCGCGGGCTTGCCCCATTCCGACTCCGCCGACCAGGCCAGCGGCGAGCGGCCGTGCCGGGAGCCTGCTTCGAGCGCCGCGTCGCATCTTTCGACCGCCTGCAGGAGATCCCCCGGCGACTGAAACCGCGCGGTGGGGTCCTTGGCGAGAAGCCGGTCGACGATCGCCGCTAGATCGGCCGGCAGGTCGGCGCGCAACGAGGCGATCGGCGTGAGCGGCTCCTTGATGTGGGCCATCGCCACGGCCAGGCTCGTCGTGCCGTTAAAAGGCGGCCGGCCGGTGAGAAGATGGTAGACCGTGGCCCCGAGCGAATAGAGATCGCTCCGCGCGTCGACCGCCTTGCCCTCGGCCTGCTCGGGGCTCATGTAGAGCGGCGTGCCGAGCGTCATGCCATGTTGCGTGAGACCGAGTCCTTCGGCGGCATCGAGCACACGGGCGAGCCCGAAGTCGGCCACTTTCACCTCGCCGGCCGAGGTGACGAGCAGGTTCTCGGGCTTGATGTCACGGTGCACCACCCCCTGCTCCGCCGCCCGCGCAAGCGCCGAGCCGACCTGCACGAGCACGGTGATCGCCTGCGCAGCGTCGAGCGGACCGCGGGCCTCGAGCCAGGCCTTCAGTGTCGGCCCCGCGACGTATTCCTCGGCGAGAAAGTGGAGGCCATCCACGCAGGCCACCTCGTGGATCTGCACGATGTGGCCGTGGATGAGCGCGGCGGCGGCGCGGGCTTCCTGCGTGAAGCGGCGCACGGCGGTCGCATCGGCGGCCGTTTGCGGCGCGAGCACCTTCACCGCCACCTGCCGGCCGAGCGACTCCTGCTCGGCCAGATAGACGTCGGCCATCGCGCCACTTCCAAGCCGGCGCAGGAGCCGGTATCCTCCCAGCCTACGCCCGGAGAGATCGCCGTCGGTGAGGGTGCCGGAAGCGTCCATTCGCATGCTCGTCGAGCCTAACAGCCCCAGAAGGAGTTTTCATGCCCAAGCCGTCCGCCGCCGACCTGCAGAAGGCCGCCAAGGCCGTCGATCTCGATGGCTTTGACTATGAAGTGACGCTCGACACGAGCGCCGGCCCGATCCGCCTCGCCCTCGATCCGAAGGTGGCCCCGGGCCACGTCCGCAACATGGTGGCGCTCGCCGAGAGCGGCTTCTATGACAACGGCTGCTTCCACCGGATCATCAAGGGCTTCATGATCCAGGGCGGCTGCCCCGAGGGCACGGGCACGGGCGGACCGGGCTACAAGATCCCCGCCGAGTTCAACCGCACGCCGCACGAGCCGGGCGTCTTGTCGATGGCCCGCACGAACGATCCCAACTCAGCCGGCAGCCAATTCTTCATCTGCCTCGAGCGGGTGCCGCACCTCGACAACCAATACACCGTCTTCGGCCGCACCGCCGACGCGGCGAGCCTCGATGTGGTGAAGGCGATCGGCAACGTGAAGACCGGCGGCGGCGACCGCCCCGTCGAGCCCGTGACGATCAAGAAGGTCACGGTCACGAAGAAGGCGAAGTAGGGTAGCCTTTAGGCTGCCTTTTCATAGGTAGCCTTTAGGCTGCCGAACGTCGTTACGGAAGCCCGACGCGCGAGCGAGGAGAGTCGGCGCGAGGCGGAGTAGCGGGGTCTATCGACCTTGCTTGCGCTGCGGGCTTTCGTAGACCGCTACTTGTAAAGCCGCAGGTCGTCGGCGGTGCGGATGATGAGCTCATCGCCGATCGCGATCGGCGATGCCAAGATCCGCGCGGCGAGGTCGCTCTTGGCCACCTCGCGATAGGCGGCCGCCGGCTCGATGACCGTGACCACGCCCTCTTCGCTGGCGAGGAAGATCTTGCCGTCCGCAAAAAGCGGTGACGCCGAATAGTTGCCGCCGACGCGCTGCCGCCAGCGTTCCTTCCCGGTGCGGGCATCGAGGCAGGTGGCGACGCCGCGGTCGCTCACCACGTAGATCGCATCGCCCACGATGAGCGGCGAGGGATTGGCCGGAATCTGGCTGCGTTCTTCCCAGACCACTGCGTCGGCGGCGAGCCGCCCCTCTCCCCCCTGCCGGATCGCGAGCAGCCGCGGCGTGTTGAAGCCCGTGCAGACGAAGACGAGGCCGTGGGCCGCGACGGGGCGGGGCACCACCGAATAGCCCTCGTAGTCGAGCTGCCAGAGTTCGCGGCCGGTGGCGGGATCGTAGGCATAGACATGATCCGCGGCGGGAGTGACGAGCTCGTCGTGCTGGCCCACGCGGAGGATCGCGGGCGTCGAAAAGCTCTTGCGCACATCCGGATCGTCGCGGAGCTTGCCCGACCGCACGGTCTTCCAACGCTCCTTGCCCGTCTGCTTGTCGAGCGCCACCGAAAACTGCACATCGGCGCCGTCGCAGGTGAGGATGAGGAGGTCGCCGTAGAGCACGGGCGAACTGCCGGGGCCCACGTAGTGCTCGAGCGGATGCGCGGTGTCGCGCCAGAGAACGGCGCCCGATGCAGTGTCGATCGCGGCCGTGCCGTTGGTGCCAAAGTGGACATAGAGCCGGCCGGTCTCGATCGCAGGCGTGGGCGAGGCGTGGGAGTTTTTCTTGTGGATCTCGATCGGCTTTTCAACGTGGAAGACCTCGATGTCGCGCTCGATGACGCCCGAGCGGCGATTGACGCAGATGGCGCGGAGCGACGTGCCGTCGGGCGTGGCCGTCGTCATCCAGATCTGCTCGCCGAGGACGACGGGCGTGCTCCAGCCGACTCCAGGGATCGGCGTCTTCCAGGCGAGGTTGGCGGGATCGTTGAGGTCGAGCGGCAGGTTTTTGGCGACCGCATGGCCGTCGCCGGTCGGACCACGGTAGCCGGGCCATTCTGCTGCCGGCTCCGCCGACGCCGCAGCCGAGCAGGCGAGCAGGAGGATCGCGGCGATTCGTGAATGCTGCCGATTCATGCCACGTTTTTACATCAGCCGGCAGCGTCGCCCAACTCCCGTCGGCGGCCCCCAAAAATCGTCCGCAGGCCGAGGATCGCCATGGCGAGCCCGCCGCCCGTCGTGAGCATCGCATCGCGGTTGCTGCGGGGGTCGAGAAGATCGGAAACCGAGGGCTCGTGCTCCGGGATTTCCCAGGCCGCCGGCTGGCCGGATTGCTGGCCAAATGGCGGCGAGGCCGGCATCGCAAGGGGCGCGGCCATGTGAGTCGACCGCTGGATGACGTCGGGCAACTCGGCATCGGTGGCCGACGCCAGCCGTGTGCGATCCTGCCTGGCCGGAGTGCCGAGGCTGCGGGCCAACGCCGGCTCGCGCGAGAATTCGGCGATCGGCATGCCCTGAAAGCCGCGGGAGCCGACGCCCGCGAGGAAGGTCCGCAGTCGCGTGGAGCAGCTGCCGATCGTGCGACCGTCGTTCTGGCCGAAGAGCACGCCCGCGAGCTGCCCCTGCGCGTTGAGGATGGGGCCGCCGGAATCGCCCTGCCTGGCGGTGGCTGAGAGCTCGACGAATTCCATTGGATAGCCGGAGCCCGGCGCGAGGTATTGCGTGCAAGGCCCGGTCTCCGCGCGGAACGGCCCGCGGCCGTAGCCGGCGATCGTGAGCGGCTCGCCCAGGTCGGGCTGCTTCTCGGCCAGCGCGATCGGCGTGGCGTTCGGCTTCCAGATCACGATCGCGGCCAGATCCCACGGCTCGTCCCAGCGGACGACGGTGCCGGCCGACTGGAAACCGTCCGGAAACTGCACGAGCACGGCGGAGCGGCTGTCGCGGATCACGTGCCAGTTGGTGAGCACGAGCCCTTGGTTGCGGTTCACGTCGACGAGCACGCCGGAGCCGAGCGACGTGCCCGAGTCTTCGGGCGCGACGATCCGCGCGACCGCGGGATGCGGCGTCTGCCCCGTGCCGATGTAGTCGGCAAAGAGCTCAGGCGACCACTTGGCGTTGGCCGCCGGCTGCGTGGCCCAGCCCCAAAAAGGCTGCTGGCCAACAGCGGGCCGCGGTACAGCGCCGAGGATCGCGAGCGAGGCCACCAGGATGATCGTGCCGCATGTGTTTCGCATACGAGTGATCTCCTGAAGTGTCTCGGGGACTCATTGCGGCGAGCCGCGAAGGGCTTGCCGCCTCGTCTCCCTGTCGATGATCCGACGCAGGAGTTCGCGGCGCAATTGCTCGCGTTCCTGATTCGGCCCGGATGAGGATGGGATCTGGCGGGCCGGCTCGACCAACAGGCTGCTCGAGTGAGTGACCATGAAAGAAGTCTCCTGCTGGAGCGTTCCGGCCAAACGCACCAATGGAGAGGTATCGGCAGCCGCCGGCGCAGAAAAACAGCGGAAATCCCTCCCCCCGCGCAGTTTGCCCAGCCCACAAAGTAGGACAGGCTTCAGCCTGTCCTACTTGGTTGCGAATCCCTCGGCCTCGAGGCGGCGGGCGAGGGCCGCCACATGGTCGCGGTCGGACGTCTCGACCGTCACCTGCACGCTCGTCGAGAAGACATCCGGCCCGGAAAACGCCCGGTCGTGCACGATCTCCTGCACGCTCGCGCCCGCCGCCGCGATCACGGCCGTGAGCTTCGCGATGCCGCCGGGGCGGTCGCTCACCTGCGTGGTAAACCGCCAGCGGCGGCCGTCGGTGGCCAGCCCGTGGTCGATCACGCGGTCGAGAATCGAGAGATCGATGTTGCCGCCGCAGAGCAAGAGCACCACCTTCTTGCCGCGCAGGTCGTCGCAGCCCTCGGCGACGAGTTGCATCACGCCCGCCAGCGATGCCGCGCCCGCCCCTTCGACCACCGTCTTCTCGAGCTCCAAGAGCCGCAGCACGGCGAGCGACAGCCCTTCCTCGCCGACGGTGACCACGCGATCGACGAGCGGCGCCGCGATCGGAAACGATGTCTCGCCCACCTTCCCGACAGCGAGACCGTCGGCGAGCGTGGGGCGGATCGCCACCTGCACGGGCTTGCCCGCGGCCAGCGACGCCGAGAAGCTCGCCGCGGCCGCCGGCTCGACGGCGATGATCTTGATGTTGGGCCGCAGCGACTTGGCGGCCGTCGCCACGCCGGCGAGAAGGCCGGCCCCGCCGCAGGGCACGACGATCGCGTCGGCATCGGGCACGTCTTCGAGAATCTCGAGGCCCATCGTGCCCTGCCCCGCGATCACCCGCAGGTCGTCAAAGCCGTGGATGCGGTTGAGCCCGTCGCGGGCCGCGATCTCCACGGCCAGCCGGCGGGCGTCGTCGAATGTCTCCCCTTCGAGGATCACGGTCGCGCCCAGCCGTCGGCAGGTCGCCACCTTCACGAGTGGCGCAAACCGCGGCATCACGACGGTCACCGGGATGCCAAGCAGCCGGCCGTGGTAGGCGAGGCCGAGGGCGTGGTTGCCCGCGGAGGCCGCCACCACACCGCGGGCCTTCTGCGAGTCGTCGAGCAGCAATAGCGCATTGCGGGCGCCGCGTTCCTTGAACGAGCCGGTCCGCTGCAAAAGGTCGAGCTTGCAGAAGATCTCGGAGCCCGTGAGCTCGGAGAGCGGAATGCTCGGCGGGCACGGTGAACGGTAGATCCCCGAGCGGATCCGCTCATGTGCCGCGCGAATGTCAGCCAGTGAGATGATGTTCATGATTGCAACGGAAGCCCGACGCGCGAGCGAGGAGAGAGCGGGTTGGGGGTAAAGGGCGGGTTGACCTTGCTTGCGCTGCGGGCTTTCGTGGGAGGTCTCTCTAAACCTTATCCTGTCACCCGCTTCGGCGTGTGAAACGACCGCAC
>JBIIOK010000137.1:0-6195 GCA_044336985.1 Pirellulales bacterium | reverse complement strand
ACGAGCCGTTCGGGGCGCTCGACGCAAAGGTCCGCGTGGAACTCCGCCAGTGGCTCCGCCGGCTCCACGACGAGATCGGCATGACGAGCGTCTTCGTCACGCACGATCAAGAAGAGGCCTTCGAACTCGCCGACCGGGTCGTCGTCATGAATCACGGGAAGATCGAGCAGGAAGGCACGCCCGACGACGTGTTCGACCATCCCGCCACGCCCTTCGTGATGGACTTCCTCGGCAACGTGAACGTCTATCACGGCCGCGTGGAGAATGGCCGGGCCTTCTGGCACGGCATCCCGATCGACTATCCCGAATATCCCCACGCCCAGGCCCGCGAGGCCCGCGTCTATCTGCGGCCGCACGAGCTCGAGCTTTCGCCGCCTTCGGCCGTGGCCAATCGCCTCGGCACCTGCCTGCCGGCGAGCGTGCTGCGGGTAAGCCGGTCGGGCGCCATCACGCGGGTGGCCTGCCAGCCCCATGGCTCGGAGCAGGAGCTGCACGTCGATATTCCGACGGAAACGGCACGGCATTTGCAGATCAATTTGGAGCCAGGCGCGCACGTGGCGATCACGCCGCGTCGGGCACGAGTGTTCATTCCCGGTCCTGAATACGTCATCTGAAACGACATGACGCACGAAACGCACAATCCGCTCGCTCTGGCGTCCGACGGACGAAGCGAGGCTTCGCGATCCGACGCGGCGCTGCGTCGGATCGGCGATGCCCTGCACGGCCTGCGTTTCGGGTCGGTCCTGGCCATCGTGCAGGACGGCGTGGTCGTGCAGATCGAACGAACCGAAAAGACACGTCTCGAAAAGACGACCCCGCCACGAAGTCAAAGATAAGCCACGAACTCAAAGAATTTTTTACCCGTTTCCCCCCGCGACGCTGACCGGAATGACCGGAGGACCGCGATGGCTCAAAGCAAGGAGCCCTCGACATGGCCACCGCAGCATTCTCGATGCCGTCCGACCCGCGATCGCGGATAACGATCGCCGGCCGTAGCAAGAGTTCGGGTTCGGCCACGTCGGCTGCCGCCGACGAGGCGTTGCGGCGGCTCATCGACGATCGCCGTCGCCGCAACCAATATGGTTCTGAGCCGAAGCGCTCGGAGACGGCCCTTGGCGGAGCCATCAGCTCGGTCTCCGACACCATCGGCGAGTCGGTGGCGCGGCTCGGGGCCGTGCGCTGGATTCTGACGGCCACCGTCCTTGTGGCGGTCGGTGGGCTGCTCATTGCAGGCGCCATCATGGCGCGGCCGGCTCCCAGGCACTCGGTTGCTGGCACCGCCTTAATCGATGGCAAGCCGCTGGGGCGGGTCACGCTCGTGTTTCATGGAAAGGAGCCGGGCGGCGAGGCCTTCACGCAGACCGTTTTCACCGCCGCCGACGGCACGTTCCGCAATGATCCAACGGTGGGAATCCCGGCCGGCACCTATGCCATCGTCGTGGATGGTGGGGCGTCGCCCCGCGGCAAGAAGGCTCCGGCCATCCCGCGCATCTATGCCGATCCGGCCAACACGCCGCTGCGGGTGCTGATTACCGAAGACCTTGTCGGGCTCAAGGTGCTCGTGCGGCGTTAATCGATTTTTCCGTTTGTTTTCTGAGTTTTCACCCCAAGGAGAGTGGTCATGCGAATTCATCTGAAACCAGTTCCCTCATCCGCGCCGCCGAATCGGCGTGGCTTTACGCTTGTCGAGCTTTTGGTCGTGATCGCGATCATCGGCACGCTGGTCGGGTTGCTGCTGCCTGCCGTGCAAACGGCCCGCGAGGCGGCCCGGCGGTCAGCGTGCACCAATAACATGAAGCAACTGGCTCTTGCAGTGCAGACCTTCGCCGATTCCAACGGCGGTCAGGTGCCCAACAGCGCACGGCCGGGCACGGTGCGGATCTCGTGGATCACTCGAATCCTGCCCTACCTCGAGCAAAATCAGCTTTACGACAACTATGACCAAAACTCCAACTGGGGCTCGGTGACGACCGGCACCGGCTTTACGATCCCCAACGCTGTACTGGCGCATACGCGTCTGCCCGTCGTCGAGTGTGGTTCGGCGCCCGGCTCGGATAGCCGATACGACGCCGACCCGCAGTCGAGCACGCAGCCGTTTGCGTTTCCCACGACGCCAACCCGCGCGGTGGTCAACGCGGCCGGTAATGGGTTTTCGACCAACGGCCTGTTCTGCGCCCCGACCGACTACTCGCCGACGGTTTATGTCGATTTCGCGCTGGCCAATACCACGGGCACGCCGAACGACAACCTCGCCGACGTGGCCGCCGCCGCAGCGCCGACGAACTCCGGCAACACTCGGGCCAGTCCGGGTGACGGCCTGATGAGCAAGGACTACGGCGACGGGTTCAAGCCGAAATTTTCTGACGTGACGGACGGGCTTTCCAACACGATCCTCATCGCGGAGAGCGCTGGTCGGCCATTCGTCTACCGTGGCCGCAAGCGGGCCGACGGCACGACCTCGGCCGAGCAGTTCCCTGCCCGGCGCACGAACGCCGGCGGCTGGGTGCGGCCGGCGAGTGATATCTCGATCGACGGCTCAACGGCCAACGGGGCTACGTTCCGCTCTTCACCGACGAAGATCGTGAACGCGACCAACGGCGAGAGCATCGAGACGGCGGCGTTCCAGACGGGCTACTATGGCACCGACGGCGGCGGTGAGGTTTACGGCTTCCATCCGGCTGGGGCCAACGTGGCCTTCGGCGATGGCAGCGTGAAGCTCATCAACTCCAACATCACGATCCGCCTCTTCTCGTCGCTGGTGACGCGGGCGGGCGGCGAGGTGATCACCGGCGACAAGGGACGGTATTAAGCCGCCTCCTTACGGAAGGGATTCCAATTGCTACCGGCCGCGTTGCCCCTCGGGCAGCGCGGCCGGCTTCTTTTCATCCCGCGGGCCTTGGCGGCTTCCATGGAGTGAATCGCGTCCGTCGCGGACGCTTGAGTGTGCGATCGAAAGCAATTTGCTTCGTCGTCACGGCCAAGATAGGATCTAAGAAGCGAGCGTTTCCTAGTATGATTGTCTGCGAAAAAGACGTTTCTTTGCATGCCCAGGCAGACCGGCACCTATCGAATTAGCACGTCCCACGGCGAGACGGTGCGGGCGTTCGTGCCGCAACCACTGCCGCCGTCTGCTCCGCCGCTCGTGATCGAGGGCGTTCTCGCCGAACTCCACGCTGCCGCACTCGCCGCCATCGGCCGGCTCCGGGTGGCTGGGGCGATGGTGCCCGACCCAGGCTGGTTTCTTTACGGCTTCGTTCGCAAGGAAGCCGTGCTCTCGTCGCAGATCGAAGGCACCCAGGCCACCCTCCGCGATGTGGCCACTTTCGAAGCGACAAGCACTGCGGATGGGCCGGCCGACGTCGCCGAGGTTTGCAACTACGTCGATGCCGTGAACCAGGCCCGAGCGGCGATCGCCGATTCGGGGGGCCTGCCGCTCTCCATGCGGCTCATCTGCGACACGCATCGCATCCTGATGCGCGGAGCGCGGGGCGCCGAGAAGATTCCGGGCGAGATCCGCCGCAGTCAAAACTGGATCGGCGGCAGCCGCCCCGGCAACGCGCTGTTTGTTCCACCACCGCCTGAAGAGGTCGCCTCCGCGTTGGCAGCGCTCGATCGCTGGATCCATGCGCACGACCCGCTCCCTCCGCTCGTCAGGGCCGGGCTCGCGCATGTGCAGTTCGAAACAATCCATCCGTTTCTCGACGGCAACGGCCGCATCGGCCGAATGATCATCGGCCTCCTCGTTGAGCACTGGAACCTGCTCGACCAGCCGATCCTGTATCTGAGCATCGCGTTCAAGCGACGCCAGGGCGAGTATTACGCGCGTCTTGGAGCCGTCAGGGCCGAGGGCGACTGGGAAGGCTGGACGTCGTTTTTTTTGGAGTGCGTGGCCGCGGCGGCCGATGACGGCGTGGCCGTCGCGCAGGCGATCCATGCGCTCGTGGCCCGAGATCGCGCCCGCATCGTCGGGCATCCCAGGGCGACCGTCGCGGCCATCCAACTGCTCGAGCGGTTGCCGTCCACGCCGGTCCTGACGGTTCCTCGGGCGACCGGCCTCCTCGGCATCACCGCGCCCACGGCACGCAAGGCCATCGAATTGCTCGAAGATCTCGACGTGCTGCGGGAGACGACGGGCAAGCAGCGCGACCGCGTCTACTCCTACCACGCATACCTCGATCTGCTGACCGAGTCTTATTGAGTTTTGAAAAACGAGGTTGATGTCGGTTGTCACGGAAGCCCGACGCGCGAGCGAGGGGAGTTGGGATGGCTTCGGTGCCGGGTTGGGAAGCGGCGCGGATGAACCTTGCTTGCGCTGCGGGCTTTCGTGGCTACCACCAGGCAAGGCGAGTCCACCATGAGGTGGGCCGGGGGCGTGGCGTCACTTCGCAGCAGCCGGCGGTGCAGCGGCCCGCGCAGCAGTCGCAGATGTACGCCACCTTCCGCTTGATCGTGGCCACCTCCTCGTCGGCCGTCTCCTTTTTCAGTTTCTTGCAGTTCCGCACCCAGCCCGGGCACCGGCACGGCTCTTCGCAACAGTTCGTGCAGCCGACGCGTTCATCATGGCACCTGCCGAAGGGCCAGGGCTTGCTGCTACAGCCGGCCACGCAGATCGGCTCGCACTTTACGTCGAACTCGACCTTCGGCTGCTTCTTCGTGCCCGGCTCGCAGACGCAGATGGGAGTGAGGCCGCAGGTGGCGCCGCAGTGCATGCAGGCGGGCTTTTCGTCCTCCTTGGACTTGCTCGAGTCTTTCGGTTTGTCCGCGGCCTTCTCCTTGTCGGCCGCTCCGCAGGCGAGCAGGACGGCGGTCAGGAGCATGGCGGTGATGATCGGCTTGTGCATGGTGTGATTCTCCGGCTCTCGGCTCCCCGTTAAAAGTCGTAGTCGAACCGCATGCCATAGGCATCGGTGAGGCTGTTGCCCCTGCGCTCATCTTCGAGAAACGCGCGGACGTAGTTGAACTTCCAGCGGGTGTAGGGGTTCAGGTACCAATTGAGGCCGACGGTGAAGTCGGTCAGGTTGTTGCCCTTGATGTCCTTGTCGTTGAGCACGATGTTCGAGAACCGGGCCGCGATCTCCCAGGCGCCGAGCCCCGTCTGGATGCCCTGTGACTTCGTGCGCACGCGGAAGAAGTCCTCGAAGGGCTCGACCCGCTTGTGGATGCCCTGCTTCCGGTCGTAGGGGCGGTGCTCACCGGTGAGGAAATAGCTCACCTGCGCCATGTAGCCGTTGAAGAAGAGGTCGGGCTGACCGGTGCGATGCACCGCGGCGAATGCATACTCTGATTGCAGCGACAATGGCCCCAGGATGAGCGCGAACTCCGGGTCGAAGAGCTGAAAATGGTCGACGTCGCTGATATTGCCCGTGTCGACGAAGATCGGCGCGAAGGGGCCGGGCTGGCCGTTTTGATAGTTGCTCGGCGACGGCGGGCCGACGGGGCCGAAGACGTTGGCGGGCTGCTGCTTGCGGATTTCCGGCGTGTTGCGGAAGCGGACCTGGTTTTGGGAGGCGTCGCGGTAACTGTAGGCGGAGCCGAGATGGAGGTAATACCGACCGTCGCTCGCCTCGTCCCACCACGGCAGCCAGGTGCCGCGCATCGTCAATGCCTGGCCGCTGTCGAACGAGTCGTTGCCGACGTTGTCGCTATTGGTGCGGAACGTGCCGATCGCCCAGGTGGCGAGTTCGTTCTCCGTGTTGCCATAGGCCATGATGCCCATGTTGCGGGCGGGGGCGAACGTGTCGACGAGCGATCGCTCCATGAACGTGTTGTTGCGGTTCTGTGTGACCCGCTCGAGCGAGAAGGGTTCGAAGTAGTGGCCGGCGCGGACATTCTGCAGCCAGGGCAACTGCTTCCACTCGATGTAGTTGTCGAGGTAGCTCGGCTGGTTGGCGAGCGCGAAGTCGACGCCGAGCGAGTATTCGAAGACCTCGAGGAAGCTGCCGCGGCCACCGATGCGGAGGCGGCGGAACTGCGCGCCGTCTTGCAGGTCGCCCACGGCCTCGCGGCTGATCTGATCCTGACCGAAGTAGATCTGGTCGGCCTGCATCTGGCCGCTGAGGATGAAGAGTGGCTTCTTGGCCTCTTCCTTTTTCTTCTTGTCGGCGGCGTCGGCGAGTTTGCCGAGGCCCTTCTCGACGGTGGCGAGCCGGTCGGCGATTGTGTCTCCCCCTTTGTCGCCGCTCTTCTCGCCGCTCT
>JBIIOK010000039.1:0-20049 GCA_044336985.1 Pirellulales bacterium | reverse complement strand
TCGCCGTCGGCGACGAGCGCCCTGCCTTTCTCGATCACGGCCTTCGCCACGCCCGCGTCGGCGAGCCCGGCCTCAGCGCTCATCGCGACGATGACGGCCTCGATGTCGTCGGGCTTCCAGGTCTTGGCGTCGGTGAGATCGTTTTGGACGAAGCTCACCATGTCGCCCTCCTTGTGGGCCGTGTTGCCGAAGTAGGCCGGGCCGGCGACCTGCTTGGGATCGAGCAGGCCGCGCATCCACGAGGCCTTCCCAAACTCGAAGAGATTCGCGGCGGAGGCCTTCGCGAGGGCTGCGTCCGCCAGATGGCGGTCCATCGGCGTGTCTGCAGCCGGATCCACGTGGGCATGGCAGCTCGCGCAGTGCTGGGCGAAGAGGAGCGGTCCCTGGCTCTTGGGATCGCTGCGGACCAGCTCCAGCATGCCGGCCGGCGGGATCTTCTCGGGCCGGCCGGCGAGCTCGATCGCCCGCGCGGCATCGACCTTCGCCTGCTTCGCCGCGTCGAGGAAGGACTGCGAGTGGCGGACCTTCTCGAGCTTGTGAAGCTGCTTCTTCATGGCGGCGATCTTGGCGGGATCGTTGCCGAGCGCCGCTGCGAGCTTCGCCTCGTCTCCCTCCGTCTCGTCATAGAGCTTCTGGGCTTCGGCGAGCGACGCCTTGTCGACCCAGAGGGCGTAGTAGTCTTCGTTGAGCGCTAGCGCCGTCAGCAGCCCCGCGCCGCCGAGGACGGCGAGCGTGAAGGCGACGTTGAACCGGTGGCCGAGATTCCAGCGGCCGATGATCGGCATCAGGAACATGACGCCCATGATCAGCCCCGGCACGACGATCGCGCCCAGAAACTCGCCGGTGGCACCCCAGCCCTCGAAGACCTTGAGAAACTGGAAGAGGAAGAGGAAATACCACTCCGGCCGGGCGGCGGCATAGGAGAGCGAGGGGTCGGCCGGCGCGCCGAGCTCGGCGCCGAGGTGGCCCGTGTCGATCGCGTGTCCGGCGAGCATGGCCTTGAGCGCCGGCACGAGGATCACGCCGAGCACGACGGCCATCACCGCGAGCATCGCGACGGCGTCCTTGAGCACCTGGTCGGGCCAGAACATCGCGTCGGGCTTCGTGATCGGCTGCTTCGCGTGGAGGCCGTGCTTGCGGAAGAGCGAGAGATGCACGACGAGCATCACGATGAGCGCCCCGGGCAGGAAGCCCGCGTGCAGCGCGAAGAACCGCGTGAGCGTGTGATGGCCATATTCGGTGCCGCCGATCACGAGCTGCTGGATCGACGGGCCGATGCCCGGAATGATCCCCGCGAGATTCGTGGCCACGATCGTCGCCCAGTAGCCCTTCTGGTCCCAGGGCAGCAGGTAGCCCGTGAGCGCCATGCCGAGCACGAGCATCATCAGCACGAGCCCGAGCCAGAAATTCACCTCGCGCGGCGCCCGGTAGGCGCCGTCGATCACCACCTGCAAGAGATGCAGCGCGAGCAGCACCACCATCGCCTGGGCCATGAAGTGGTGGATGCCGCGGAGCAGCCAGCCGCCGGTCATCTCGTGCTGGATGTAGTAGACGCTCTCCCAGGCCGTCTGGGCGCTGGCCGAATAGCTGGCCCAGAGGAAGAGGCCCGTGATGAGCTGCGTCATGAAGGCGAAGACGAGCGTGCTGCCCCAGACATACCGCCAGCGGGCGCCGCCCGGCACGCGTTCGTAGAGCGCCTCGTGCATGACCGCCCGGTAGCCGGTGCGGTCGTCGAGAAAATCGCCGAGCTGTCCGAGGAGGCCCTTCTTCGGAGTCGTGGCGGGCGTCGCGGCCGGACGGCCGCCTTGCTGATAGCTGCTCATTGCTGCGCCACCTTCTCCGCGATGCCGGCGCGGAACTTCTGGAACATCACTTCGACCTCGCCGTTCGCGGCGACGCGGCACTCGAGGGCGTCCATCGCCCGCGGGCTCGGGCTCGGGGCCACGATGCCGCCGTCGAGCGTGAACTCGCTGTTGTGGCAGGGGCAGCGAAAACACTTTCCGCCCGACTCCATCTCGACGAAGCAGCCGGCGTGGGGGCAGGTGGCCGAGAGCGCCTCGACCTGCTGCGAACCCTTCTCGCGCCGCAGATAGACGGCCCCGACCGGCTCGGCGGCGAAGCCCGTCCAGGCATCCACGCGATCGGCGATGACGGCGAATTGCCGCGGCACACCGTCGTCGGGGATCGCCGAGAGCTCGGTGATCGGCAGGAATTTCGCGCTGCCGCCGCGCCGGGAGAGCGGCGAGAGAAACGCCCACACGCCCGCCACGAGGGGCGGCAAGACGGCCAAGCCGCCGCAGATGATCGCCAAGAGTTCCGTCAGAAAGTGGCGGCGGCCTGCGGGCGCCGCGGGCTCGCCGGCGTGCAGCTGCCGGTCATGGGCATGATGGCTCATGGCATCGCTCCGGGTGACGAGTCGAGCAGCATTATTGAGGAGGGAAGTACGACTTCGGAAGCCCGACGCGCAAGCGAGGGGAGTTGGGACGTTCTTCAAGAAAAGGGGGCGGAATAACCTTGCTTGCGCTGCGGGCTTTCGTGCGCTGGTTTCTGGAAAGTCACGACTTCTTCCGCCAGGCCTCGTCCACGGCCGCGGCCACCTGGCCCAGCGCCGTGTCGAAGGGGCCGGGCAGGATCGCGCCGGCGGCGGCTTTGTGGCCACCCCCGCCGAACCGCGCGGCAAGCAGATTGCAGTCGACGTGGCTGCGGCTGCGGAAGCTCGTCTTCACGCGGCCGTCGGGCTGCTCGATCAGGATGACGGCGAGTTCCGTGCCCTTCACGGCGAGCGTGAGATTGACGAGGTCTTCGGTGTCGGCCGGCAGCGCGTTCACTTCCTTGATGTCGCTCTGCCGGACGGTCGAGGTGATGATCCGGCCTTCATGAGAGACCCGCGCGCCGGCAAGCGTGCGGCCGACGAGATGGAGCCTGGCGATCGAATCCTGCTCGAAGAGCTCGCGGTAGATCGCCGGCGGACTCGCGCCGGCATCGACGAGCCGCGCGGCGACGCGAAAACTCTCGCCGGAGGTCGAAGGAAACCGGAAGCCGCCGGTGTCGGTCGAGAGGCCGGCATAGAGGGGCGTCGCGATCCGCTCCACGAGCGGCACCTTCAGCCGCAGCCCGATCTCGTAGACGATCCGCGCCGTGGCCTCGGCCGACGTGTCCTTGAACCAGCGGTCTGAAAGGTCGTCTTCGCTCACGTGATGGTCGATGACGAGCACCTTCTCCCGCATCTGCTTCGCCACGTCGCCCATCGCACCGAGCTGGGCCCAGGCGCTCGTGTCGAGCACGATCAAGAGGTCGCGGTCGAGCAGGTCTTCCTTCTTCACGCCATCCTGGAGCGATTCCAGCCGGTGGCCGGGATCGATCCACTTGAGACCCTCGGGAGTCGACTGGGCGTTGACGACCCGCACGTCCTTGCCGATCGCCTCGAGGATGCCGAGCATGCCGAGCTCGCTGCCGAGCGCGTCGCAATCGGGGCGGACGTGGCTGGTCAGCACCACCCGCTGGCAGTTCCGCAGGATCTCGAGCAGGCTGGCCCAATCCAATCGCATCACGGTGTCCTTTCGAGTGAGTCGTCGCCGCGGGCGATCTCCGCAGCGAGCGCCACGTCGCGGGCGAGCTGCGCCTTGAGTTCGTCGACCGACGCGAACGAGCGAGTGTCGCGCAGCCGGTCGATGAAGTCAACGTCGAGCGTCGCACCGTAGAGGTTCTCCGCACAGCCGATGAGGTGCGCCTCGACCGTCGTCACCGTTGCGCCGAACGTGACGTTTGGCCCGACGTGGACGGCGGCCGGCCACGATTCCGCGCGGCCGGCGACCGCCGCGCGGGCCGCGTAGACGCCGTGGGCCGGCAGGAGCGTGGCCACGGCGCCGAGATTCGCCGTCGGGAAGCCGATTGTGCGGCCGCGACGCGCCCCCTCGACCACCGTGCCGGTCAGCCGGTAGGCCGCGGTCAGCATCGACCTCGCCGCGCGGACGTCGCCCGCCGCGATCAGCCGCCGCAGCCGCGAGCTCGACACGCTCTCGCCTCCGTGCTGCACCGGCGCGACCGTCTCGAGCGACACTCCGTCGGCGCCGCAAAGCGACCGCAGCAGGTCGATGTCGCCGCGGCGGCGGGCGCCGAATCGGAAGTCGAGCCCCTCGACGAGCGCCGTGGCCCGCAGGCGGCCGCGCAGGATGTCGCGGTAGAAATCCTCCGCCTCGATCGCCACGAGCGCCGCGTCGGCCGGCTGCACGCACACCGCGTCGGCGCCGAGCGCGAGCAAAAGCTCAGCGCGGCGCCGGGGCGTGGTGAGCGGCTCAGGCGCCGCGTCAGGCCGGACGATCGCGGCCGGCGACGGGTCAAACGTGAGCACGACCGCGGGCGCGCCGAGTCGATCGGCGGTCTCCACGAGCCGCCGCACGATCGCCGCGTGTCCGACATGCACGCCGTCGAAATTCCCGACGGCGACGGCGCACGCCGCCGCATCGGGCGTCCAGCGGCCCTGCTTGGAATACTCGATCGGTGGCGGGACGGGCGGCACGGCGAAGCGGTTCGTGAATTTTTCGTGACGACCTGGAGTCTATCGTACGGCGTGCAACCGCCGGCAGATCGGCAGGGTATGATTGGGCTGCCACCAGCAAGGAACCCGCAGGCAATGGCCGGCGCATTCACCGAAGACAAGCAGATCTACCTCTCGGCCGAGCTGACGAGCCGGCTGGCCGCGATCGACATCGGCTCCAACAGCGTGCGGCTGCTGGTGGCCGAGGCGCTCCGCGGCGGCGCCTACCGGATCCTCGACGAGGAGCGGGAGCCCACGCGGCTCGGCCGCAGCGTTTCGTCGCAGGGCCGGCTCGACGACGAATCGATGGACAAGACGCTGCAGGCGCTCCGCACGTTCAAGGAGATCGCAGCCGGCTACCAGGTGACGAGCCTCCGCACGATCGCCACCTGTGCGGTCCGTGAAGCCCGCAACGGCCCGGAATTCTGCCGGCGAGTGCGGGAGGAGATCGGGCTCGAGGTGGAGGTGATCGCCGGCGACCGCGAGGCGCGGCTCGCCTTCGCGAGCGTGCAAAACGCCTTCGACCTTTCCGGCAAGAACGTCGTCGTGGCCGACATCGGCGGCGGCAGCACCGAGATCGTCTTCGCCACCGGCAACCTCATCGAGTCGATCTTCTCGACGCCGCTCGGCGCGGTGCGACTCACGGAGCAGTTCGGCCTCGGTGAAAACGCCACGCTGGCCGACTTCGAGCGGATGGAGGAGGAGGTGACCGCCTGCCTCAAGAAACGGACCACGCGGCCGCTCTTCGCCCCGCACTTCCTCGTCGGCTGCGGCGGAACCTTCACGACGCTGGCCGAGCTCATCATGGCCACGAAGAAGCAGTCCGACGCGCCGGTCGCCGGATACAAGGTGTCGCAGGCGGAAGTGCGGCACCTGCTCGACCGCCTGCGGAAGATGCCGCTCCGCGCCCGCCGCGGCATGGCGGGGATGACGCCCGACCGCGCCGACATCATCGTCGCCGGGCTCACCATCATCGACGCGCTCATGAAGCGGTTTCGCGTCAACACGCTCGTGATCCACACCCGCGGCGTTCGCGACGGCCTGGTGCGGGAGATGATCGACGAGGTTGGCGGCCCGCACGATTCCGCAGCCGACGCCCCGGCGCTCCGCGACGAGGCGATCGAGCGGCTGGCGGCCGCCTGCTCCGGCGAGGTCGAGCACGGCCGGAAGGTGGCGACGCTTGCCGGACGCATCTACGAACAGCTCGCCGAGCCGCTCGCGCTCGAGCCCGGCGACCGCACGCTGCTCGAATGCGCGGCGCGGCTGCAGGACGTGGGCTACGTCATCAACTACGACCAGCACCACAAGCACAGCTACCACCTGATTCGCAACAGCCGCCTCCCCGGCATCCGCGCCCACGACCTCGAGCTCATCGCCAACGTGGCCCGCTACCACCGCGGCGCCCATCCCAAGCGCAAGCACGAAAACCTGGCCCGCGTTCCGGCGGAAGACCAGCAGCGGGTGCATCGCATGGCGGCGATCCTACGGCTGGCCGGCGGCCTCGACCGCAGTCGGTCGCAGCAGGTGCGCGACGTGGCCGTGCGTGTCGACGACGAGGGCGTGTGCATCGACGTCGTCGCCGACCAGGAGCCACAGGTGGATATCTGGGGCGCCGAGCGCCGCACCGATCTCTTCGAGAAGGTCTTCGGCCTGCCGGTGAAGTTCCGCTGGGCGGACACGACGAAGGAAAAGGGCAAGCGCACGTCCAAACGCGGCAAGTAGACCGCTTGCTCCCTCGTAGACCGCTTGCTCCGCAAGCGGATCTGGATCCGCTTGCGGAGCAAGTGGTCTACTTTAAAAGCGGTCAACTTGATCCCGCTCGAAGAACGGGATAGGCGAGCGGGTCGGCTGAAGCTCGCCGAGCGTATGCAATTTCGACCTTCTGAGGTCGGCAGCGCCGTAGGTCGTCAGCGGAGAAATTGCAGCGCGAAGGCGACTTCTGCCGCCCGCGAGCCGGTGCGCCACACGGAACCCCAGCCCTACGACCGGCGCATCCGTCGCGTCCTGCCCAAGAGTGTTTTCTTGAAGGAGGCCGCACGCGTTGGCCGATCTCTGCCCTTAATAGGAGATCGTGCGCGCATGACCCGTCTCGAATCGCGGTTTCGCTGGGTGATCATCGGCTGCGCCGTCGGCGCGCTCTGGTCCGCCGTCGCCGGGGCCGAAGACATCAGCCGCGTCGGGGAGCCCAAGCCGCTCTCGCACGGCGCGCCGCAGCGGCAGGCGCCCTACCAGCCCGGGGCATCTCCTTATGTGACGGGCCATCGCGGCCGGCCGAAGTATTTCGTGCCGCCGACGAACCCCCGCACGCCCACCTGGAAGATGTATGGGCTGCCACCGGGCGTGAGGCCGGGCGACTGGCCCGTCTATGCGCCGCTCGGCTTCGGCGGCTACCGCTTCCCCGCCGTCGGCGCCCAGAATTACCGGTAGGACAGGCTTCAGCCTGTCAGAGATCAAGACAGGCTGAAGCCTGTCCTACTTTCAGCACCTGCGGCTCCCGATGCTGAGGAGCCGGTCGGCTGAAGCTCGCCGAGCGTATGCAATTTCGACCTTCTGGGGTCAGCAGCTCCGTGGGTCGTCAGCGGAGAAATTGCAGCGCGAAGGCGACTTCTGCCGCCAGTGAGCAATGCGGCCTGCCATCAGTTGGGCTGCCGAAAGGCAGGCCGGGCGGCCGCCCGGGCGTCGAGACGCTACGCTGAAGGTCAGACAGGCCGCCGCCGCGGCCGCCGCGGGACCCGACGCGATGCCCGATCTGCTCGAACTCACGTCCCAGGGGCTTTATTGCCGGCAGGGGGATTTCTACGTCGATCCCTGGCGGCCGGTGCCGCGGGCGGTCGTCACCCACGCGCATGCCGACCATGCGCGGGCGGGCTGCGACCGCTACCTCTGCGCAGCGCCGGGCAAACTCGTGCTGCGGGAGCGGATCGGCGGCGGGCCGCCGATCGACACGCTGCGATTCGGCGAGTCGCTCGTCATCAACGGCGTGAAGGTGTCGCTCCATTCGGCGGGGCACGTGCTCGGCTCGGCGCAGGTCCGCCTCGAGCACGCCGGCGTGTCGTGGCTCGTGACCGGCGATTACAAGACGCAGGCCGATCCCACCTGCGATCCCTTCGAGCAGGCGGAGGCCGACGTGCTCGTGACGGAGTCGACGTTTGGCCTGCCGATCTATCGCTGGGAGGAACCCGCGGCGATCGCCGCCGCGATCAACGCCTGGTGGCGCGAGAACCAGGCGGCCGGTCGCACGAGCGTGCTCCTGGCCTACGCGCTCGGCAAGGCGCAGCGGCTAGCGGCCATGGTCGATCCCACGATCGGCCCGATCATCGGCCACGGCGCCGTCATGAAGATGGTGCGGGCCTATCGCGATAGCGGCGTGCGGCTGCCGCCGATCGATCCTGTGCCACCACGGGCCAGGCGCGTGGGCAACGGCCGGGCGCTCGTCATCGCGCCGCCGTCGGTCGCGGGCGGCAGCTGGTTGCGGATCTTCGGTGAGACAAGCGTGGCGATGGCCTCCGGCTGGATGACCCTCCGCGGCGTGCGTCGGCGCCGGGGTTTCGACCGCGGGTTCGTCGTCTCCGACCATGCCGATTTCGCCGGGCTGCTCTCAGTGATCGAGGCCTCCCGTGCCCGCCGGGTGCTCGTGACCCACGGGTCGAGCGACACGCTCGCGCGGCTCTTGCGCGAGCGCGGGCTCGATGCCGGCGTCTTGCCCACGCGGTTCATGGGGGAGGCGCCGCCCGACAAGCGCGCCGTCTCGGCCGATGGCGAGGCCCTCGATGCCGGTGACGAAGATGCCGGCAACGAAGATGACATGGTGGCCGAAGATGCCGGAGCGGCCCCATGAAAGCCTTCAGCGATCTCTACTGGCGGCTCGACGCGACGACGAGCACGAACGAAAAAGTGGCGGCGCTCCGCGACTACTTCTCCGCCGCACCGCCGGACGACGCCGCCTGCGCGCTCCACGTGCTCTCCGGAGGGAAGCAATCGCGGGCGGTATCCACCGGGCTGTTGCGGGAGTGGGCCGCCGAGGCCGCCGGCCTGCCGCTCTGGCTTGTCGAGGAATGCTATGCCCAGGTGGGCGACCTCGCGGAGACGCTCGCGCTCGTGCTGCCGCCGCCGACGGCCGACGATTCGGGCAACGCTGGCCTGGCCGCGATGATCCGCGACACGATTCATCGGCTGCGGCAGGAGCCTGAGGAGCGCAAGCGCGAGATCGTGAAAGAGGTCTGGAACCGGCTCGCGGCCCGGGAGCGGATCGTCTGGCACAAGCTGCTCACCGGCGGCTGCCGCGTGGGCGTGTCGCGTACGCTCGTCGCCCGCGCGCTCGCCGACGTGGCGGGCGTCGATCTGGCCGTGATGGCCCACCGGCTGATGGGAATCGACCTCTCGGAACCGGGCGCCTATCTCCGGCTCGTCGACCGCGAAACCGGCGACCGCGACGCCAGGCATCCCTATCCTTTCTTCCTCGCCGCGCCGCTCGACGCTGCCCCGCACGAACTCGGCCCCGTCGCCGACTGGCAGGCGGAGTGGAAGTGGGACGGCGCCCGCGCCCAGATCGTCCGCCGCGGCGACGACGTGGCCGTGTGGACACGCGGCGAGGAACTCGTCAACGATGCGTTTCCGGAGATCACCGCGGCCGCATCGTCGCTGCCCGCGGGCACCGTTCTCGACGGCGAACTGCTCGCGGTGCGCGCGGGGCGGCTGCTTGGATTCTCGTCGCTCTCGAAGCGGATCAGCCGCAAGCGCGTGACCAGAAAAGTGCTCGCCGAGATTCCCTGCAGTTTCGTGGCCTACGACCTGCTCGAAGTCGACGGTCAGGATCTCCGCAGCCTGCCGCTCGCCACGCGGCGCGAGCGGCTCGAGCGGCTCGGCTTCCAGCCGTTCGATCTCGAAGCAGCCGCAGCCGAGGGCGGCCCACTGCTGCTTTCGCCACGCGTCGATGCCGACTCGTGGGAGGAACTGGCCGCCGCGCGGGCCGCCGCGCGGGCCCGCGGCGTCGAGGGCTTGATGCTCAAGCGTTGCGCGAGTGCCTACGGCGTGGGCCGCACCCGCGGCGACTGGTGGAAGTGGAAGATCGAGCCGCTCGAGATCGACGCCGTCTTGCTCTACGCGCAGGCCGGCCACGGCCGCCGCGCCGGCCTGCACAGCGACTACACGCTCGGCGTCTGGCACGACGGCCGGCTCGTGACGATCGCGAAGGCCTACTCGGGCCTGTCGGATGCCGAGATCGTGGAGGTCGACAGGATCGTTCGCGCGACGACCCGCGAGAAGCACGGCCCGGTGCGGATCTGCGAACCGACGCTCGTCTTCGAACTCGCATTCGAAGGAGTCGCCCGTTCGACGCGGCACAAGTCAGGCGTGGCGATCCGGTTCCCGCGGATCGTCCGCTGGCGGCGGGACAAGCAGCCGGCCGACGCCGGCACGCTCGACGACCTGCTGACCATGATCGATGCGACGGCCCTCGCGGAGCCGTCGCCATGAACCTCCCCGCACCATCCCAGACGCGGCAGACCACGACGCGGCAGACCACGACGCGGCAGAAAAAGCACCGGCAGACGCGACACAGCCCGCCGGCCTCGGTCACGTTTCACGACTGGTTCGCGGCTCGCGGCTGGCAGCCTTTCGCATTCCAGGCCGAGGTCTGGCGGCTCATGTCCGCCGGCACGAGCGGCGTGCTCCACGCGCCGACCGGCACGGGCAAGACGCTCGCCGCCTGGCTCGGCGCGATCGGCCGCGACGCGGCGGTCAGGCCCGAAGGCGATGCGAAACAAGGCCTGCGGGTCGTCTGGCTCACGCCGCTGAAAGCCCTCGCGGCCGACACGGTACGGGCGCTCGAGGCGCCGCTCGAAGCTCGCGGCTCGGCGCCAGTGGCCCACGGCTGGTCCGTGGGCTTGAGGACAGGCGACACGTCGGCGTCGGACCGGCGTCGGCTACGGCAGTCGCTGCCGACGGCCCTCGTCACCACGCCCGAGACGCTCACGATCATGCTCTCGCTCGACGACGCGCACGAGATCTTTGCCGATCTCGACACGGTGATCGTCGACGAGTGGCACGAACTCCTCTCGACGAAGCGCGGTGTGCAGACCGAGCTCGCGCTCGCGCGGCTCGCGGCGCTGCGGCCCGGCCTCGTCCGCTGGGGCCTCTCGGCCACGCTCGCCAATCTCGACGACGCCGTCGCTGCGCTCGTGGGGCCGCAGCGCGCGGCCGATGCACGGCTCGTCTCGGCCACGGTGCCGCGGCGGCTCGAGATCGAGACCCTGATCCCCGAGCCGATGGAGCGGTTTCCATGGGCGGGCCACATGGGAATGCGGCTTCTGCCCCAGGTGGTCGCGGCGATCGACCGCGCCGCCACGTCGCTCGTCTTCACGAACACCCGCTCGCAGGCGGAGCGCTGGTTCGAGGCGATCAGTGCAGCCCGCCCCGACTGGAAAAACTCCCTCGCGCTCCATCATGGCTCCGTCGATCGCGAGCTCAGGGCCTCGGCCGAGGAGGGCCTGCGGCGCGGCCGGCTCAAGTGCGTCGTCGCGACATCGAGCCTCGATCTCGGCGTCGATTTCGGTCCCGTCGAGCAGGTCTTCCAGGTGGGAAGCCCCAAGGGAATCGCCCGGCTCCTGCAGCGGGCCGGCCGCAGCGGCCATGCGCCGGGCGCCACGGGGCGGCTCGTCTGCGTGCCCACCCACGCCCTCGAACTCATCGAGTGCGCCGCGGCGCGGTCGGCGGTCGGGACCGGCGTCGTGGAGGCGCGGCGGCCGCTCACCGGCGCCCTCGACTGCCTCGCGCAACACATCGTGACGGTCGCCTGCAGCGGCGGCTTTCGCGCCGAGGAACTCCGCGCGGAGGTGCAATCGACCCGTGCCTTCGCCGATCTCGACGACGCCTCGTGGCAATGGGCGCTCGACTTCGCCGCCCGGGGCGGGCCGGCGCTCTCGGCCTATCCCGATTTCGCGCGGATCAAGGAGCGGTTTGGCCGCTGGTACATCGCGAGCAAGGCGATCGCGCGGCGGCATCGCATGAGCATCGGCACGATCGCCGGCGATGCGACCGTCGATGTGAAGTGGCTGCGTGGCGGCAGGCTCGGCACGGTGGAAGAATCGTTCGTCTCGCGACTCAACGAGGGGGATCGGTTCCTCTTCGCCGGCCGGCCGCTCGTGCTTTTCCGGTTCGACGGTCTCACGGCCTGGGTGAAGCGAACGCGGTCCGCAACGGCTCTGCAGGTGCCGAGGTGGAACGGCGGCCGCATGCCGCTCTCCACCCTGCTCTCCTCCGCCGTGCTCGACCTTGTGCGCGATGCCGCGCGGCCCGAGGCAGTGGTCTCACCGGAGGTCCGCGCCGTCCTGCCGCTCTTGGCGATCCAATCGCGGTGGAGCCGGCTGCCCGACCGCGACACGCTGCTCATTGAGCGCTGGCAGGGCCGCGACGGGCACCATGCGTTTCTCTTCCCCTTCGCGGGGCGGCTCGTCCACGATGGGCTCGCCGCCGTCGTCGCCTGGCGGATCGCCCGCGAGCGGCCGAGCACGCTCACACTCGCCGCGACCGACTGGGGCTTCGAACTCTCGGGCCGCGACGCCCTCGCCGCCGACGAGCGCACGTGGCGGCAGTTGCTCTCGCCGGCCAACCTGCTCGAAGACCTCCTCGAATGCCTGAATGGCACCGAGATGGCCCGCCGGCATTTCCGCGAGATCGCCCGCGTGGCCGGCCTCGTCTCGGCTACGCAGCGCACCAACCGGCAGACGCAGGCCTCGGCGGGGCTGATCTTCGACGTGCTCAGCGAGCACGACCGCGACAACATGCTCCTCGCCCAGGCCCGCCGCGAAGTTCTCGAGCAGCAGTTCGAGTTTCGTCGGCTCCACGACGCGCTCGAATCGATTGCGACGAAGGAGATCCGGATCGTCGAGACAGAGCGGCTCTCCCCACTTGCCTTTCCGATCTGGGCCGAGTTCACCCAGTCGCGGCTCACGACGCAGGGCTGGCTCGAGCGGATCACCGAGATGGCCCGCGAACTCGAGCAGGCCGCCGCCCCCTGAAGAATCATGCCATGAACATCGGAACGAACCCCGACGCCGACATCGTTCTCCTCCCCGGACGGGCCGCGCTCCTGCCCGCCTCGCGCACGCTCCTCGTCGCCGACCTGCATCTCGGCAAGGCGGCGACGTTTCGCCGCTTTGGTGTGCCGGTGCCAGAGGGCTCCGCGCAGCGCGACCTCGCGCGGCTGGAGCAGCTCGTGCTCGCGCATGCCGTCCGCCGGCTGCTCATCCTCGGCGATCTGTTTCACGCGAAGGGGGGCTGTACCGAGCAGGTGAAGGGCGAGTTCACCGCGACCCGCAGCCGAATGCAGGGCACTGAGGTCGTTCTCGTGCTCGGCAACCACGACCGGCCGCTGGCGAAGTCGATGGCGGGCATCGGCATCGACGCGATCGTGCCCGCGCTCGACGAGCCGCCGCTGCACTTCGTCCATGAGCCGGCCAGCGGCATCGCCCCTTCTGACCACGAAGCCTTCACGATCTCCGGCCACCTTCACCCCACGCTTTCGATCCGCTCCCCCAGCGGCGATCGTCTGGCCGACCGCTGCTTCTTCGCCGAGGAATCGGTGCTGGTGCTCCCCGCCTTCGGCTCGTTCACGGGGGGGCACCGCGTGGAGCCGCGGGATGGAACGCGGCTCTGGATCGCGCGCGACGACGGCGTGGCCGACGTCACCCGAATGGCCCTGCTCGCCGCGGGCCTGTAGGACAGGCTTCAGCCTGTCTCAATTCAAACAGGCTGAAGCCAGATTCAGACAGGCTGAAGCCTGTCCTACAACACGGCCGTGATGGCCTGCGGCAGCTGGCCGAGCAGGTCGGTCGCGACCAGCGAGATCTCGCCGACGAGCTCCGCTGCAAGGTCGCCCGCGCGGCCGTGCAGCCACGCGGCCAGACGCGCCGCGTCGAAGGGCGCGAACCCCTGCGCGAGGAGCGCGGCCACGATGCCGGTGAGCACGTCGCCCGTGCCCGCCGTGGCCATCCCCGGATTGCCGGTCTCGTTATGAGCGCGGCCTGCCCGACCGACGACGAGCGTGCCCGGCCCCTTGAGCACGACGACCGCGTCGATGGCTGCGGCAAGCGTTGCAGCCCTGCCCTCGAGCAGCGTGCGGTCGCGGGCCGCCGGCGACGACGGCTCCTCGTGGTCGAGCCGCAGCATCTCGCCCGCATGCGGCGTGAGGATGCGGGGCCCGGCATGCAGCGCGAGTTCCCGACGCTCGACCTGGGATAGGGCCCAGAGCGCGTCGGCGTCGAAGACGGCGGGCTGCGGAAGATCGTGCCAGAGCGCGAGCACCATCGCTTGCGTCGCCGCCGAGCGACCGAGGCCCGGGCCGACGGCCACCGCATCGGCGAGCCGCGCCCGCTCCAGGATCATGTCGCCCGCGGCGGGCGCGAACGTGCCGTCGCTGCCGGCCGCGAGGCCGCGGGTCATCACGCAGGGATCGAACGTGGCCGCGATCCCCAAGACCGCCTCCGGCACGACCATCTCGACGAGCCCCGCGCCGCTGCGGAGCGCCGCCTGCGAAGCGAGGGCGGGCGCCCCGGCCATTCCGGCGGAGCCCCCCACGACGAGCACCCGGCCGTAGTCGCGCTTGCTCGTGTCGCGGCTGCGGCGGAGAAGTCGCGGAAGGTCGGCGGGCAGCTGCACGTGGTCCATCGCCTGACGTGGCTTTCTGATGACGAAATCGACAGTTTCCCGCGGTCTCTCGGCCGCCTCGCATCGCGGCCGGCCGCGGCCGGCGGTCCATTACCTTGACTGAAATGCTGCGCAGGGGATACCTTCGCCGCAAATTCCCCACGGATTCGGCTGCCAAGGAGACAGGCTCCCCTCATGAGTGCCTCGCAGAAATCGGGCGATATCTTCGACGTCAAGAAAGTCCGGCAGCTCATCGAGCTTATGAAGGAGCACGACCTGTCGGAGGTCGATCTCAAGCAGGCTGACCAGCGGGTGCGGATCAAGCGTGGCGGCGAGGTGGTGGCCTATTCCGGCCCCGCAGTGGCCGCCCCGCGTCCGGCGGCACCGGCCGCGGCAAGCGAGCCCGCCGCTCCCAAGGAATCGGCCGCCGATGCCCGGATGCTCGTCATCAAGAGCCCGATGGTGGGCACGTTCTACCGGGCGAGCGGTCCAGACTCACCGGCATTCGCGAAGGTGGGCGACCGCATCGGCCCCGAAAAAACAGTCTGCATCGTCGAGGCGATGAAGGTCTTCAACGAGATCCCCGCCGGCGTCTCGGGGCAGGTGGTGGCGATCCTCGTCGAGAACGGCGCCCCGGTCGAGTTTGGCCAGCCGCTGATCAAGGTCGATCCCGAGGGCTAGTCTTCACCTTCTGCCCCCGGAAACCATGTTCAAGCGAATCCTGATAGCCAACCGCGGTGAGATTGCCCTGCGGGTGATCCGCGCCTGCCGAGAGATGGGCATTGAGACGGTCGCGATCTACAGCGAGGCCGACAGGGGCGCGCCCTATCTCGAGCTCGCCGACGAGACGATCTGCGTGGGCCCTGCCCGCGCAGCCGACAGCTACCTGCGGATCGACCGCGTGATCAGCGCCGCCGAGATCGGCAACGTGCAGGCGATCCATCCGGGCTACGGCTTTCTCTCCGAAAACTCCCACTTCGCCGAGGTCTGCCGGTCGTGCGACATCGGCTTCATCGGCCCGACGCCCGAGGCGATGGAGCGGGTGGGCGACAAGAACTCCGCCCGGGCGCTGGCCCGCGAGGCGGGCGTGCCCACCGTTCCGGGCAGCGAAGGCATCATCGCGAGCGAGCAGGAGGCCGTGAAGGTCGCCCGCGAGATCGGGTTTCCAGTGCTGCTCAAGGCCACGGCCGGCGGCGGTGGCAAGGGGATGCGGGTGGCAGCGAACGACCTCGCCCTCGCGAGCGCCTGGCAGCAGGCCTCGGCCGAGGCCCAGGCGGCCTTCGGCAATCCCGGCATCTACATCGAGAAATACATCGAGCGGCCGCGGCACGTCGAAATCCAGATCCTCGGCGACCAGCACGGCAACGTCTTCCACCTCTGGGAGCGCGACTGCTCCACGCAGCGGCGGCATCAGAAGCTGATCGAGGAGAGCCCCTCCCCCCGCCTGCCCCAGGCCACGCGGCAGAAGATGGCGGACGCGGCCGTGCGGCTCGCGAAGACGGCGGGCTACTACTCGGCCGGCACGGTCGAATTCATCGTCGACCAGCAGGACAACTTCTACTTCATCGAGGTCAACGCCCGCATCCAGGTGGAGCACCCGGTGAGCGAGATGGTGAGCGGGATCGACCTCGTCAAGGCGCAGATCCGCGTCGCGGCCGGCGAGAAGCTCGGCCTCAAGCAGGCCGACATCGTGCCCCGCGGCCACGCGATCGAGTGCCGCATCAACGCCGAAGACCCAGCTGCCAACTTCCGCCCCTGCCCCGGGAAGATCGAGCGGATCTTCGCGCCGGGCGGCTTCGGCGTGCGGTGGGATTCGCATGCCACGACGGGCTACGTCGTGCCCCCCACCTACGACTCGCTCGTCGGCAAACTGATCGTCCACCAGCCCACCCGCAAGGAAGCGATCGACACGATGATCCGGGCCCTCAAGGAGCTCCGGATCGAAGGCATCAAGACCACCGTGCCGATCCACCTCGAGATCCTGTCGAACGCCGCCTTCCACGAGGCGCAGATCGACACGACGTTCGTGGAGCGGGTGTTGCTCGCGAAGTGAGCCGCGGCGGCGGTTCATGCGAGACGGCGAGTCGTTGAAACGGCGAGCCGGTGTGTCGGAACGCGTAGGAGCCTTGAGATTTTCGCCCTCAGTGAGTCAAGCAGTGTCCCGACAGTATCGCGAAAAGATCACAGCGACGAAGCGTTTCGCCACACCGGCGGCCCAGTTTCTTCCCGCATTGGTTTCACAGTTGTCAGGAGTTTTCCATGAGTGAGTCGCTGTCTCGTCCCCCGAAGGCCGTCCACCACTTCCGCCGCGTCGCCATCCTCTTCGCCGGCGGCCCCGCCCCGGGCGCCAACGCCGTGATCTCCACGGCGGCGACCTCGTTCATGCGGAATGGCACCGAGGTGATCGGCATGAAGCACGGCTATTCGTCGCTCGCCGACTACTCCCCCGCGAAGCCGCTCGTCGAGGGGCAGGACTACATCCGCATCACGCCCGAGTTTCTCAAGCGCACCCGCTCCGGGCAGGGCATCATGCTCGGCACCGCGCGGACCAACCCCGGCAAGAACGTCTCGTCGCCGGCCCACCTCGACGACGCGGAGCGGGTGAAACAGCTCAAGAACGCCTACGAGGGCCTGCTTTCGCTCGGCGTCGAGGCGCTGATCTCGATCGGCGGCGATGACACGCTGAAGACGGCCAACAAGATCAAGCTGTTTCAGGATCACCTCCCGGCGGGGAGCCCGCGGATTCCGGTCGTGCACCTGCCGAAGACGATCGACAACGACTACATGGGCATCGACTTCACGTTCGGCTATTTCACGGCGGTCGATACGCTCGGCGGCGAGATCCGCAACCTGCTCTACGACGCCGACGCGAGCCGTTCCTACTTCCTCTGCGAGACGATGGGCCGCAGCGCCGGCTGGCTCTCCTACGGCGCCGCCATCGCCGGCGAGGCAAGCCTCGTGATCAGCGTCGAGGACATCCATGGCAAATACCGCAGTGAAGAGACGGTCAACGACCCCTCCGGCAAGACCCGCGTGAAGCCGGTGATGAACATCGATGAGGTCGTGGGCCGCATCGTCAAGACGATGCGGGTCCGCGAGGAGCAGGAAGGGAAGCAATACGGCGTGATCGTGATGGCGGAGGGCCTCGCCGAATACCTGCCCGCCAAGTCGCTCGAGGGCATTCCCCGCGACGACCACGGCCACATCTCGATCTCGCACGTGCAGCTCGGGCGGTTGTTCGCCAAGCTCGTCTCGGACGAATACAAGAAGCAGACGGGCCGGTCGCGGAAGGTGGTCGGCCTGCAGCTCGGCTACGAAGCCCGCTGCGCGAAGCCCCACGCCTTCGACGTGATGCTCGGCAGCCAGTTGGGCGTGGGTGCCTTCCGGGCGCTCGCCGAACGGGGCTTGAACGGCGTGATGGTGAGCGTGTCGGGACAGCTCGACCTGAATTACGTTCCCTTCGAGGAGCTCGTCGATCCCAACACGCTCGTCACGGTCGTCCGCTACGTCGAGCGCGGCAGCGACTTCCACAGCCTCGCCCGGTTCCTCGAGACGTTCGTCAACGAGTAGGCGGCCCCTGCCGGGCCACGCCGATGAACAGCGAATTCCAGCTGCCTCCCGTGGCGTGGGTGCGGGCCCGTTCCACCGTCACGTCGAAGCCGCCACGGTTCATCCGCTCGACGAACGCGGGGTCATCCCCCGCCGACCAGACAGCGAGGCAGCCGCCGGGCTTGAGTGACCGGCGGGTCATCGCGAGGCCGGCTTCGGTGTAGAGCAGGCCGTTGGAGTCTGTGCTCAGGCCGCTCGCCCCGTTGTCGACGTCGAGGATGATCGCGTCAAAGCCACCGCGGCTTCGTTCGAGCACTTCCGCCACGTCAGCCGGGATGATCTTCACGCGAGGATCGGCCAGCGCGTCGCCACCGAGCCCGTATGCGGGGTTTTGGTTCCAGGCGATCACGGCCGGCATGAGTTCGGCGACGACCACGGTGGCGTCGGGGCCGAGCTGCGCGAGCGCCGCCCGCAGCGTGAACCCCATCCCCAGCCCGCCGATCAAGAGCCGCGGGCGGCCGCGCCTGCGCACCTGCGCGCAGGCCAACTCCGCGAGCCGCTCCTCGGAATGGTGCTGCCGGGTCGACATGAGCTCGACGCCCCCCACGCGGATCGTGAAGGCGCCGTCGTGCTCGTGCAGCGTCATGCGCTTGCCGTCGGGAGTCGTGGCCTCGTCCCGCAGAATGGTGGCTTTCATGGTGCCGGGTGGGAACGAGAGGCAGGCTGAAGCCTACCCTACCGGGAGGTGAGCGTGCCCTTGGTGCTCGGGATGCCGGCCTGGCGGGGATCGGCCTCGACCGCGACGCGCAGCGCCCGCGCGGCCGCCTTGAAGACGGCCTCGGCGATGTGGTGGCCGTTGCGGCCGTGGTGGAGGACGGCGTGGAAGTTGGCGCCCGCGGTGGCAGCGACGCTCTCCCAGAAGACCTCGACCAGCTGCGAGTCGAAGGCGCCGATCGTGGGCACCGGGAAGTCGACGGCGAAGACACAGGCTGCCCGGCCGCCGAGATCGACGGCGACGGTCGCCAGCGCCTCGTCCATCGGGATGATCGAGTGGCCGTAGCGGCGGATGCCGCGGCGGTCGCCGAGGCATTCCACGAGCGCCGTGCCGAGCGCCCGGCCGACGTCTTCCACCGAGTGGTGCCCGTCGACGTGCAGATCGCCGTCGCAGCGGACCTTGAGATCGAAGAGCGAGTGGCCGGCCAGCAGCGTGAGCATGTGGTCGAAGAAGCCGATGCCGGTCTGGACGTCGGCCTTGCCGGTGCCGTCGAGGTCGAGCGACAGGGCGATCTTCGTTTCGGCGGTGTTGCGGGTGATGGAGGCGGTGCGTGCCATGGATGCTCGTGGTTTCTTCAGATGGTCTTCATGCAGGTGAGGAAGGCGTCGATCTCCTGATCGGTGCCGACGGTAATCCGCAGGCCGTCGCCCCAGCCGGCGTAATGCATGTAGCGGATGAGGATGCCCTGCGACTTCAGTGCCTCGTAGACCGGCTTGTGGGGCCGCTCGGGGTGCGTGCACCAGACGAAGTTGGCCTGGCTCTCGACGGCGTCGTAGCCCAGCGCCCGCATGGCGTCGGTGAGCCGCCGCCGGGTGGCGATGATCTTCGCCCGGTTGTCCGCCAGCCACGCCTGGTCGTCAATCGCGGCGGTGGCCGCGGCGATCGAGAGGGCGTCGCAGTTGTAGGAATCCTTCACCTTGAGCAATTGCTCGATGACGTGCGGCTGGGCGACGGCAAAACCAAACCGCAGGCCGGCGAGGGCATACGACTTGCTGAACGACCGCGTGACGATGACCCGCTCGTTTGCCTTCACGAGATCGAGGCAGTGCTCATCCGCGAAGTCACCGTACGCCTCGTCGACGACGAGCGCACAGGGCAGCCGGTCGGCGAGTTCCTTGATCCGCGTCTTGGGCAAGAGCGTGCCCGACGGGCTGTTCGGATTGGCGATGATCGCGAGCTTCACGTCGCCGCCGGCGGCCCGCGGCGCGGCGAAGCCGTCGGCGAGCGTCCAGTCGGGGCTGTAGTGAAACTCATCGCACGCCGCCCCTTGGATGCCGGCGAGCGTGCGGTAAAGGATGTAGCTGGGATAGGGCATCCGCAGGCACTCCCCCGCCCCGACGAACGTGCGGACAAGGATCGTGAGCAGGTCGTCGCTGCCGTTGCCGCAGATGATCCAGTTGGGATCGACGCCGAGAATCTCCGCCGCCCGCATCCGAAACACCGTCGCCATCGGGTCGGGATACTTGGCGAGCGTGCGACCGGCCGCGGTCGCGACGATGGCCCGTTCGACGGCTGGCGACGGCGCGTAGGGATTCTCGTTGGT
>JBIIOK010000136.1:0-6229 GCA_044336985.1 Pirellulales bacterium | reverse complement strand
AGATCGAGCCGGGCCGCTACCTCACTGCCGAGTCGGGCTATCTCGTGACGGAAGTCCGGGCGGTGAAGAAGCAGGGTGGCCGGAAATATGTCCTCGTCGACGCCGGCTTCAACACGCTCGCGCGGCCGGTGCTCTATGGCTCCTACCATCCGATGAGCCTCTGCCCAGCCGACGGTGCCGCAGCGGGGCAGGAGGCCGAGGAGGTGGCGGTGGGCGGGCCGCTCTGCGAGTCGGGCGACATCTTCACCCAGACCGACGGCGGCTTCGTGGCCACCCGGGCCCTGCCGCGGGCGGCCGTGGGCGACTACCTCGTGATCGAGATCGCCGGGGCCTACGGGTTTGTGATGGCGAGCAACTACAATTCAAAGCCCCTGCCGGCCGAGGTACTCGTCGACGGGGGCCGCCCCCGACTGGTCCGGCGGCGGCAGACCCCGGATGACCTGATCCAGGGAGAAACGACCTAAAGCCGCCGACGGGCAAAACGGCCGTTTTGCCGGGGCGGTCCGCTGGGCTACCATAATTTTGCATCCCGATCTGTTGAATTTTCGCCCCTCCTCACGCCGATCTCCACACCATGGCAAAAGCAGGTCCCCGCAAGAAGCTCCCGAAGGAATTGGCGGTCATCAACGCCGATAACTGCACGGGCTGCGAATCGTGCCTCGAGGTCTGTCCGGTCGACTGCATTTTGAAGGTGCAGCAGTACGACCAGTTCCATAACCTCCAAAGCTGGTGCGAGATCGACATCGAGCGGTGCGTGGGCTGCGAGGTCTGCGTGCACATCCCGGGCAAGAAGTCGAATCCCTACGACCTGAAGGTCTGCCCGTGGGACGCGATCGAAATGGTGCCGACCGAGCAGGTGGCGCAGGTGGTGGCCCAGATCGGCGGCCCGCCGGAATACGTCGAGAAAAACTGGGACCGCCTCGTGAACACGGCCCAGCATCTGGCCGAGCTCAAGGTCGCCGCCGGCTGATGCACATTGCCTAAGGTAGACCGCTTCGTCCCGAAGCGGATCTAGAGCCGCTTCGGGACGAAGCGGGCTGACAGGCTGAAGCCTGTCCTACTTTCGCTGTCGGTGGCCAATCCCGTCGCGTTGTTTGACGCCGCGCCCGCGCGACGCTACAACGTGACAAATGTTCACTTCCGACCAGCTCCGCGATCACATTCGTCTCGCCTCCGTGCCGGGCATCGGCCCGCGGTTTCGCAAACTGCTTCTCGAGCGGTTCGGTTCTCCCGCGGGGATCTTCGCCGCGAGTCCGGCTGAGCTGCAGTCGGTCGCGCGGCTCGGCAAGAAGCTCGTCGAGGCGATCAGCGCGGCCGCCACCTCGCCGGCGGCCGACGAAGTCATCAGGCTCTGCCAGAAGCAGGCCGTCGACATCGTGCTCGAGGGCAGCGAGGGCTATCCGCCCCTGCTCTCCCGGATCGACGATCCGCCCGGGCTGCTCTTCGTCCGCGGCGCGTTCCTGCCCTGCGATGCGCTCGCCGTGGCCGTCGTGGGCTCCCGCCACGCCACGCCCTACGGCATCAAGGTCGCCGAGCAGTTGGGCGGCAGCCTCGCCCGGGCGGGCTACACGGTGGTCAGCGGCCTGGCCCGCGGGATCGACGCGGCGGCCCACCGCGGGGCGATCGCCGCCGGCGGCCGCACGATCGCCGTGCTGGGCAGCGGCGTGCTCAATGTCTATCCGCCGGAGCACGAGGATCTCGCGGCCGAGGTCGCGAAGCACGGCGCCCTCGTCAGCGAGGTGCCGCCGCTCAACGAGCCGTTCAGCGGTGCGTTTCCGCAGCGCAACCGGATCGTGTCGGGCATGTCGCTCGGCACGGTGGTCGTGCAGGCGGCGGAGCGATCCGGCGCGCTCATCACGTCGCGGCTGGCTGCCGAGCAGGGCCGCGAAGTCTTCGCGGTGCCGGGGCCGATCGATTGCCGGCTGTCGGGCGGCTGCCATGCGCTGATCCGCGATGGCGCGAAGCTCGTGCACCGGGTCGACGACATCATCGAGGAATTCGGGCCGCTCTTCGAGACCGCGACGACCCCTGAGGGCGTGCCGGTCGCGAGCGCGGCCGAATTGCAGCTCGGCAACGTGGAGCGCAGCGTGCTCGATTGCGTCGGCAGCGGCTCGGTCACGGTGGACGAGATCGTCGAGACGTCCGACCTGGCGGCGTCGCAGGTGCTCTCCACGCTGAGCGTGCTCGAGATGCGGCGGCTCGTCCGCCGCATCCCCGGCAACCGCATCGAGCGGATGTAGGGTAGCCTTCAGGCTGCCAGAAGTAGCCCGCTTCGGCACGGCGATTGCATCTGCTCCCCCTCGTCCTTCTCGCGGGCAAAACCATTCGGGGGCGTTTCTCCAGGAGATCAGCCATGAAACCGGGCAAGGATGATCGGCGGGCGGGGGAAACGGCGATGGTCCGCGGCGCAAAACGCGGCGGTGCGAGGCGAAACGCGGCGCGCCTGTGCCCCCCCGAGGCCCTGGAAGCCCGCGCCCTGATGGCCGCCGACGGCCAGCACATGCGGATGGGGATGAACCTCGAAAACATCGTCGATTGGTCGCCCGCCTGGACGTTCACCGACGCCTTCAAGGCCTCGCGCGGCTGGATCACCCAGGAGTTCAACACGGCCACCTACGAGATGACCTGGGATGTCGGCACGACCAATCCGGTCCGCGTCGATGCCAACGGCAACGTCGTGAGCCTGGGCAGCCGCGTCAACGCGAGCGGCCAGACGATCCGGCAGATGGCCGCCACGCTCATGTTTCGCGATACCGGCGGCGCCTATCCAGCCGGCACCTACCGTGCCGAGTGGGATGGCACGGGCACCGTGGCCTTCGGGTTCGACGCCCGCTCGATCGCGACGGGCCGCACGCCCGCCGGCCGCAACTACGCCGATCTGGCCGTCACGCCCGGCAATGACGGCATCTACATGCGGATCGAAGAGACGAGCGCCGCCGACCCGGTGCGCAATTTCAATATCTGGATGCCAGCCTGGAACGGCCAGTCATTCGCCGGCCAGCGGTGGCAGCCCGGCGCCGGCTACTCGCCGTTTCACCCGCTCTTCAAGGAGCGGCTCGCCCCGTTCGGCGTGATCCGCTTCATGGGCATGCAGGAGACCAATAGCTCCGACATCCGCAGCTGGGCCGACCGCCGCGACGCCGCCGACATCCGCCAGGGCTCCGGTAGCGAAGGCTCGCCCTCCGAGCCGCTCGCCAACGGCGCGTCGCTTGAATACATGGTGCAATTGGCCAACGAACTCGACGCCGACCCGTGGTTCAACATGCCCCACATGGCCGATGACACGTTCGTCCGCAACTTCGCGACGTATGTCCGCGAGAACCTCGAGCCGGGCCGCAAGGCCTACGTCGAGTGGTCGAACGAGATCTGGAACTTCGGCTGGGGCTTCGAGGCATCGCATTGGGTGCAGGCGCAGACCGCGCGGCCCGAATACGCCGGCCTCGACAACTGGCAGGTGGCCGGCCGCGAGGCGAAGCGCGATCTCGACATCTGGAGCGAGGTGTTTGCCGGGCAGAGCGGCCGCCTCGTCCGCGTGGCCGCCGGCTGGGCCGCCAACGACTGGGTGACCAACCGGGTCGCCGAGAGCATGGGCGGCTCGTTCGACGCCATCGCGATCGCGCCCTACTTCAGCCCAAACCATGAGCGGCGGGCGACTTACACCTCGGCCACGACGGTCGACCAGGTGATCGCCGACTCCCGCGCCTCCTTGCCAGAGGCGGTGGGCTGGGCCCGCAACCACCAGACGCTGGCCGACACATGGACCACGCGGCTCGGCCGCGACATCCAGCTCGTCGCCTACGAGGGGGGCCAGCACCTCGACGGCCGAAGCGCCCCCTACCAAAACGCCTTCTATGCGGCGACGAATGATCCGCGGATGGGCGACATCTACCGCGACTATCTCAAGGCGCTCGATGCCGTGGGCATGGATCTCTTCGTCGACTTCCAGTTCACCGGGCAGGCCGGCGCCTCGTCGTGGGGCGATTTCGCGAAGCTGCATCGCATGGACGAGCCGCTCGCCACGGCCTACCGCTATTCCGCGGTGGTCGATGCCGCGACGGGCAGACTGTGGGGCACGCCCATACCGACTCCCACGCCCACACCGACCCCACCCCCTGCTCCGGCGCCGTTGGTGCCAACGGTGTCGATCGCATCCGCGGCCGTGATGGAGGGCCAATCCGGCCGCACCCGGCTGGCGTTCGCGATCTCGCTCTCCGCCGCCGCAGAGCGGGATGTCGCGGTCAACTGGAAGACGGCCAACGGCTCGGCCCTCAGTGGCCGCGACTATCTCGGCGGCGGCGGCCGCGTGGTGATCAAGGCCGGGCAGCAGTCGGCCACGGTCGTCATCTGGGTGATCGGCGACCGGCTCCGCGAGGCCAACGAAACGTTCTTCGTGCAGCTGACGTCGGCCACCGGCGGCCGGTTTTCGGAGACCGATCGCCGCGCCACGGGGCTCATCGTCAACGACGACGCCCTGTCGCGGGCGGCGCTCGCGGCCGCATTCGCCACGCTCGAAGACTTCAACCGCAACGCCGCGCGCACTCGCAGGTAGGCGGAAACCAAGGGCGGCTTCTCCATCGGCACGGCGGCCCGTAGAATCCGCCGCATGGATACAGCTCTTTTCAACCGCGCCGAAGCGATCCGGGCCCGCCTGCTGCAGCTGCGGGACTCTCTTTGACTGGGAAGGCCGCAAGAAGTCAGCCGCCCGCATCGAAGACGCGATGGGGCAGGCGAATTTCTGGGACAACAACGAGAAGGCTCAGGCCACCGTCGCCGAGCTGAAGAGCGTCAACTCCATTCTCAAGCCGCTCGATGAGGCGCTGGCCGTGAGCCGCGATCTCGAGGCGCTCGAGGAGCTCGCCCGCGAGGATGCGTCGCTCGAGCCGGAGCTCGCGCAGGAGGCCAACCGGCTCGAGAAGCTGGTCGATGCCCTCGAGCTCGCATCGCTCCTCTCCGGCACGCACGACTCCTCCGATGCGATCGTCTCGATCAACGCCCGTGACGGCGGCACCGACGCCAACGACTGGGCGGAGATGCTCCTGCGGATGTATTCCGCCTGGGCATCGAAGCGCGACTACGCCGTCGAGCTGCTCGACCGCCAAGACGACGCCGTGGCCGGCATCCAGAGCGCCACCTTCGCCATCCGGGGCCCGTGGGCCTACGGCTATCTCAAGGGGGAGACCGGCATCCACCGGCTGGTGCGGATCAGCCCCTTCAATGCGGAAGGCAAGCGGCAGACGAGCTTCGCGGCCGTCGACGTCTCGCCGGAAATCGCCGACGACGACACGGAGGTCGAGATCAAGGACGAAGACATCCGCGAAGACGTCTTCCGCGCCAGCGGCGCCGGCGGCCAGCACGTCAACAAGACATCGAGCGCCATCCGTCTCACCCACTTCCCCACCGGCATCGTCGTGCAGTGCCAGAGCGAGCGCAGCCAGCACAAGAACCGGGCGACGGCGATCAAGATGCTGCGGTCGCGGATCGCGCGGCTCGAGGAGGAGAAGCGGGAGGCAGAGCAGCTCGCCCGCTACAAGCAGCAGCCGAAGACCGGGTTCGGGTCACAGATCCGCAATTACTTCCTCCACCCCGACCAGCGGGTGAAGGACCAGCGCACGGGCCACTACGTGGGCAACTTCCAGAGCGTGCTCGACGGCAACCTCGACGGCTTTCTCGACGCTTTCCTCAAATGGAAGGCCTCTGGCTCCGCACCGCAGACTGGCGGCGACGAATGACACCGGCTGGACTGTGCCGCGGCCCGGCGATACCCTTTTCTGAGTCCGTCTGAGCCCACAAGGAAACCCATGGCCGAAAAAGAACAGGCACTCGAAGTCGAGGGCGTCGTCACGCAGGCCCTCGCCAACACGCGGTTTCGCGTGCAGATCACCGGCGGCCACATCGTCAATGCGCACGTCGCCGGCAAGATGCGGAAGAACTTCATCCGCATCGTCCCGGGCGACAAGGTGAAGGTCGAACTCTCCCCCTACGACCTCACCAAGGGCCGGATCACGTTCCGCGAAAGGTAGGGTAGGCTTCAGCCTGCCTCTTGTAGGCCGCTTCGTCCCGAAGCGGCCTACGTTGGGGGCAGCGGTCTTCTTTGACAGGCTGAAGCCTGTCCTACTCCTGCTCGCCGGCTGCTTCGCGCTTGTCGAAAAACTGCTTCAGGTCGCCGAAGGTTCGCAGCGGCTCCTTGCCCTCGCGCATCTCCTTTGTGAGCGGCTTCGGGGGCTTCTTC
>JBIIOK010000113.1:0-7914 GCA_044336985.1 Pirellulales bacterium | reverse complement strand
AGACCGCCCAGAGCAGACCGCTTCGTCAAAGTAGACCGCTTCGTCCCGAAGCGGATCCCAGATCCGCTTGCGGAGCAAGCGGTCTACTTGGTCTACGAGGGTGTCGTAGCCTCGATCGAGAGCGGCCGGGCGTAGGCCTCTGGAATCGCACCGCGCCAGACCGGCTCGAGCGCCTGCTCGAGTTCGTCGGCCACCGCCGCGCAGCGGTCCGCCACGTCGGAAAGCTCGAAATAATCGTCCGGCTTCGCAAACAGCCGCGCCGGCCTCTCACCGGCGCCATTTGGACGCGAGGCGACGAGATGCCAGCCGTTCGTCACGAAGGCCGCCATGTCCCCGGCGTCGATGATCACGCGGTCGCGGGACGGCGCCGACCACGAGTCGAGCAGGCCGACGAGGCTCGCGGAAGACTCTGGCCCTGTTGGACAAGGGCCGGCAACGATATCGAGGAGCGTCGCGCCGATCTCCGCCGGCACGACGAGGCCGCCGTACCGCTGCCCCGCCATCCGCCCCGCGGCATCGACGAGGATCGCGGGCAGGTGCGCCCACTCGCCGTAGGGAAAACCACCCGGTGGATTGCCCTGCTCGCAGCCGACCACTCCGTGGAGCCCCAGCGGCATCCCGCGGACACCGGCCAGGAGCACCGCCCAGCCTGCGGCCACGGCGGCTTCGAGCACCTGCCCCAGGCAGCGGTCGAGGAGCGTCAACTGCCCGGCAAAAACCTGCCGGATGCCGACGACGAGATCGGGGTCGGTATCCTCGCTGACAGTGAAACACGGCACTCGGGCGCCCGGAGGGGGCGGCGGGTCGTCGGGATCGATGTAGCCCTCGCGAAATGCATCGGGGGCGTCCCACGCCACGGCGAGACCATCCATGTGGCACCACACGAGTCGATGGCGTCCAGCGGTGATCGCGTCGCGGGCCCTTGCGCAGAGCCTCGCGGCATTCGTTTCATCATCGCCGGCTACCGTGTCGTCCAAGGCCACGGCCGGCACCTCGATGCGTTCCACGCTCGCCGAGACCTCAGGCAGCGATGCGCTGTCGGCAACGACCGCCGCCGCCCATCCGGCCGCGGCAGCCTCCCGCCAGAGTCCGCCGTCAGAAGCCAGCGCAGCGAGCGTGTCGCGCGGGTCGAGCGACGTGGCCAGCAGGCGGTCGAACACGAGCCCGCGGCCCCCGAGCGCGTCGAGATTCGGCATCGACACCCACGTGGCTCCCCAGGCCGGCAGCATCCAGGCGGGCAGCCGGTCGATCGTGATGACGAGCAGGCCGCGGGCGGCCGGCGGCGTGGCTGGGCTGATGGGCGAGTCCATGATGGCTTCATTGTGCAGATTCCGCGCCGGTTGCCATCCGGATTGCCTTTCGCGGGACGATCCTCCATGCTCCCCGGACGACGACCGCAGCCCCCCAAAGGCCCTCGCCCCATGGCAGCACGCCCGCCCTACCGCACGAGCCCGCAGGCGATGAAGGGGATGCCCGCCGGCATCCCCTTCATCGTCGGCAACGAGGCCGCGGAGCGATTCAGCTACTACGGGATGAAGGCGATCCTCGTGGTCTTCATGACCACGCTCCTGGCGGGCCGCGACGGCGCCCCGCAGCCGATGGGGGATGGCGAGGCGAAGTTCTGGTACCACGCCTTTTCGGCGGCCGTCTATTTCTTCCCGATCGTGGGTGCGATCCTCGCCGACTTCCTGCTCGGCAAGTACCCGACGATCATGCTGCTCTCGCTCGTCTACTGCGCCGGGCACGCGGCGCTCGCGGTCGACGAGACGCGGACCGGCCTCGCCGTGGGGCTCGCGCTGATTGCGATCGGATCGGGGGGCATCAAGCCCTGCGTGTCGGCACACGTGGGCGACCAATTCGGTCCGTCGAACGAGCAGCTCCTGCCCCGCGTCTTCAGCTGGTTTTATTTCGCGATCAACCTCGGCGCATTTGCGTCGAGCCTGCTCACGCCGTGGCTGCTCGAGCGGCACGGCCCGTGGGTCGCCTTCGGTGTGCCGGGGCTCTTCATGGCGCTGGCCACCCTGATCTTCTGGCTCGGCCGCCACACGTTCGTGCACGTGCCGCCGGCGGGCTTGGCCGCGCTCAAGGAGGCGCTCGGCCCCGAGGGCAGGTCGGCGCTGGGCCGCCTGGCAATCGTCTATCTCTTCGTGGCCGTCTTCTGGGCGCTCTTCGACCAGACGGGCTCGTCGTGGGTGCTGCAGGCCGCGAAACTCGACCGGCAGTTTGCCGGCATCGAATGGCTCCCCTCGCAGATTCAGGCAGTCAATCCGCTGCTCGTGCTCGCGTTCATCCCGCTTTTTTCCTACGTCGTTTGGCCGGCCATCGAGCGATTCATGCCGATGCCGCCGCTTTCGAGAATCGCGCTGGGCCTGTTCCTGGCAGCCGCCTCGTTCGGGATCATCGCCTCGGCCGAATGGCTCATCGAGGCGGGCGGCCGGCCGACGATCGGCTGGCAGATCGCCGCCTACGCGGTCCTGACGGCGGCGGAGATCATGGTCAGCGTCACCTGCCTCGAGTTTTCCTACACGCAGGCCCCGCTCGCCCTCAAAAGCATCGTGATGGGCCTCTATCTCTTGAGCGTGTCGGCCGGCAATCTGCTCGCGGCCGGCGTCAATTGGCTGACCACGGCGACCGATGGCACACCACTGGTGACCGGCACGACCTACTACCTGCTCTTCGCCGGAGCCATGGCCGCGGCGGCCGTCTGCTTCCTGCCAGTGGCTGTGCTCCTGCCCACCCAGCGGTATATTCGACCGGAAGATCCGGCCACCGCGGCCTAAGACCGTAGTTCGAGCCCGAGGCTCGCGAAGGAGAACGATCGCCATGCGACATTGCGTGCAGACCCGCCGCGGATTTCTCGCCGCCATCGCTGCGGCCGGTGTGGCCGGGCGGTTCGCGGCCTCGCCCACGATCGCCGCCCCGCCCGTCGATGCCCCGCTCTTCAAGATCTCGCTCGCCCAGTGGTCGCTCCACAACACGCTCTTCGCCGGCAAGCTCGACAACCTCGACTTCCCCCGGACCGCGAAGCAGACGTTCGGCATCGACGGCGTGGAATACGTCAACCAATTCTTCAAGGACAAGGCGCGGAATGCAGACTACATCGCCGAACTCGCCAAGCGCGCCTCCGACGAGGGCGTGACGAACGTGCTCATCATGTGCGACGGCCTCGGCAATCTCGGCGACCCCGACTCCGCCGCCCGCACGAAGGCGGTCGAAAACCACTTCCCCTGGGTCGAGGCCGCGAAGCGGCTCGGCTGCCACTCGATCCGCGTCAACGCCGCAAGCGAAGGCACGTTCGAGGAACAGCAGAAGCTGGCCGCCGACGGGCTCGCGCGGCTTTCGGACTACGCCTCGCAGATGCAGATGAACGTGATCGTGGAGAACCACGGCGGGCTGTCGAGCAACGGCGAATGGCTCGCGGGCGTGATGAAGCGGGTCGGCAAAACGAATTGCGGCACGCTCCCCGATTTCGGCAACTTCCACGACTACGACCGCTACCGTGGCGTCGAGGATCTCATGCCCTTCGCCAAGGGAGTGAGCGCCAAGAGCCACGAGTTTGACGACGCGGGCAACGAGGTCCGCACCGACTACGAAAAAATGCTGCGGCTCGTGGTGGGGGCCGGCTACCGCGGCTGGATCGGCGTCGAGTATGAGGGCACGGCCCTGCCCGAGGCCGAGGGCATCCTCGCGACAAAAAAACTCCTCGCGCGAATCCGCGCCGAAATGGCCGCGTAGGACAGGCTTCAGCCTGTCTTGCCATGGGCACGAACGCTTCTTGGCGCGAATGTGCTGGCAAGCCGCATTGTTCGCCGGGGCGGCAGAAGTCGCCTTCGCGCTGCAATTTCTCCGCTGACGACCTACGGCACTGCCGACCTCAGAAGGTCGAAATTGCATACGCTCGTCGAGCTTCCGCCGACCCCGGCTCATCGGCATCGAGAGTCACTCGTAGACCGCTTCGTCCCGAAGCGGTCTACTTTCCGCCTTCGGGCAGCCGGAAGTCGACGACGACCGGGAAATGGTCGGAGACGTCGAGATCGATCGCGTGGGAGATGAAGGCACGCGTGATCGCGGGGGCAAGGTCACGGTGCACGAGGATGTGGTCGATCATCGTGAAGACGTCGTCGCGGTCGGCGGCGCCGTTCTCGTTGAAATCCCAGTGCGACGTGTAGCGATCGGCGACCCGCGGCATGAATGTCGCGGCGTTGACGAGTTCGTCACCCGCCGCCGACTCGTCGTAGTCCTTGAGGTCGCGCAGGACCGTCGTCCGCGTCGTGCGGAAGGAGTCGGCCATCGGCACGTCGGGGTCGTAGTCGTTGATGTCGCCGAGCACGATCGGCAGGTAGCCGAGGGGGACGATCTTCCGCTTTACGATCTCGCGCACGATCTTCGTCTCGGCCGTCCGCTGGGCGTTGCTCGAGATCTCGGAGGGATTGCTCTTCAGGTGCACGCCGCAGACGGCGATCTTCCGGCCGCCGACGGTGAAATAGGCCACTGCGTGCCGCTGGAGCACCGCCGTCTTCTTCTGCTCGCGGCCGCTGTCGCCTTCGAACGAATACTCCTGCTGCATCCAGGCCTCGTCGGGACCGCCGTCGGCCTGCCGCCCCGGCGCGAAAAAGTGGATCCGGCGACCGTCCACGAGATCAGGCTCGAGCCGCGAGAGGATCGCGACGTCGAATCCGGAGAAGTTGTCACGGCCGTTGACGTGGTGGCCCTGATAGTCGGAGAGTCCCTTCTCATGGAGGAGGCCGACGACGGCCTCCACGCCGGCGGCCGAGATCACCTCGGGCATCACGATGATGTCGGGGGCGAGTGTCTCGACCACCGCGGCCACCCGCTCGAGGTGGCGGCGGCGGGCAGGCTCGAATCGGAACCGCGTGAGCTTGGTGTCTTCGCCGGGGGCGGCGAGGTTCTCAGCGTTGAAGCAGGCGATCCGCAGTGCGCGGGCCGAGGCCGGCGCCGCAGCTGGACCGTCGGATCGTGCCACCGCCGGCGACGCGCCGATGGCAAGCCATGCGGCGATGACGAGGATGCGTTGACTCCCGTGGCGCATGATCGGTAGAGTTTCTCGCCTGCAAGGGCCCGAATTGGACGATGTGCCCGGCGGAAACACGCTCCCGGGACGACGCACCATGAGCTCTCAGCATACCCCCGTTGCCGAAAACAATCGCGATCGCCTGCGGCGGCTCCTCCGCGTGGGCACCACCCACGTCGGCCAGGGCGTGTTTGCGGCTCGGCGGCTCAAGTCCGGCATCGTGATCGGCGAAATCCTCGGCCAGGTGCTCGACGAGCATCCCGCCGACCCCAGTTACTGCATGGAATTGCAGAGCGGCCGGGTGCTCGAACCGGCCGCACCGCTGCGATTCGTGAATCACAGTTGCGATCCCAACTGCGAACTTTTCTATTGGTTCGACGAAGACGCTCCCACCCAGGAAGACCGGTTGTGGCTGCAAACGATCCGAACCATCGAGCCGGGAGAGGAGCTCTCGATCGACTACTGCTGGCCGGCCGACGCGGCGATCCCATGCCAATGCGGGGCAATCAACTGCCGGGGCTGGATCGTGGACCCGGAGGAGCGGCACCTGCTGCCGGCGGCTGGCGAGCCCCAGCCCTCGCCCTCGCCGCCGTCCTGACGGCGCTGTCCCTCTTCGGCATCTCCCGGCTCCGGCTCGACGACGACCTGCGTTCGCTCCTGCGCGACAGCGACGCCGAGTTTGCGCTCATCGACGAGCTCGCCGACCGGTTCGGCGCCCCCGACCGCGATTGCATCGTCCGCGCGACGGCGCCGACCGGCGACCTCTTCGCGGCCCGGCCGCTCGACGAGCTCCGTCGGCTCTGCGACGAGCTGGCCCGAGTGAAGGGCGTCGCGCAGGTGCGATCGATCTTCGACGTTCGCCGCCAGGGCACCGCGGGCGCCCTCCTGCCCGTGATCCCCCATTCATCCGAGCCGCTCGATGCGGAGCAGCTGGCCGCCGCCCGCGGCCGCGCCCTCGAGCATCCGCTCACGGCCGGTCACCTGCTCACCCCCGACGCCGCGTCTTCGCTCATCCTCGTGCGACTCACCGCGGAGGCCAATGCGTCGGCCAGTCTGGGGCCTGCGCTCGCCGGCATCGAGCGGGCGCTCGCCGACGCCAGGCAGTCCGCCACGCCGCTCACTCTCGAGCTCACCGGCCTACCGGCCCTCCGCCACCAGGCCACGCAGGCTCTGCGGCGCGACATGCTCGTCTTCAATTCCCTGGGACTGTCTCTCGCGGTCGTGCTCTCGGCGCTCGCCGCCCGCAGCCTGCGCTCGACCGTGGTGGCCAGCGTGCCGCCGTTCGTGGGCGCCGTCTGGGCGATGGGCATTCTCGGCCTCTGCGGGGCGCCGGTGAACATCCTCACGAGCGTGGTGCCGTCGCTCGCGCTCGTCGTGGGCACCTGCGACTCGATCCACTTCATCGAAGACATGCGTCGCAGCCGGCGTCGCGGCATCGACGCGCTCTCCGCCTCGGCCAGCGCCATGCAGCGGATCGGCGCCGCCTGCGGCCTGACGAGCCTCGTGACGGCGATCGGCTTCGCGTCGCTGGCGTTTGCCCGCATCGAGACGGTGCGGCTGTTCGGCATCGCGGCGGCCGCCGGCGCCGTCGCCAGCTTTCTGGCCGTGACGCTGCTCACGCCCCTCATCGCCTCGAGCGCATTCTGCCGGGGGATGCACATCGGGCGGTCGTGGCGGCCTGCCGGCCGGCTCGCCAGCCTGCTCACCGCCTTCTCGGTGCGGCATGCCCGGCCGATCGCGATCGCGGGGGTGGCCGCCACGGCGGCGCTGGCGCTCGTGAGCCTCGGGCTCGACGCCGATAACCGCGTGGCCGACGCACTGCCGCGCGGCGCCCCGGCCTCGCGGGCACTCATGGGAGTGGACCGCGACTTCGGCGGCACCTCCGGCATCGACATCGTCGTCCGGTGGCCGGAGGGGACCGACTGGCGCGATCCGGCGGTGCTCGACGCGCTCGAGGCCGTGCACGGCGTGCTCGCACGCGATGGCGGGCTCACGCGGCCGATCTCGCTCGCCACGGTGGCCTCGGCCCTCCCCGACCGCGCCCGCAGCCGGCTCGACGCCGACCACTTCCCGGAAATGCTCGATCCCGACGCCCGCATGGCGATCGTGCGAACCCGCGTGGCCGACGCCGGCTCGCGGGCCCTCGAGAAGGTCTACGACCGGATCGACGCCGGGCTCGCGGCGATCGCCGCCGCCCGCCCGGGCTGGTCGTTCGAGCTCTCCGGCATCTCGGTCGTGTCGGCCCGCAACATCCGCCAACTCGTCCGCGACCTCGGCTCGAGCCTCACGCTCGAGATCGCCGTCATCGGCACGATCCTTGCCCTGGCCTTCCGCTCGCCGCTGGCGGGCATCGTGAGCCTGATCCCCAACATCTTCCCGCTCGCCGTGATCGCCGCGATCGTGGTGTTGAGCGGCCGGTCGCTCGACCCGGCCACCGTGATCGTCTTCAACGTCTGCCTGGGGCTCGCGGTGGACGACACCGTGCACGTGCTCTCCGCGGTGTCGCGACAGCGCCGCGAGGGAGTGTCGATCACGACCGCCGTGAGGCGGGCCGTCGCCGAGACCGGCAACCCGATCATGATCGGCGGACTCGTGCTCACCGTCGGCTTTGCGGTCGTCGTCGCCAGCAGCGTGCCGTCACTGGCCGGCTTCGGAAGGCTGGCCTGCGCGGCGGTGGCCGCCGCGACGATCGCCGAGCTCATCCTCCTGCCGGCGCTGCTCGTGGTGACGGAGTCGTTCGTCACGCGGTGGCGGGCCCGACGCGATCAGGCGGCCTGGCGCGACGGCATCTTTGGCACCGCCCCGCTCGCCTGGCCCGCGCTCGACCGCACCGGCGAGCCGGCCCGCCACGTCGCCTGACAATGCGGTGGCAGGCTGAAGCC
>JBIIOK010000100.1:0-9235 GCA_044336985.1 Pirellulales bacterium | reverse complement strand
GGTGGCAGGCTGAAGCCTACCCTACTGCGCGGTGGCGGCCACCACGGCGGCGAGCGTCTCGACGGTGCGGACGATCTGCTCCTCGGTGTGCTCCGCCGTGAGGAAGAACCGCACCCGGGCCGCCGACTCGCGGACGGCTGGATAAAGGATCGGCCGCGCGTTGATGCCCCGCTCGAGCAGCATCTGCGAGACGAGGATCGCCCGCGAGGAGCTGCCGACGATGATTGGGATCACGGGGGTGTCGGCGCTCGCCCCAGTGTCGAGATTGCAGTCGTTGGCGAGCTTGATGAAGAGCTCCGACCGCTCGCGGAGCCGCGTCACCCGCCAGGGCTCGCGTTGGATCACCCGCAGCCCCTCGAGCGCGGCGGCGGCGTTCGGCGGCGAGCAGGCCGTCGAAAAGACGAATGCCGGCGTCGTGTAGCCGAGGTAGCGAATCAGCCGCTCGCGGCCGGCGAGGTAGCCGCCGCCCGCGCCAAGCGCCTTGCTGATCGTGCCCATCCACAGGTCGCCCTCCGCGGGATCGACACCGAAGAAGTCGCAGATGCCGCGGCCGCCCGGGCCCATCGTGCCAAGCGAGTGGGCCTCGTCGACGTAGAGCATGGCGTCGTGCCGCTTCTTCACCTCGATGAATTTCGGCAGGTCGGGATAGTCGCCGTCCATGCTGTAGACGCCTTCGATCGCCACCACGACGCGGCGATACTGCGACCGCAGATCGCGCAGCAATCCGTCGAGCTGCTCGTGATCGTTGTGGCGGAAGGACCGCCGGCCCGCCTTGGAGGCGTTGGCGCCCTGCATGATGCTGTTGTGGGCGAGTTCGTCGTAGAGGATGAGGTCACCCTCGCCGAAGAGATGGTTGAACACGGAAGCGTTCGTGCCATACCCGCAGGGGAAGACGACGGCCCGCTCCGTGCCGAGAAACCGGGCGAGCTCCGAGTCGAGATCGTCGAGGATCGTGTTGTTGCCGCCGACCATGCGGCTGGCGGAGGCGCTGCAGCCGAAGCGGTCGATCGCCGCCTTGGCGGCCCGCGTCACGTCGGGATGGCCGGCGAGGCCGAGGTAATCGAAGCTCGTGAAGCTGACCACCTCGCGGCCGTCGATGCGGGCCACACGCTGGTCCACCTGCTCGTTGGCCATGAGAAACGGATTGGCGAGTCCAGCCTGCTCGAGGCCGCGAAGCCGCTCCTCGAGCGCGACGCACTCCGGAAACACCTTCTCTTCATCGGCCGGCATGGCCGGCGCGGTGCGCGTGGCCGGCCGACGCGCGGCCGCGGGCTGCAGCCGGTCGACGTTGTCGAACATGTTCTCGGCGATGCATTCGACGAGGTCGCCGCAGGTATGGATCCGATCGAGCCATTCCTCGGCGAACCGCATCTGGTAGCGGCCTTCGATCCGGTTGACGGCGTCAAGGAAGCGAATCGGACCAACGCCCGCCTCGGCGAGCGTCATGCCGGGCGTCAGGGGCCTTCGGTGCGCCGGCGACTGCACCCGCGCGAGCTCCTCGAGCACGACCCGCGTGATCGCGGAACGGGAGGACGCCTTCGGCTCACTGCGGGCTGCGCCTGCGACCTGCGAAACGGACGAATAAGCAGTCGAGCTTCCCACGAAAAAAGGCTCCTTCGTGGGCGACCCCCGCCGGGAGCCGCACACTCGAGTGACATCGCCCCGCATTCCCGGGGCCGCTTCGGCCGCCGATCCGCTCGACGGCAGAGCATAATCTAAAACTTCGGGCGTGCGACGAACAGCACCCCGCCGATTTCGCCAGCGCAAGTGGCTTTGCCGCCCGCACGAATTTCCCGCGGAAAACCACACTGTGAAAAACAGTGCGGCCTCGCGAAGACGCGCCGGAGGAAACGGTGGCAACGATCGCGGTCACCCGGCGAGCAGTTTCCGCAGAACGAACGGCAGGATGCCGCCCGAGCGAAACTGGTCGAGCTCGACCGGCGTATCGATCCGCACGAGGCACGGGATCTCCTTCACGGAGCCATCCGGCCGGTGGGCCTTCACGACGACGGTCGACCGTGGGACGAGATTGTCGAACGGAATGTCGAACGTCTCCTCGCCCGTCAGTCCGAGCTGCTGCCACGGCTCGGGCAGCACGAGCGGCAATACGCCCATGCCCACCAGGTTCGAACGGTGGATCCGCTCGAAGCTCGTCGCGAGCACCGCGCGGACACCCAGCAGCATCGTGCCCTTCGCCGCCCAGTCGCGGGAACTGCCCGTCCCGTATTCCGCACCGGCGAGAACGACCAGCGGCGTGCCCGCGGACTTGTACCGCATCGCGGCGTCGTAGACCGGCATGACGTCCGCGCCGGGCAGCAGCCGCGTCACGCCCCCCTCCGTGCCGGGCACGAGGAGGTTGCGGATGCGGATGTTGGCGAAGGTGCCCCGAGTCATCACCCGGTCGTTGCCGCGGCGGGCGCCGTAGCTGTTGAAGTCGGTCGGCGGCACGCCGTGCTCGATCAGATACTGCCCGGCCGGGCTCGCCTTCGCGATGCTGCCGGCCGGCGAGATGTGGTCCGTGGTGACACTGTCACCGAGGGCGAGGAGCACGCGGGCACCGCGGACACTCTCGGGGGCCTTGGGCTCGCGGGTAAGCTCGGCGAGGAACGGCGGCTCCTGGATGTATGTGCTCGCGGCATCCCAGTCGTAGAGCTCGCCCTTGCTCGTCGGCACCTCGTTCCAGCGCGGGTTCGACTGCCAGACGTTGCCGTAACGGGCCTGGAATTGCGCCGGCTGCACGCTGGCCTCGACGGTGCTGCGCACCTCGTCGGCCGTCGGCCAGATGTCCTTGAGGAAGACGTCGCTGCCGTCGTTCCCCTTGCCGATCGGCTCCCGCGAGAGATCGATGTCGGTCGTGCCGGCCAGCGCGTAGGCCACGACGAGCGGCGGGCTCGCCAGCCAGTTGGCTTTCACGAGCGGGTTGACGCGGCCCTCGAAGTTGCGGTTGCCCGAGAGCACGGCGGCAGCGACCAGATCCCCCTCGGTGACCGCCTTCGCGACCGCGTCGGGCAGCGGGCCGGAGTTGCCGATGCACGTGGTGCAGCCATACCCCACCGTCTCGAAGCCGAGCGCGTCGAGATCCTTGTTGAGCCCCGATCGCTCGAGGTAGTCGGTCACGACGCGGGATCCGGGGGCGAGGCTCGTCTTCACCCAGGGCTTCGTCGTGAGCCCCTTCGCGACCGCCTTTCGCGCCACGAGCCCGGCGGCCACCATCACGCTCGGATTGCTCGTGTTGGTGCAGCTCGTGATCGCCGCGATCACGACCGAGCCGTGATGGATCGTCGAGGAATGGCCGTTGTCCTTGACGGTGCCGCTGCGATCAAGCGCCGCCGCATCGAGCGCGAAGCCCCTTTTCGCCGTGGGGGCCGACAGTGATTCGGCGAACGTCTTTTTCACGTCGGAGAGCGCGACGCGGTCCTGCGGCCGCTTCGGCCCCGCGAGGCTCGGGACGACGGTGCCGAGGTCGAGCGAGAGACGCTTCGTGAACTCTGGAGTCGGGGCCGCATCGGTGCGGAAGAGCCCCTGCTCCTTCATGTAGCGCTCGACGAGTTCGACCTGTGCCTTCTCGCGGCCGGTGAGCCGCAGGTAGGCGAGAGTCTCGGCGTCGATCGGAAAAAAGCCCATCGTGGCGCCATACTCGGGCGCCATGTTGGCGATCGTGGCCCGGTCGGCGAGCGACATGCCCGAGAGCCCGGGGCCGAAGAACTCGACGAACTTTCCGACCACGCCTTCCTTCCGCAGGATCTCCGTGACGGTGAGCACGAGGTCGGTGGCCGTGGCACCGGCGGGCAGCCGGCCCGTCAGCTCGAAGCCGACCACCTCCGGCAGCAGGAGCGAGAGCGCCTGGCCGAGCATCACGGCCTCCGCCTCGATGCCGCCCACGCCCCAGCCGACCACACCGAGACCGTTGATCATCGTCGTGTGGCTGTCGGTGCCGACGAGCGTGTCGGGGACGGCCACCTTGAGCCCCCCCTTCGCCGCCGCAGGATCATCGCGGAGGAACACGCAGCCGGCGAGGAATTCGAGATTCACCTGGTGGACGATGCCGATCGCCGGCGGCACGACCCGAAAGTTTTGGAACGCCTGCTGGCCCCAGCGGAGAAACGCGTAGCGCTCGGCGTTGCGTTCGAACTCGATCTCGACGTTCTTCTCGAGCGAGTCGGCCGCACCGAAGAAGTCGACCTGCACCGAATGGTCGATCACGAGATCGACCGGCACGAGCGGATTGATCTTCTTGGGATCGCCCCCGAGCCGCTTCATCGCGGCCCGCATCGCCGCCAAATCCACCACACACGGCACACCGGTAAAGTCCTGCAGAACCACGCGGGCCGGCTTGAACGGAATCTCCGTCTCGGCGGGCTTGGCGGCATTCCAGGTGGCGAGGCTCCTGACGTCGGCCTCGGTCACCTCGTAGCCGTCGCAGGTCCTCAAGAGAGCCTCGAGCACGGTGCGGATCGAATAAGGCAGCCGGGACGTGTTGGTCACCCCCGCGTCATCAAGGGCCCGCAGCCGATAGAGCGTGGCGGGGCCGGAGCCGGTCTCGAACGTGGCGCGGGCGGAAAACGGGTCACGGGGGGCGGCGGCCATCGTGATACGAAGCCTTTCTGAATATGTTCGAGGGTTTGGGGGTTGAATAGTGGTAGCCTACCGAAATCGTCCCAACCGGCCACGCCCATGTGTCCAGCGGCCGTACGCCCCGGCGTTCGCCCCGCAAAAAAGCGTTATTTCGCGGGAAATGCGCTGGCCAAAAAATTCCTGACCCAAGATTCGACACGGCGCCGGATGCCGTGTATGTTAGAGATGTCCGAGATGGCAGGTGCCGCCGGACCCAACAAAACAACAACGATCTCTTCAGCGGCTGTTCCCCCCCCCCAAAGACCCACACCTCGATAGCCGCTACTCGGGCCCGTGGTTTCCCCAACCACGGGCCCTTTTCTTTTTCACTCGCAATATCGGCATCGCGCCGCTTGTGATGAAGTAGGACAGGCTTCAGCCTGTCGCAAGTAGACCGCTCCCTCCGGAAGCGGATCCGGCTGCACGCGAATCAAGTGGCCCGCGGCCAGAGTTCACGCAGGCGTCCACGGGTTTTCGTGACACCCCTTGAAAGGGGTTACCCCCTCGCTAACATGGCCGACCCACAAAGAGCATTTCTCGCATCCGCGAAGAGCCCTGAGTGCATCGCCAGCAGGATTCAAAGCGTTCGTTGAAGGTCGTTCGTCAAAGACTCGCCACGGAAACGGCTGCGGTCTTCACAGTTCAAGGAAGGGACCGTTTTCGCCTCCCGCGGCGCGGCTTCACGCTCACGGAATTGCTCGTCACCATCGCCGTCATCGGCCTGCTCGTGGGACTCTTGCTGCCGGCCGTGCAATCGGCGCGGGAGTCGGCGCGGCGGAGCCACTGCCAAAACAACCTGAAGCAGATCGCGATCGGCGTTCTCGGCTACGAAAGTGCCAACGGGCGTTTTCCGCCGGCCGCGACCGTCAGCGAAGGATCCAACACCGCCACCTGCACCGGCTGCTGGAACCCGTGGGCCGAGGCGCAACTGGCCTCGTTTTCGCCCCCCGGGAGCAAGCACGGCACGAGCTGGATCCTCGAGACGCTGCCCTTCCTCGATGAAGCAGCGCTCTTCAATTCCTGGGACAGGCAGACCAACGTGCTCGGCAACGCGGCCGTCGCGCAGACCGACATCCGCCTGCTCTACTGCCCGACCCGGCGGTCCGGCATCCGCACGCAACGCAACGACCACCGCAATCTCGTGGCCACTTCCTGGCGGGGCGGAGGCACCGACTACGGCGGCTGCTACGGCCGGCTCGACGGCTTTCTCAACACCACGTCCGACGACCATCGCTTCGCCCACCGCGGCACTGCGATTCCCGGCTCCGTCGGCAGGCGCGAGAGCCTGTTTCTCCCGAATGCAGGCATGGCCGCCGGGGCGATCCACGACGGACTCACCAACACCATCATGCTCGGCGAGATGCAGCGGCTGCGGCCGATCACCGGGGCCACGAGCGCCGCCGACACATACAATCGCACCAGCCACGATGGCTGGGCCGTCGGCGGTGTGGCGACGCTCTTCACCACCTCCACCGACCCCACGCACTCGAACCCTGGCGGGATGAACAACCTCTTCTTCGAGTCGCCCGGCAGCGATCACCCCGGCGGCGCCTCCTTCGCGATGGCCGACGGCTCGGTCCACTGGCTCGGCGAATTCGTCGATGCGAAGGACAACAACGCCGTCTTCCCGCTGCTCGGCTCCATGCGCGACGGGCAGATCGCGTCGCTCGCCCAATCGCAATGACCGCTGCCACGCCCTGCCCACCGGCTCTGCGAAGTTTTCTCGGTTCGGCCTTTCTGCTCGCGGCGCTGGCCGGCTGTTCCCGATCGGACCGGCCACCGCTTGGCATCGTGACCGGCACCGTCACGCTCGACGGCCGTCCGCTCGCCGCGGCAGCCGTGCACTTCACGCCCGACGGCCCCGGTCGCACGTCGCTCGGCTCCACCGACGCCACCGGCGCATACCGCCTCCGCTATCTCCGCGACATCGAGGGAGCGAACCTCGACCGTCATACCGTACGGATCATGACGGCGACGGAGGAGAACGGCGGCCGCGAGATCCTGCCGCCGCGGTATCACTCAGCCACCGTGCTCGAGGCGACGGTCAGTTCCGGCTACAACCGGATCGACTTCTCTCTCCAATCCCGATAGCCCGCGAAGTAAACCGCTTCGTCTCGAAGCGGATCCAGATCCGCTTCCAGAGGAAGCGGTCTACTTTGGCAGCGGTCTACCAGGCCTTGAGATTTCGCCGCCGCGTCGTTTCATTTTGCCAGGATCCCCCGACTGCTGGCAGTCTCGCGAATCTCGGGGTGCGGTCTCGGCGGCCCGCCCCACCGCTTTTGTCGGCGATCGACATGCACCGATAGTTGCAGTGACTCCGACTTTGCTGGGGGTGGATGGCGAATGGACCTTGCTTGCGCTGCGGGCTTTCGGCGGATACGGAAGCCCGAAGCGCAAGCGAGGTGAGTTGGGGTGATGCCACGTGACGTGGCGGGGAGACGATGGCATGACGCTGGCATGGATTCTCCGTGGTGCCGCGATCGTGGCCTGTCTCTGCGCTGCGCCGATCGCGGCGGCGGAGCAGGAGCATCCCGAACAGGCGGCGCGGGGCTTTCTCAAGCAGGCCGTCGAATATGGGAATGCGTCGGCCAAGATGGCCGAGAAGGGGGATGTGCGTGCGGTCGATGGCTTCTATGCGTCTGCCGAGGCCGCGTGGAACGCCGTCTGGACCTGCCCCGGATCGCGGCCGATTCTCGAGGAGGCGTCGTGCCTCTATGCCGCCGCGCTTGAAGGGCTGCTCGTGACCGCCGACAGTCACGGCCGGCTGTCGGGCAACGGTCTCGTGATCGGCCCCGCCTGGAAGCCGATCTGCGTGCCGATCGAGACGCGGGCGCTGCCAGTCGATGCGTCGGCCATCGAGCGCGTGGTGGCGCGGCCCCCTGCCGGCGACAGGCGCCTCAAGCGGCAGCACATGCGCGGCGGATTCGGGCTGCCCGTCGCCGTGCGGCTGGCGCGGGGTCGTTCCACAGACGGCGATGAATTCGCGCCGCCGCGGCAGTCGCTGGCGGCGACGGCAGTGCTGCGATTCAAGATGCCGGGCGACGAGAACTTCCTGCAGAAGTTCTCCGGGCCGCTCGCGCGGGATCACGCGCCCGCGATCCTCGATCTCGCCAATCCCGTCGAGATCGCCGCCGTGCACGTGGGGCCGGCGCGGCCGCTCCTGGCGGCCGATCTCTCGCTGCCGCTCCTCGACATGCTCGAGGGAATGCCGAAGACTTCGAGCATCGAAGGTTTCCTGCAGCCCTACGGCCGCGGCGACACCGTGCCGAAGCTCGAGTTTCTCGAGCCTCACCAGCCCGGCCGCATCCCGGTCGTGTTCATCCACGGCCTCGCGAGCGATGAAGGCACCTGGTTCGACCTGATCAACGAGCTCCGCACCTGGCCGACGTTCCACCGCCGCTACGAGGCCTGGGTCTTCCACTACCCGACCGGCGCCACGTTCCTCGCCTCGGCGGCGGTGCTCCGCCGCGAGCTGCGAACGGCCGTGCAGCGGCTGGATCCGCAGGGTACCGACCGCGCCCTGCAAAACATGGTGCTCGTCGGCCATAGCATGGGCGGCCTGCACGCCAAGCTGCAGGTCGTCGACTCGGGCACGAAACTCTGGGACGCGATCTCCTACGTGCCCTTCGAGCAGATCGTGCTGCGGCCCGAACTCAAGGAACGCGTCCGGGCGAACTATTTCTTCGAGCCACTCCCGTTCGTGAAGCGGGTCGTCTTCATCGCCACGCCGCATGCCGGCTCGTCGCTGGCGTCGCGCGGCGTCGGGAGGATCGCCGCGCTCACGGTCAAGCAGCCGCCCGAATCGAAGGCGATCCACGACGAGGCCGTGACCATGAACCCCGACGCCTTTCACTCCGATTACCAGCGCTCGCTGCCGACGACGATCGACATCCTCGAGCCCGATTCGAGTATCCTGGGTGCAATCCGCGAGCTTCGCACCCCTTGCTGGGTGACGACGCACAGCATCATCGGCACCGCGCATCAATCGCTCGTGAGCGGACCCGACGATTGCGTCGTGCCGGCATCGAGCGCGCGGCTGCCGGGCGTCACGAGCGAGCTCGAGGTGCCGGCCACTCACACGCGAGTGCACCACCACCCTCAGACGGTGATGGAAGTCGAGCGCATCCTGCTCGAGCACTTAAACGAGACCCGGTAGGACTTCGTAGACCGCTTGCTCCGCAAGCGGATCGCGGGGATCCGCTTGCGGAGCAAGCGGTCTACTTTACGCGCGGGCGGCGTGCTCTTCGGCGACGAACTCCAGGTCGGAGCTGAGATACTTCACCGTCGCCGTCGGGGCGAGATTGAAGAAGACGCGGCCGTCGGTCTTCCAACGGCCGTTCGGTTCGTAGACAAACTCTGCGGTGGCGGCGCGGACATTGGAGACCGCCTCGACTTCCTCCATGCCGCCCCCCTCGATCGCCTCGAAACTCACCTCGATCGCGACGAGCGCCTTCAGTCCGCCGCTATGGCGATCGCGGGCGTAGACCACGTCGTCGTCGAACAGCACGTCGGTCCACCGCAGGCCGCGGGGCTTGCCGGTGCTGCTGGCCCGCTCGATGAACTTCGCCTCGAGCTGCTCGCGCTGGCGGTGGAAATCCCGCTGGGCCCGCGCCAGCTTCTC